>JBDTOD010000120.1:0-13916 GCA_039933415.1 bacterium
AACGGCTTCTGCACGAACGCCACGGACGACGACACGATGCCGCGCCGCACGATCTCGTCGTCGGTGTAGCCCGACATGATCAGCGTCCTGATCGCTGGCCGCTGCTCCTTGAGCCGGCGCACGACTTCGGCGCCGCCCATCCCCGGCATCACCGCGTCGGAGACGACGAGATGGATCGTCGCCTCGAACGTGGACGACACCGCGAGGGCCGCGTGCCCGTTCTCCGCCTCGAGGACGACGTAGCCCTGGCGCCGGAGCACGGCCTTCGCCACGGCGCGCACGGCGGCTTCGTCTTCCACGAGCAGGATCGTCTCCACCCCTCGAGCGGACGCGCGCGCCGCTTCCTGCACCTGCTCTCCACGCTCTTCGGGACGCACGGCCGGCAGATAGACGTGAAACGTCGAGCCGCGCCCCGGCGTGCTGTGCACGTCCACATAGCCGCCGGACTGTTTCACGATCCCGTACACCGTCGCGAGCCCGAGGCCAGTTCCCTTGCCCGGCGCCTTCGTCGTGAAGAACGGCTCGAAGAGGCGTGAGCGCACCGCCTCGTCCATGCCCACTCCCGTGTCGGCGACTGAGAGCAGCACGTAGTCGCCTGGCGGGACCACGGCGCGCACGCTCCGATCGCCCTGCAGGATGCGCACCGCGTGCGTGGAGATCGTGAGCCGGCCGCCAGACGGCATCGCGTCGCGCGCGTTGACGGCGAGGTTCATCACGACCTGATCGATCTGGCTCGGATCGGCGACGACGGACGACAGCTCGGACGACAGCGACGTGACGATCTCGATGTCCTCGCCGAGCACCCTCGCGAGCATGCTGCGCGTGTCTTCCACCATGACGTTGAGATCGAGCACCTGCGGCTTGAGAATCTGCTTGCGACTGAACGCGAGCAGCTGGCGGGTGAGGCCAGCCGCTCGGATCCCCGCCTTCTGGATCGCTACCGCGTCCGCGTACTGCGGATCGCTCGCGTCGAGCGACTCCATGAGAAACTCGCTGTGCGCGCCGATCACGGTGAGCAGGTTGTTGAAGTCGTGCGCCACGCCGCCGGCGAGCTGCCCGACCGCGTCCATCTTCTGGGCCTGGCGGAGCTGCGCCTCGAGCTGGGTGCGTTCCGTCGTGTCGACGACGTGCACGAGCACACGATCGGGCTGCTGTGGCCCGATCGTCAGCTCGAGCCGCCTGAACCCTTGCACCGCGCGATTGTCCGGCTCGATCGTGTATCGCACGACGACATTCTCGCGCAGGCATCGCTTCATTTCAGAGTGCAGTTCCTCTTGCGTCGGAAAGAGCTCCGCATGTCGCCGTCCGACCGACGGCGAGAATCCGTCGGGCAATGCGCGACTCGCCGCCTCGTTCAGATCGAGCAGGCAGAATTCCCCATCGCACAGCTCCCACAGATAGGTCGGCACGGGCAGCTTGGCGAATTGATCGCGAAGTCTCCGCTCGTTGCGCCGGAGCTGTTCCGCCGCGAGCACCTGCTCCGTGACGTCCACACCGTGCGCGACGATCGCGTGGTTGCCGCCGGGCTCGTCGAGCCGCAGATACACGAAATCGATGTAGCGTGTCTCGGGTGGCGCGCCTGACGTTCGCGCCAGACGCACCGGCAGCTGTCGCCCGACGAATGGCTCGCCGCTGAGGCGCACCTCGTCCAGCAGGTGGATCATGCCCTGCCCACCCACCTCGGGCAGTGCATCGGCCACGGAACGGCCGACCAGCTCGCGCGGCCCGACGAGTCGCCGATAGGCGGGATTGACCCGCTCGAACACGTGCGCGGGGCCGCGCATGACGGCGAGAAACGCGGGGGCCTGCTCGAATACGGCGGCGAGGTGCGTGCGCTCGCTCTGGAGCGACGCCAGCAATCGTTCGCGTTCCAGCACCGCGGCCTGATGCTCGGTGACGTCCACGTTGATCGCGACACCGCCGGTGATCGCACCATCGGCATCGAGGATCGCCGCGGTGGAGTTGAGCACGAAGCCTCTCGTCCCGTCGACGCGCTCGATCTCGATCAGCTCGCCCGAGATCGTCTCCCCCGTCCGCAGCGTGCGATCGAGCGCCCAGTCACCGGCCGCGATCGGCGCGCCGGTAGCCGGCCAGAAGCCGCGATCCCCCGCGAAGTCGTCGACCCGATCCGAGAGCGGCGCCTCACCTCCCCAGATCCGCCTCGATGCCGAGTTCGCGTGCGACAGGCGACCTTCGGCGTCGGCCAGCCACACGCCGACCGGGATCGCCTCCAGCGTCGCCTCGAGCCGGCGCCGGTCGAGATCCGCGTCGCGCAACGCGCGCAGCATCATCTGCTCCTCGCGCTTTCGCTCCGACAGATCGCTGATCATGACGAGCACACCGACGCACGCACCGAGCTCGTTCATGATCGGGCTCTCGGCGGCGAGTACGTCCACCAGCATCCCATTTCGCGTGGTGACGCGAAGCTCCACGCCATCGGAGATGCCGCGCGTCAGCCTCGCGAAGCGCGTCCGCGCATCGAACGCATCGTCGGGGGGCATGAAGGAGAACAGCGTTCTCCCCTCGAGCTCCTCGCCTGAGTATCCGAGCATCTGCTCGACGCGTGGATTGCTGTACGTGATCCTCCCGACGGCGTCCATGGCGATCACGCCTTCGTGCGTGCTTTCCACGAAGCGGCGAAAGCGCGCCTCCACCTCGAAGCGCGCGTGTTCGGCGACGACGCGTTCGGTCACGTCGCGCGCGTTGCTCGTGATGCCGCGCACCGAGGGCTCGTGCAGGAGGTTCTGGCCGCCCCCCTCGAACACGCCCCAGCGTCCGTCCTTCTTCCGCAGCCTGACAGTCATTTCCGCGACGGTGTCGGGCCCACCGTCGCGCAGCGCGAGGTAGGTGTCGCGCATGATGCCGCGGTCGTCGGGATGCACGAGATCCATCGGACTCGTGCCGAGCAGCTCCTCGGCGGAGTAGCCGATGGAGCGCACCACCGACGGACTCACGTACCGGAACATCCCCTGCTCGTCGAGGATGGACACGAACTCGAGCGAGCGCTCGGTCAGCGACCGGAAGAGATTCCCCTCCGCGGCGCGGGCGGCGTGCTCCTCGTCGGTTTTCGCCCGCGCCGACGCTTCCGCGCGGGCGGCGAGCTGCTCGCGCGTGCGGTCCGTATGCGCGACAATCGCGGCGACGGGGCCTGGCCGCACGACGCGATTGACACTCATGCGAAACCAGCGCTCGGCGTGCGGAGCGTGGCACGCGTAGTCCTGCTCGAATGATGTACGCTCACCGGTGAGCACGGCGCGAATTCCAGCGGCGGCCTCGTGCGCCTCGTCCGCGCCCTCACCCTGTGCGCGGTCGCATACCTCGCAGTAGTTCTCGCCAAGCCCGGTGCCGCCTGCGGCATACCCGTTGTCGGCGGCGAACTCCGCCCATGCACGGTTCACGGCGAGCACCTCCCCGCTGGGACCGAGCAGCACGAGGTGGTCGGCGAGCGCGTCCAGCGCCTCGGCGAGCAGCGTCGTTGCCGTCGTTTGCGCGAGACGTTCGGCCTCGTGCCTCCTGAAGCGCACGAGCGCATGGACCGCCGCGCGCAGCTCGGTGGCGCCGAAGGGATGCGCCAGGTACCCGTCCAATCCCGCGTCGAGCGCGGCTGACCACGTCTCTGTCTGCGTGCTCGCCGACGAGAGCTGAAGAATCGGCGTGCGTCCTCGCGATGCCGACTTGAGCTGCCGGCAGAGCGCGAACACGTCGAGATCCGGGAGTGCCAGATCGACGATGACGGCGTCGAGCGGCTCGCCGGCGACCGACTCGAGCGCGGCGCTTGCCGAGTCGCAGTGCAGCACCTCGAATCCCTCGGCGGCGAGCACATGGGCGATGTCGTCACTCCGCTCGTGCGCGTCGCCCAGGACGAGCACGCGAACGGGTACGCGCCGCTCGACGAGGGAATCCTCGAACGGTAGTAAATGCGATGGAAAGATCGTCGACAGCATTGGCCGCGCCCGGGAGTTACTCGCTGCGTCGCATGCGGACGGCAGAGCCCGCTCGTTCAGTTTCTCAGGCGGAACGACGCTCGCGCGAGATCATCCCGAGTATCGACTCCCTCTTCCTCCGCTTAAAGGATGCCACGCCCATCGCCGCGAATCTCTAGCGCCCGATCCAGTAGGTGGCCTTGACGAGAAACACGTTGTCCGGCCGATCGCCGAGCAGCGACCGCGAATCGCGCGAGAAGTCGAAGTCCCCGAAGGAAGCGTCGCCGGAGCGCTGCTGCGTCCACACGAAGAACATCGTCGAGCCGGGCCGGTACTCCCAGCGCAGCACGGCCGTTCCGCGCAACGAGCGGCTCGTGAAGTTCGGATCGCCGAAGGTGAACGGCGCGGCGGGACCGGTCGGGCCGTCGGGATCCGCCGTGTAGGTGCTCGCCGCGGTGTTGTGCGTCAGCGTGCCGACGTCGGTGCCATAGTTCACCTGGGTGAGCGTGCGGGGCGCCGCATACTCGCCGAACGCGCTGTAGTCGCCGCTGGCGAAGAAGGGCTGCGCATACAGCTGCAGCGTCACGGTCGGACGCATCGTCCAGTTGACGCGCGTCTCGAGCGAGAGCTGGCGCGTGGTGATGTAGCCGAACACGTAGCGGTAGCCGCCGAATGTCGTCGCCGTCGGATCGGCCTGGCGGCGCACGTACTGCTGCGCGCTCTGCGACCAGTCGTAGTCGGGGGAGAGCTGCACGAAGATGTTCGACGCCGGCTTGAACGCGATGCCTGGGCCGATGTTGTAGCTCGCCGTGCCGTCGTTCCCGCGCGATGCCTCGAGCGCGACGTCGAACACCGCGCGCTGACGCGAGTCGGTCGACACCTGGAAGTGGCCGAACTTCCAGCCCGGCGACCCGACGGTCGGTCCGCCGCGCGTGAGCCGGTCGTCATCGGTGTTGCTCTTCTGGATCGCGAAGCTGCGAATGTTCCAGTAGTTCGGCAGCTCGAGGCCGAAGTACGCCTGCTTCTGCTGATCGGTGCGCAGGCCATCATAGTTGAACTGCTGCTGGCCGCCGCCGAGCAGGTTCATGCTGCGATACCAGCGCGTCGGCGTCAGCCAGTTGCGCTGGAGATTGGCGCTCATCCAGCGATAGTCGGTGCGGTTCAGCGTCGAGAGGTCGTTCGTCTCGAAGCCGGGGCTGCGCCAGTTGGTCTGCAGCTCCCAGTTCCAGGTGCCCGCCTCCTTCGCGAGGCGCGAATACAGCCCGTAGCCGCGCATCATCGTGGCCGTGGTGTCGTAGCGCGTCGTGAACAGGCCGTCCGACGTCACGTCGCGATCGGGCCGCTGGTAGTAGTGCGTGCTCGACCGCTGCGTCAGCGCCATCGCCTGCGCCGAGCCCCGTACGTCGGAGCCGACCATCGTGCCGCGCCACCGGTACTGCCGATTGTGCCACGCATGGCTCCAGTCGAAGCCCACCGCGGTCGCGTTGTCGCGGAGCTGGCTCACGAGGAGCGAGTCTCCTTGCAGCCGTCGCACCGTCGAAGTGGCAACGACGCCCACGGTGGTCGCTCCCTGTCGCAGCTCCTTGCGCAGACGTCCCATGAAGTAGTTGGTCAGCGGCTCGACGATCTGCGACCGCTCGAGTCCACCGTCGGAGGGAATGAAGCGCGCACGCTCGCGGCTCGTCACGGCGTCGAGCAGGCCGACGGAATAGCCACTGCTCGTGCGGCCGGTGATCTTCGCCGCGCCGAGGATGGTCGCGTCGTCCGGCGCATCGACGAAGCTCGCTCGGCTATCCACCCACCCGTTGAGCTGCGGCGGGCGGCCGATACGCCGCGAGTACAGCACGCCGAGCCCGGAGAAGTTGCTACAGAAGTAGCAGCTCGTACCGCCGAAGCTGAACGCGCTGCGATTCGCCACGAAAAATGGACGCTTCTCGTCGTACGTGGTCTCGTAGGCCGAGAGGTTGAGCGTCGCGGGATCGACCTCGACCTGCCCGAAGTCCGGATTGATCGTCGCGTCGAGCGTGAGGTTCGACGTGAGATTGTACTTGATGTCGGCGCCCGCGTTCAGCTTCGTGTCGCTCCTGGTGTGATAGGGATCGTTCGGCTCCGCGTACTTGAACTGTCCGCGCGACACGACGTACGGCAGCAGTTCCATCTGGCGCGGCCGGCTCGTCACGGTGAGCCCCTCCAGGTGACCGTAGTACGCGGGACCGCTACTCTCGTCTCGGCGACGGAACGACCACATGTCCTGCTCGTTCAGCCGGTCGATCATCCGCCAGACCTGGAGCCCCCACGTCTGCACGCTCTCGCGCGAGAAGCGGAGCTGCGAGTACGGAATACGCATCTCCGCCGTCCAGCCGTCGGCCGTGACCTGTGCCGAGCCCTCCCACACCGGATCCCACGACGGATCGCCGTTGAACTGATCGCCGCGGACGCCGGCCGGATTGATCTCGAACCAGATCTCGTCGAGGTGATTGTGGTACGGATCGAGCACGATCGCGAGCTTGTCCGTCGTGAGCGAGTTGAACGAACCGTTGTTGCCGTTCGACGCGAGAAGCTGGTCCCGCCGCGCGAGTGGTGCGCGGATCCCCTTCACGCCCAGCGGCTCGCTCATCCGCGCGCCGACATAGAGGGCTTCGTCGTCGTACAGGAAGCGCACTTCCGTCGCGAGCGAGGCGGGCGTTCCGTCGTTGGGGCGCGTCTGTCGCAGTTCGGTGATCGGCGTAGCGGCACGCCATGCGCCCTCGTCCAGCTTGCCGTCGATGGTGATCGCCGAGGCGCGCCGTGCGGCGCCGATCGCCGGCACGGGGGCGGAGGCATGGGCGGAGCCCGCCTGCTGCGCCGCGAGCGAGCCGGCCAGGAGGGGAATGGCGACGAGCGCGGCGCGAAGCGCGCCGAGTGGGGGCAGCTGCGGCATGTGGTGACGTCGACCCAAGGGTGAATGCGGCGCCCAGGAGGGCGGCTGACTGGTTGGATGCTCAGGGCCTACGTATGGTTTGAAGTAGACGTTTCCGGGTCCCTCACCTTTCTCCCGTCGTTCATGCGCGTGCTCCGTCAGCGCCTCACCACCAGCGTCGTCACCGGACTCCTGCTCGCCGCGTTCGGCGCACCGGCGGCGTTCGCTCAATCGGCGCCGTCCGACTCGGCCATCCGCGCGTTCCTCAAGCTTCGCGTGGACAGCGGCACCTCGGTCGGCATCGTCGTCGGTGTGCTCGAGCACGGGCAGCGCCGCTTCGTCAGCTACGGATCCGCAGGGCCGGGCCGCGCGCCGCTCGACGAGCACACGCTGTTCGAGATCGGCTCGATCTCCAAGACCTTCACCACGTTGCTGCTCGCCGAATCCGTCGTGCGAGGCGAGGTGCGGCTCGACCAACCGGTCGCCGAGCTGCTTCCCCCCGGCACCACGGTGCCCTCGCGCGATGGCAAGCAGATCACGCTGGAGCATCTCGCGACTCACCGCAGCGGGCTCCCTCGCCTGCCCGACAATCTCACCCCTGCCGTTCCCGCGGATCCGTACGCCGACTACGACGCGCCACGCCTCTACGCCTTCCTCGCAAGTCACCAGCTTCGGCGCGCACCCGGTGAGAGCGTGGAGTACTCCAACCTGGGCGGCGGTCTGTTGGGGCACGCCCTCGTGTTGCGCGCGCGCGCGCCATCATGGGCGGCACTCGTCGAGCAGCGCATCACCGGTCCGCTCGGAATGCGCGAGTCGTTCGTCGAGGTGCCCGCCGCATTGCGCGCGCGCGTGTCGGCCGGCCATGACGCGGAGCTGGACAGCGTACCGGCGTGGCACCTCGCCGCGCTCGCCGGCGCGGGCGCGCTGCGCTCGACGGCGTCCGACATGCTCACCTATCTCGCCGCGGTGCTCGACACGACTCAGGGGCCGCTGGCCCGCGCGGCGGCGCTGGTGCAGCAGCCGCACGGCGACTTCGCCGCGGGCATGCGGATCGGGCTCGGCTGGCTCCTCGCCTCGGCGGGGTCGCGGCCGACGTGGTGGCACAACGGCGGCACCGGCGGCTTTCGATCGATCGCCGCGTTCGATCCCGTGGGACAGGTCGCGGTCGTCGTGCTCTCCAACTCCGCCGTGTCGGTCGACGACATCGGGATGCACCTGCTCAACGCCGCGCTGCCGGTCGGCCTGCCGATCCGCGCGCCACGCACCCAGGTCACGCTCGCGAGCGACGCGCTCGACCGGCTGCTCGGTGAGTACGAGCTCTCACGAGGATTCGCGCTCACGATCACGCGCGTCGGCGACGCGCTGTTCGCGCAGGCGACCGGTCAACCTCGACTGGCGATGGCCGCCGTTTCGGCGAACCAGTTCGTCATTCCCGTGGCGAATGCGGAGCTCGTGTTCGACATCAGCGAGCGTGGCCCGGCGAGACACGTGACGCTTCGTCAGAATGGCGCGATGGTCACGGCGGCACGGCGGCCGTAGGGCGCTGAGGCATACGGTCGCGTCCACTCGGATGTACGTTGAGCTCGCCAGCGACGCGAATGCCGCGGAGCGATCCTCATTGAGTGCTGCACGGCGTTAGTTTTGATGAATCGGACACCCTCGCAGGGGGCGGCGGTGCGAAGACTCTCCGGTGTTGCCTCGTGCAGGGTTTGCCGTGCGCTCTTCGTCCAATTCCAGGCTTGCCGGCGGTCCGATCGCGCACGACGGCGGTGATGACGTCGCCCCACCGGCCGCGCTCATTCGCCCGCCCGAGGAGAGCGACTCGGCCAACACCGACTTCAGCGATCGCGCCGAAGCGATGGCCGATCGTCGCACTCGGCCCGATCCTCAGCCCGGCAGTCGCGCGCACGCGCGCGTGGGGATCGCGCCGGCGCCGGAGGGGGTGTCGGAGCACTCGTGGCAACGACTGGCGGTGCACGTGTCGCGCGCGCTCGGGAGCTCGACGACACGTGGAGCAAGCCTGCTTCGCCCCTCGGTGAACATCGTCGTCGCGGAGATGCGGCTGGCGGCCGCGCCGTGGGACGTCATCGAGCAGGCCGTCATCGGGGCGGTCACCACGCACCCTGATTTCGGGGCGAACGACCGGCTCAACGTCGTGAGCGGCAAGCGATCGTCCGCCGCGCTGATCGCCCGCGTGGTCGGCTGGGTGCACCGAGCGCGGCAGGTCGAAGGCGGGACGGAGCTGGCCGGTCGCGCGAGCAGCAGCGATCGCATCGACGTCGAGAAGGCCGAGAGCGTGCTCGCCGCACTCCAGCCCGTGCTCGACCGTCACCTCGCCGAGGGGCCACGAACGGACGCGACGCGCGCCGACGCGCTCGACCAGGCGCTCAGCCGATCGGTGATGGAGCTGCGGTTCACGCTCAACGAGCAGACGTTCGAGTATCTGCGGTGGCGTGTGGCGAGTACGCGCGACGAGCTCTGGCCGCACGCCGTGACCACCAGCCGGCCCCGGTCGAAGCGCTCGACCTGACGCGGAGTTCGGCCTCCCGCCCTTGCCCGACGACACCAGGAAACTAAGTTGCGCACCGTGCGTATAACTAGAAACTAAGTTATACGTCTACCGTGGGCGACTGGAGACCTGGATGACCATCACACACCTCGTGCTGCGCGTCGTGCACATCTCGATGGGGATGATCGGACTGCTCTCCGGCGCCGCGTCGATGACCCTCCGCAAGGGATCGGCGCGGCACCGGCAGGCGGGCAACGTGTTCTTCGTCTCGATGTTGCTCATGTCCGGCATCGGCGCCGGCATCGCGACCTTCGTCACGCCGGTGCGCGGCAACATCATGGGCGGGCTCGTGACGTTCTATCTCACGCTCACGGCGTGGCTCACCGTATGGCGGCCACCACGCGTGACAGGGCGGCTCGAGCTCGGAGCGGCGCTCCTCGGCCTCGCGACGGCGACGGCCGGCATCCTCTGGGGCACATTGGCCTCGAGCAGTGCGACGCACCGCCTGGATGGATATCCCCCCGCGCTGTACTTCATCTTCGGCGGCGCCGTGGCGTTCGCGACGCTCCTGGACGTTCGGATGATCGTCCGCGGCGGGTTCGCCGGCGCGCAGCGCACCACCCGCCATCTCTGGCGCATGTGCGCGGCGATGTTCATGGCCACGACCTCGTTCTTTCTCGGCCAGGCGAAACTGTTTCCACCGGCCGTGCGACACAGCGGCGTGTTGAACCTTCCCGTGCTGCTGGTGATCGCCGCACTGCTCTACTGGCTCGTGCGCATTCGTCTATGGCCGTGGCTTCGCGGCGTTCGCAGCGCACGACGCCGGCGAGGAGACTCGGCGGGGTCAGCGTCGAAGACGCTGACCCCGTTTTGCCTGCCACTTGTGCACGACGTAGGAGACACGCCGGGGTCAGAGCCCGGGCTCTGACCCCGGGCTCTGACCCCGTTTTGATCAGCGCGCGCCGCCCGCGCTCGTCGGCGCCGCACCCGTCGATGCGCGGGGAGCGGGAGCACTCCCTTGCACCCAGCAGTACCGGCTCACGTTCGCGCCGGCCGCCGCCTTCCAGAACCCGGCGAACTCCGCGACGTACACGCAGCCGTCCGGTCCCACGTCCATCGAGATCGGGCTCGTCGTCGTGAGCACGTCGAACGTCTTGATGTTCGCCAGCCGCTTCGCCGGAATCTTGAACTGGCGCTTGTCCACATGCATGTCGGCCGCCGTGTCGCTCTCGAAGGTGCCGTTCACGATGTCACCGTACTTGAGCCACTTCCGCGACCAATCGAACATGAGCTGCTTGTTCTGCAGCTGCGGAAACGCGTTCTTGCCGGTCGAGCGGTAGAACGTCCCGCCGCCGGCCGAGCGGCTGCCGCCGGCGTAGGTGTACTCCCAGGCAGGGGGGACGTAGTTGGGGATCATGCCCGGCGTCCACTCGTTGTAGAACAGTCGGCCGTTCGCGCGCGGCCAGCCGAAGTTCTCGCCGCCCTTCGCGATGTCGTACCAGTCGTAGGTGACGTTCTCGTCCGGCCCGACGATGCCGATGAAGAGCCGGCTGGTCGGCGCATCCCACTTGATGCGATATGGATTACGCAGTCCGTAGGCGAAGATCTCCCATCGCACGCCGGGCTTTCCGTAGAACGGATTGTCCTTGGGGATGGAGCCGTCCTTGTTGATGCGCAGCACCTTGCCGCGCAGCTCCTGCAGGTTCTGGGCGGTGCGCTCCGAGTCCGCGATGCGCGACCAGTGATGTCCACTGAGCTTGTTGCGCTCCTCGAACGCCTTGATGCGCACCTCGGAGATCTCGTCCTCCGGCTTCGTGCCGCTCTCGCCGGTGTCGCCGGTGGAGACGAACAGCGTGCCGTTCGGGCCCCACTCGAGATCGCCCGCCTGATGACAGCAGTGCGGCTCGGTCGGGACGCGCAGGAGCAGCTTCTCCGACGACATGTCGAGCTTGCCGTCCTTGAACGTGAAGCGCGACAGGGTGCTGATGTACGATTCTGGCTGCGTGTAGTACGCGTACAGGTATGGCTCGCCCTTCGTGAAGTTGGGATCGACCTCGATGCCGAGCAGCCCATGTTCGATGTTCGTCGGATCCGTCGTCGGGAGCTGCGCGATGAGCGTCACCTGCTTCGTCGCCGCGTCGTAGCGATGGATCTTTCCCGTCAGCTCGGCGATGAAGACATTGCCCTGCTCATCGATGGCGAGATCGTCGGGCCAGACATTGTCGGCGATCGTCTCCTTGGTGCGATGGCCGGAGAAGTCGGCCGGGATACGACCGGCGGCGATGCGCATCCCCTGGAGCACGTGCTGCAGATAGGCGGGGCTCTTCCACACATCGGCGAAGTGACCGAGCACCGTGACGAACACTTTGCCTTGCCCGTAGTTGCGGATCCACGAGACCGGGTAGTCGTCCGACGTGCCATCGGGATGGCCCGCGTCGATGCCGACGCTCGGCATGTCGAGCGAGAGGAGGACGTGGCTGTTCCAGCGCGGATTGGTATCGGTGACGTAGATCTCGTCGCGCAGACCGAACCACGATCCGAGGTGAGAGACGGACGCGTTCTTTGGATCTTCCACCTTCACGCCGACGTGCTGCGTCCATGGGTGCGCGCGGAAGAGTCCACCGCCGATCATCTCGCGGTATCCCTTCGACCCATAGTTCGCGTCGACGCCGCTGTGCGTGACGACGAGGCCCTTGCCGCCGCGCACGAAGTTCAACATCGCCTGCTCCTGCGCCTTCGTGAGCTCGGGTGCGAGATCGGTGTGGTTCGACGGCCCCGTCTTCCGCTTCTCCGTCCCGTCGTCCGTCTCGGCGACGCGGAGCGTGGTGTTCGAGAGGAAGAGCACGTCATACTTGGCGAGGTTCTCGGGGGTGAAGACGTTCACGTCTTCACTCATGGTGATGTCGAACTCCGTCGTCTTGCCGATCTCGCCCATCACCTTCTTCGCCGCGTCGATCGCCTCGTAGTGCCGCCACCCCGTCGTCGCGGTGAGCATCAGCACCTTGATCGGCGCGCGCTTCTCCTTGACGGCGAACAGCTCTCCAAGGCTCATCGGCGCGTTCGCCACCTGCAGCGGCGTGACGCGCACGTTTCTGAAGTGCACGCGCGAGTCGACGTCGTGGTTCTCGAGCGCGATGTAGCCCTGACGCGCGCGATCGCCGAAGAAGTCGTTGACCTTCTCGCCGTTGAGATAGACCTGATAGCGCTGCCCCGCGACTTCGATGCGGTAGTGGTTCCACTGCCCGGCGATCTTGCCCGCCATGCGCGTCGGCGCGGCGACGTCGCCAATGGCGCCGGTCGTGTGCGTGGGATCGCCGAGGTTGTCGATCTCGATCTCGTAGCCACTCTTCGGCGCGTCCGCCGGCGTCTTCGGCGTCGCCGGAAGGCGAACCACGACGCCCGACTTCGCGCCCGGCGACTCGGCCATGTAGTCGAGCTCCAGCACGAAGTCGCGATAGGTGCGCGCGTCGTGCACCAGAACTCCCGCGCCGCCCTCGCCGACCACGCTGCCGTCGGGCTGGACGACAAAGCGGCCGGCGCCGACCTGCTGCCAGCCCTTCAAGCTCTTGCCGTCGAAGAGCGACTCCGGATCGGCCGCGCGATCGACCGAGGACGCTGCACCGGGCGTTGCCGCCGTGGCGGCGACGAGGAGCGTCGCGGACAAGGCGATGCCGAGCGTGCGACGAATAATCATCGTTGGATTGCCGTGTGTCGTGTGCATCTCAGACTCCCTCGGCGCCGGCGGCGCGGACCGCGGCGTTCAGACCGCCTTCCATCATCTTGGGCTCGGCCGTGCCGTTCTTATCGGCGTCGACGCCGTTGAGAACCTTCTGCAGCAGCTCGCTCATCCCGGCGGCGTGCTTGCGCGCCTCGGCGACGTCGGTGCCGTAGTCCGTCTTGAGGATGTTCACCGCCTGCGCGAACGCTTCCTCGAGCCAGCCGGTGTCCGCGGTGGAGTTCCAGAACTCCGACGGGGCGTCCCACATGTAGGTGAGGCTGATGCGCGGCTGCATCTCGTTGCCCTTGAGCCCTTGGCTGATGTAGGTCCAGCCGATCACGTCGTTGAGCGAGGCGACGACCTGCTTTGCCGTCGCCTTCTCGGCGTCCGACGCCGGAACGACACCGTCGGCGATCCGGTTCAACCGGCCGCGCACCGCGCGACCACGACCCATGACGCCGAGCTGGCGCGGGTCGGTGAACTTGGGGGCGAGGGTGCCGAGTCGCTTGGCGTAGGACGGCGACCATTCGGCACCGGTGACCTGCCAGCGTTCCTTCCATCCGGGGAGCTTCACCTCGGCGGTGTTGCCGTCGCCGCGGCCGGTGGCGCTGCCCCAGGCCAGTTGGAGGACCTGATCCGCGGCGGCTTTGACGTCAGCGACGGAGGCGGCCGTCTCGGCGGATTTACTCGTCGTCAGCGCCTTCTCGGTGAGCTGCTGCATCTCGGCGAGGAGGGCTCTGGCTTCAGCCTTGGTCAAGGTCGTGCCGAAGACCGATTTCGGATTGGGGGCGGGCTCTTTCGCGGCTGGTTTGGCCGCGGTGGGGGTGGCGGCGTGAGATTCGGCAGGCGCGGTCTGGGCGGAGGCGG
>JBDTOD010000121.1:0-13481 GCA_039933415.1 bacterium
GCTGCCGCGCCGAAGGCTTCGACACCGGCGACTCGGCGGGCACGCCGGTCATCCCCGTCATCGTCGGTGACTCGCTTCGCGCCGCCCGCCTCGCGGCGATGATGCTCGTGGCGGGTATCAACGTGCAGCCGATGGTTGCGCCAGCCGTGGCGAACGAAGGAGCGCGGCTCCGGTTCTTCATCGCGTCCACGCACACGGAGCGCGAGCTCGAGACCACCGTGCGACTGCTCGCTGCCGCGATGCGCCGGCTCGACGATCCGGACGCGGACGACGAGGCACGCGGCGCGCAGGCGGAGGATCGGTCGGCCGTCTCCGCGTAGCCCCGGGGTCAGAGCCCGGGGTCAGAGCCCGGGGTCAGAGCCCGGGGTCAGAGCCCGGGGTCAGAGTCCGGTTCCGCCACACCGCGATCGACGTCAACCACGCCGCCGTGCCGAGCACCAGTCCGGCGAGCGCGTCCACCGCGTAGTGAAAGCCGCCATACACCGTGGCGATCGTCAGCCCCACGGCGACGATCGCGATCACGACGCCGAGCTTTCGCTGGTGCTGCAGCGCGCACAGCGCCGCCACCACGGACGCCGCCACGTGCGACGAAGGAAATGCCGTTCCGCGCGAGGAGCCGCGCTCGAGGAGCGCGAGCACGTAGCGGCGCACCGGCCCGTCCGGCGCGGGTGCCGCGCCGTGGAGGAATCTTGGCCCGTCCACGGGAAAGAGTGGATACGCGAGAAAGCAGATCGCGTACACGATCACGAGCGCCAAGGTGGTCGCCTCGAGCTTCCGTCGCGCGCCCGTGAAGAACAGCACCATCGGTGGTATCCCGACGATCGCGTAATACAGCGCATAGGACAGGTGCAGCGCTTCACTCAGCGCAACCGAATGAAAGCGCGTGGCGAGCGTTGCGGACGGATTGGAAGGGAACAGCATCCGCTCCCACGCAACGACGGTCGCGTCGCGATGCGCGACACCGATGGCGGGGATGATCCAGCGCAGCTCGACGTAGAGCAGCGGCACGGCGAGCAGGGGAAGCCAGTCGCGGATCGGGCGCAGCGCCGTCGCGCGGGGCACCAGCGTCGCCGCGGCGAGCGCGACCACGACCATGTGCAATGCGAGGGGCTCGCCGTCGCCGGACGTCCGCCAGTGAATCCAGAGCGGCCACGCCGCGAGGCAGAGCAGGGCGAGGGTCAGGGCCATTGCCAGCGGCGCGGCGCGTTCAGTGCGCAATGCGGACTTGGCGGATGCCGCTGGCGATGGGGCCACGTTCATGTGGGCGCAGTATTACATTCGCGCACGCCGACCGTAAGTGAGACCCAGACCACTGCCCGTGCCAATCGAAGTCGTTCCCGTCAGTTCCCGCCGCGACCTGCGCAGGTTCGTCGACGTTCCCTGGACCCTGTTCGACCGCACGCGACACCCGCAGTGGGTGCCCCCGTTGCGTGGCGCGGTCCGCGATGCACTCGACCGGAAGAAGCACCCGTTCTATCGCGACGCGGAGCGCGAGCTCTTTCTGGCGCAGCGCAATGGAAAGACGATCGGTCGAATCGCCGCGATCGAGAACCGCGCGCACAACCGGTTCCACGACGACCGGGTCGGGTTCTGGGGCTTCTTCGAGTGTGCGAACGACCAGGAGGCGGCTGACGCGCTGTTCGCCGCCGCCACGCGCTGGCTCGGCGGACGTGGGCTCGACGTCCTCCGCGGTCCGATGAACCCCAGCACCAACTACGAGTGCGGCTTGTTGGTGGACGGATTTCAGCACCGTCCCTCGTTTCTGACGACGTGGAACCCGCCCTACTATGCGACCCTCTGCGACCGGGCCGGGATGCGAAAGGCGAAGGATCTCGTCGCCTACTTCATCCCGATGGGCGATCCGGCGTGGGTCATGCCGCCGGCGTTCGAGCGGCTGGCCGAGCGCGCGCTGAAGAAGAGCAAGGTGGCGTTCCGCGATCTCGACCTGACCCGGTTCGAGCAGGAGCTCGAGGTGTGCTGGGACGTGTACAACTCGGCGTGGGAGCGGAACTGGGGCTTCGTCCCCATGTCGAAGGATGAATTCGTGCACACCGCGCGGGACATGAAGCCGCTTCTCAACCCCCGATACGCCTTTGCCGCGGAGGTGGACGGTACGACGGTGGGGTTCATGCTCGCCGTGCCGGACTACAGTGGCGTGCTCCAACGGATCGGGAGCGGCCGGCTCTTTCCGACGGGGGCTCTGCGCCTCCTGACCGGCAAGCGCGGCATCCGCGACTGGCGAGTGATGGCCCTCGGCCTGCGCCCCGAGTACCGCGCTCGGGGAATCCTGCCCCTGTTCGCCTGGGAGGGCTATCGCCGAGGACGGGAGGCGGGGGAGCAGAGCGCCGAGGCGAGCTGGATCCTCGAGGACAACGAGCCGATGAAGCGGCCCATGGAAGCGATGGGGACGAACGTCTACCGCCGATGGCGGATATACGATCGCGGTATCCGTGCCTCGCTTGTACGGGCTCCGCAGGGGGCCTAACTTGAGGCGGACACTCGGTTTCCGGCCTCTGGAACGCCAGATGCACAACGACCGCGCGTGACCCGGCGCGACCCTGCCCGTCATCCCTGAACCGCATCTGCCGGCCCCGTCTCGGTGACCGGCTTCTCTCGAGCATTGATCATTCCGATGTATTACGAAATTCTCCGTGCCAAGATCGCCGATGGGAGCGCCGTCTGCGGCGTCGTAGGGCTCGGCTATGTCGGCCTGCCTCTGGCGGTCGAGATGGGCAACGTGGACCTGAACGTGGTCGGGCTGGACGTCTCCAAGCGGGTGGTGGGAGACCTGAACGCTGGCAAGAGCCACATCAAGGACGTGCCGGGCGCCGACATCGCGCGGCTGCGGAAGGCTGGCCGGTTCGAGGCCACGACGGAGATGAGCCGCCTCGCCGAGTGCGACGTCATCTCGATCTGCGTGCCGACGCCGCTCAGCAAGACCAAGGACCCCGAGATGAGCTATGTGATCGCCGCGACGGAGAGCGTCGCCGCGTCGCTCCGGCCCGGTCAGCTCATCGTCCTCGAGTCCACGACGTATCCCGGCACGACACGGGAGCTGATGATCCCGCTGCTCGAGGCGCGCGGCCTCGAGGTCGGGTCGGACATCTTCCTCTGCTTCTCCCCCGAGCGCGTCGATCCGGGCAACGAGAAGTGGCACACGAAGAACACGCCCAAGGTCATCGGCGGCGTCACGCCGCACTGCGTCGACCTGGGTGCGTCGCTCTACGGCAAGTTCATCGAGACGATGGTGCCCGTGAGCAGCCCCGAGGCGGCCGAGCTGACGAAGTTGCTGGAGAACACCTTCCGGATGATCAACATCGGCCTCGCGAACGAGATGGCGCAGGTGTGCGACCGTCTCGGCGTGGACGTGTGGGAGGTGATCGACGCGGCGGCGACGAAGCCGTTCGGCTACATGAAGTTCACGCCGGGCCCTGGGCTCGGTGGGCACTGCATCCCGCTGGATCCACACTATCTCGCGTGGAAGATGCGCACGCTGCACTACAAGACGCGGATGATCGGCGTGGCGGACGAGATCAACTCCGAGATGCCGGCGTTCTGGGTGGGCAAGGTGCAGGACGGGCTCAACGACCACTCGATCGCCCTCAAGGGGGCGAAGGTGCTGGTGCTCGGCGTCGCGTACAAGAAGGACATCGACGACCTGCGCGAGTCGCCGGCGCTGGAGATCATGGATCTTCTCTCGGCGAAGGGCGCGATCGTGAGCTATCACGACGAGTACTGCCCGGAGATCGTGGAAGACGGGCATACGCCGGCGGGGGCGCTGGGGAGCTCGGTGCAGCTGACCGACGAGGTGCTCTCCGGAGCGGACGCCGTGATGATCGTGACGGATCACTCGGGGATCGATTACGGGCGGGTGCGCGATCTGGCGAAGGTATTCGTGGATACGCGGGCGGCGGCGGCGCGGGCGGATCGGCAGGCGCAGAGCGCGCTGGCGCGAGCCTAGTAGTCCACCATTTGGCATCATCCGGTGCTGTAGTAGAGCGCCGGCTTGCTTCAGTGAGACGTGTCGTCGCGAGCGGCAAGCAGACCGGCCGCCGCGCGACCGTCGGATAGTCCGCGGTGCGGTCCGGCGTGAACAACTGTCGTCGTGTCGGACGTCGCCCGCGGCATCCGTACGACTGGATATCCCGTCAAAGAGGGCGACTGTGGCCGAGTGCGCTCGGCCACGCGAGCGGCGTTAACTTTGCAAGCAGCTGAGCATGGTTCGGCGCGTCCGGCGCTGGCGGTGCATGGGTGCTCTCGCCTTGCAATCACGGCTACTGGCGATCAAGTGAAGAATGGACGGGCTACAACCGCGCCGCGCTGGGAGGCGCGGATAACGTTGTTGCGCGTCGCACCGAATGACGGATCTCGCTCCGCAGGAGAGCTGTGAGTTTTCTTAGAGATAGAATTCCCGGCGTCCGAAATCGCGCCTTCTTCCTCTCCGACGCCGTCCTGCTGCCGGCCAGCGCGCTGGTGGCGTTCGCCGCGCGCTACGAGGGGCCGTGGCCCGCCGACGTGCCGTCCATGTTGTGGGTGTTCGCGCTCACGGCGGTTCCGCTGAAGCTCGCCGTGCTGATCGGATTGGGCCTGTACCGCCGACTGTGGCGGTACGCCAGCGTGACCGATCTCGAGATGCTCGTGAAGGTATCGTTGGCCTGCGCGTTCGTGGATGTTGCGCTCGGACTCGTGGTGCTGCCACTGCTCGGCCTCGTTCCCATTCGGCTTTCCTACGCGGTGGTGCTGCTCGACTCCTGCCTGGGCGCGGTCGCCATCGCAATGCCGCGGCTCACCATCCGAGTTCTCGCGCGACGCGAACGACGCGCATCGCGCGAGTCCATTCGGCGGACCATCGTGGTCGGCGCCGGCGTTGCGGGCGGAATGATCGTCCGCGAGCTGGTGGAGAACGCGCAGCTTGGGATGACCCCCGTCGCGGTCCTCGATGACGATCCGAGAAAGCACGGGCTTCGCCTCCACGACGTCCCCGTGCTCGGCGCACTCAGCGCGCTGGAGAAGGTCGCCTCCGCGGTCGCCGCGACCGACGTGGTGATAGCGATGCCCTCGGCAACGGGGCGGACGATTCGGGAGGTCGTGCGCGCCGCGCGCGCTGCCGGGTTGGGAACGCGTACGGTTCCCGGACTATACGAGATCCTCTCCGGAGAGAAGCGTGTGAGTGCGCTTCGGCAGATCGAGATCCAGGATCTACTCCGACGCGAGCCCATCCACACCGATATCGAACAGGTGAGCTCCCTGGTTCGAGACCGCGTCGTCATGGTCACGGGGGCCGGCGGTTCCATCGGCGCGGAGCTTTGCCGGCAGCTGGGCCGTCTCGAGCCGAGAATGATCATCGCAGTCGGACGCGGCGAGAACTCCATCTTCGAGCTCGTACAGGAGTTGAGCCGGAGCTTTCCAGAGATCCCTCTGAAGCCGGTCATCGCCGATGTGCGCGATCATCCGCGCATGACTTCCGTTATCGGCGCAAACCGGCCGTATTCGGTATTCCACGCTGCCGCGCACAAGCACGTGCCGTTGATGGAAGCGAACGTCGCCGAGGCAGTGCTGAACAACGTGCTGGGGACACGGAACGTCGTCTCACTCTGCGCCGAGCACGACGTGCAGCATTTCGTCCTCATTTCGACCGACAAGGCCGTTCGCCCTACGAGCGTGATGGGGGCGACAAAGCGGATCGCCGAACACGTCGTCCACGAGTGCGCGCTGAAACGACAGAGCGGCTACGTCTCGGTGCGCTTCGGGAATGTGCTCGGCAGCCGTGGAAGCGTGGTGCCGACCTTCATGCGGCAAATCGCCGAAGGTGGACCGGTGACGATCACGCATCCGGACATGACGCGCTACTTCATGACGATCCCCGAAGCCGTGCAGCTCGTGCTGCAAGCCGCGGCGCTTGGCGACCACGGCGAAGTGTTCGTGCTCGACATGGGC
Source organism: bacterium (assembly GCA_039933415.1). Taxonomy (GTDB): domain Bacteria; phylum Gemmatimonadota; class Gemmatimonadetes; order Gemmatimonadales; family Gemmatimonadaceae; genus AG11. Next base: position 5,938 of record JBDTOD010000121.1, read on the forward strand.
GAGCCGGTCCGCGTGTATGATCTGGCCATGGACCTGATCAGGCTGTCCGGTCTCGAGTCGGATGCAGACATCGAGGTGCACTTCACCGGCGCCCGTCCGGGTGAGAAGCTCTACGAGGAGCTCTTCTTCAAGGGCACGCACGTCGTGCCCACGGACCACCCCAAAATCCTGCGCGCCAGAGATTCGGAAGCGGAGCACAGTTTGGGAGATATCGACGAGCTCATCCGTGCGGCGCGCGAGAATCGATCGCCAGGAGAGATTCGACGGCTCATCGTTCGGCTGGTGCCTGAGTACAGCGGCAGCCTGGACACGGACGAGTTGGACGTGATCAGAGATGAGCTTTCGGGAGGCGCGCTCGAGGAACCAACGCACGACCCAAGCGGCGCCCTCGTTCCGTAGCGATCGGGCGTCACATGGCCGGCCGCCCGAGTCGGCATGTCGCGCGGACGCTGCCGGCCAGAGCGCTGAGGCGCCGCCGTCACGGCGCTCCGACCATGCGTCGTGCGGCAGCGCAGATGGCCGGTGCATCGAGCTCGTAGACAGTCCGGAGATAGTCCTGCGAGCCTACGATCGACGAGAAGCCGGCACGGAGCCCGATGCGGTAGAATGCCCGCGGAACGACGCCGGCCTCGAGCAGCGATTCCGCAATGGCGCCCCCGAGTCCACCGTGCACCGTGTGCTCCTCGACGCTGATGATGCCGCCGGTCTCGCGCGCCGCCGCGATGAGCGCATCCACGTCCAGCGGCTTGATCGTGTGCATGCTCAGCACCCTGCACGCGATGCCTTCCGTACTGAGTTGATCTGCCGCCTCGAGCGCCACACCGAGAATTCCCCCCGTTGCGACAAGCGTGAGCGCAGAACCCTCCCTCAACGTTCGCGCCTTTCCCAGCACGAACGATTCGCCGGGCCGCTCCGTGCGGCCGGCCGAGGACTTGTCCAGTCGGAGGTATGTCGTACCGGGGCACTCGGCGAGCGCCGCCACCGCGCAGTGGGTCTCCCAATCGTCCCCCGGCGACACAACGGTCAGTCCGGGGAGCGCGCGAAAGATCGCGAGGTCTTCGGTGGCGTGATGCGATATGCCAAGCTGTCCGTAGCTGAATCCTCCCCCCACGGCGACGACGTTGACGTTCGCGTCGTGATATGCCGCGTCGTTGCGTATCTGCTCGAGCGGCCGGAGCGTCGGGAAGTTCGCGATCGAGTACGTGAACACGATCCGCCCGTCGAGAGCCAGCCCCGTGGCGAGCCCGGTCATGTTCTGCTCGGCCACGCCGGCATTGAGAAACTGGCCAGGCCGGTCTCTCGCGAAGGCGTCCAGCACCGAGAAGCCAAGATCTCCTGTGATGAGAAAGATGCGAGGATCACGCGCCGCGAGCTCGCTGAGACTGGCGATGAAGGTGTCTCTCATTGGTCCGACCCGTCGTGCAGCGCCGACAGGGCGGCGTCGAACTCTTCACCGCGAGCCGTTCGATAGTGCCAGAGCACGGAGTGCTCCATGAAGGGAACTCCCTTGCCTTTGACCGTGTGGGCGATGACACACGTCGGCGAGTCGGCGTGGGCCGCGGCTTGGGCGAACGCGTCGAGCAGCTGCTCGTGATCGTGACCGTCGGCCTCGACGACGTGCCAACCGAAGGCGCGCCATTTGTCGACGAACGGCTCGAGCGCAAGCGTCTCCCGCACCGGCTTGAGGCTCTGGATTTTGTTGTAGTCGACGACCGCGCAGAGGTTGGACAGCGCGTGGTGCGATGCGAAGAGGATGGCTTCCCAGTTCGATCCCTCGTCACACTCACCGTCGCTCAACAGCACGAACACGCGGTGTCGCCGGCCATCGAGCTTGGCGCCGAGCGCCATCCCTGCGCCCACTGACAGCCCGTGTCCCAGAGATCCCGTGCTGAGCTCTACTCCGGGAATGCCTTTGTGTGAGACATGACCACTGAGGTCCGATCCATTCTGATAGTGCGTCGCGAGCTTCTCGACAGGAAAGAAGCCGGTCTCCGCCAGGGCGGCGTAGACGCCGGCGCCCGCGTGACCCTTGCTGAGGATGAAGCGATCGCGCTCGGGCCAGCTCGGGTTCGAGGGATCGACACGAAGCACGTCGCCATACAACACCGCGACGATGTCGGACATCGACAGGATGGAGCCGATGTGCGAGCTGCCTCCGGACGACGTCATGTGCAGCGCGTGGCGTCGGATGCGCCCTGCAAGGGGGATCGTCTTCGCCGCGCGCTCCGCGAGGCTCGGGGTCAGCGTGTCGCCGGCCGACGGCTCGATCACGCGCCGTAGAACCGGCGGACACGCGCGGCAACGTACTCCGCATCGTCCTCGCTCACCATCATGTTCATCGGCAGCATCAGGCAGCGCTCGAAGAACCGATCCGTGTGCGGCAGGCGCTGGGTGAAGCCGAGCTTCGGGTACTGATGGACGGCTTTTCCCCCCCATTGCACGAGCGTGCCGATGCCGTCGGCCTTGAGCGCCTCACGCAACGCGTCACGCTGCTCCGCCTCGAGCTCGTAATTCTGGAAGACGTCGAAGTGATCCGGATGTTCTCCAGGCGCTTCGGGGAGGACCAGCTGCGCGAGGTCACGCAGATGCGCCTCGTACACCCGCGCGATCGCGCGACGGTGCGCGATGATCGCTCCGTAGTCCCTGAACTGGAAGTCGAGCACGGCCGCCTGAAAGTTGTCGAGGCGGGAGTTCAGCCCCCACGTCTCGACTTCCCCCTCGTCGTTCCGACCGTGATCGCGTAGCAGGCGAATCTTTCGTGCGACGTCGTCGTCGTCGGTGATGACCGCGCCCCCGTCCCCGAAGCAGCCGAGGATCTTGGCCGGATAAAAGCTGATCGCCGAAGCGAGGCCGAACGTGCCGGCCATCTTGCTCTTGAATCGCGAACCGAGCGCCTGCGCGGCGTCTTCGATGATGATGAGATCGTGCCGCCGCGCGATCTCGACAATGGAATCCATGTCGCACGTTCTCCCATTCAGGTGCACGGGGAGGATCGCGCGTGTGCGCGACGTGATCGCCGCCTCGACCGCGGCCGGATCCATCAGATGGTCGGGGCCCATGTCGACGGGCACCGGCGTCGCGCCGCAATGCGCTGCGGAAGCAGGCGACGCGACCATCGTGTGCGAGGGGAAGATCACCTCGTCGCCCGGACCCACGCCGGCCGCCCGAAACGCCATGATCAGCCCGTCCGTGGCGTTGCCGACGCCGATGGCGTATTTGACGCCCAGATACTCAGCGAGATGCTGCTCGAACTCGTCGAGATCCCGCTGCTGAATGAACGCGCCGCGCCGGATGATGTCCGACAGCATCCGCAGATAGTCCTCCTCCTGCGCGGAGAAGGCGCCACTGTAGTTGAAGAATGGGATGGAGCGTTGCTTCGTGTCGAGCATGCGGGCAGATGACGGCGCGAGTGAGATGACGGCGAACGGTTCGGGATGCTATTCGAGGACGGCGTAGGAAATATATGGATCCCACTCCAGGCGGCGAAGCCCCAGGCGGCCGAGTCCAATCTCCTCGAGCGCAGCCATCGTCTCTCCGGGCCACATGGGATTGTCCAGCTCGTCGAACACCAGCAGCGCTCCCTTCGGCATCCGCGGCACGAAGTGTCGCAGCGCCGCCTTCGTCGGCTCGTAGAGATCCATGTCGAGGAAGAGCAGGCTGACGACGAGATGCGGATGCGCCTCAAGAAATGGCGGAATGCTCTCCACGACGTCGCCTTTGATGAGATGCACCTTGTCGACATGGCCGAGAAAGCGGTCGCGATCGTACTCCGTGATCAACGCCTGGAGCTCATCGTGCGAGTCGGCGAAGAGGCCGCCCTCGGTCACGTCCGCGACCGCCGTCTTGTCCTTCGCGTGCACGCTCGGAAAGCCCGCGAAGGTGTCGAACGCATAGATGCGCCGCGTGAGGTTTTCGGGCTCGAGCATCGCGCTCAGCTTCGCCCACGTCATCACGCCGAATCCCTTGAACACGCCGCACTCCACGATCGATCCCTTCACCGGCAGCGCCAGCTTGAAGATCTCGTACATCGCGAGGAATCGCTTGAGATGTTGGCGACGCACGTACTTCGGGAAGTTCTCCAGCTTGATCTCAACCGCGTCAGAGCACCCTTCGAAGATCCGGGCGTTGTTCTGGCCGATCTGCTCCTCGGCGTCCGTGCGAAATTTCTTCACGTAGAGGTGTTCTCAGCGGATGATGGCGAGCGCCGTCTGGGCGATGACCTTGAGGTCCGTGACGAGCGAACGGTTCCGAACGTATTCTAGACTGAGACGCATCTTCTCGGGATGGATCTTCTCCATGTAGTCCCGATCCGGATCGGTGCTCCCCTTGAGAATCTCGCCCTCGTTCGGGAAGCGCACAGAGGCGTAATCAGTGATGCCGGGAGGTACGCTCAACACCTGGCGCTGCTCCGGAGTGTAAAGGTCGACGGCCCACTGCACCTGCGGCCTCGGACCAACGATGCTCATCTCCCCCTTGGCGACGTTGATGAACTGCGGGAGCTCGTCGAGCTTGTACCGGCGAAGGAGCTTGCCCACCGGCGTGATCCTCGGGTCGTCGTCGGGCGTGGACGAGCCGCCGATCTTGTCGGCGTTCAGCACCATCGATCGAAACTTGTACATGCCGAACGGTTTGCCGTCCTTGCCGACTCGCCGCCCCGCATAGAGGGCAGGGCCCCCGTCGTACGCCTTGATCCGCAGCGCGAGGAAGAGAAGCAGCGGGGAGAGCAGCGTAAGCGCGACGAGCGACGCGACGAGATCGAACAGGCGCTTGAGCAGGGCGTACATGTCGTTGGCGGGGTTCAGGCGGAAGTCATCGCGTAGTATCCGAGCAGTCGCATCCCCAGCCGCGGCACGCGAGCGCCACGCGCGACCAGCTCGAAGCCTTCCTTCTCCACCACGTGGATCGAGGGCGCATTGCTCTCCTCCACGATGTACCAGACGTCACCGGCGGCCGGCGCCGCGGCGCACGCCGTGCGGATGGCGAGTCGAGCAAGGCTGCGGCCCCGATGGGATTCCTCGGTCCAGGTATCTCCGACCTGAATGTCGGATCCCCGCATGAAGGGAAAACGAAAGAACGGCGGGAAAACGGTCGATCGGTGAATCAGTCTGCCCTCCTGCTCGAGTGAGATCACGGCGAATGCGCGCGAGCGAAACACCCGTACGTTGTGAAGCAGCCACCACACCCAGTTCACCGAGGTTCGCACGAGGGGTGGTGGCACGCGCGTCCACGACGGATGCCAGATCCGGACCGAATAGTCGCCGATGGCCCCAACGGGCGTTGCACGAGCCGCCCCGGCGCGCAGGCGATAGAAGCGGAAGGTCCCCGCGTCCTGGCCCGCCTCGGCGGCGCCGGGCGAGCGAGTCACGAGACGGCGCGGGGACCGTACCGCTCGACGAGATGACGGACGATCAATTCCGACGCGCGCCCATCTCCGTAGGGCGTGATCGCGGCGCGCTCGTGCGGCGCGGAGAGCATCGCGGCGGCCATCCGCGCAGGATCCCCGGGAGGCACGAGGGTGTTCCAGCCGGCGGTCACGAGCTCCGTCCATTCCGTTTCCTCGCGCAGGACGAAGCACGGAACACCGTGAAAGAAGGCTTCCTTCTGCAACCCACCGGAATCCGTCGCGACCGCCAGCGCGCCCATCTCGAGTCGAACCATGTCGATGAAACCGAGGGGATCGATCAGCCGGAGCGTGCTCGAGGCGCGGTCGAACAGACCGTCACGCTGCAACGCGGCCCTCGTTCGCGGATGCAGAGGAAGCACGACCGCGTGCTGCCGGGCCACGAGCTCGAGCGCGTCGAAGATGCTGCGAAGACGCGCGGGATCGTCGGTATTCTCTGCGCGATGGACGGTGGCGAGAAAATAGTCGCGCTCGACGAGCGAGTGGTCGTCGAGGATCCGACTGCTCGACGCCGCGACTCCCTTCATGAGGAGTGCTGCGTCGTACATGACGTCCCCGCTCCACACGATGCGATCCTCGGCATGCCCCTCGCGGCGCAGCTGCCGCACGGCATCCTCCGTCGGCGCGAAGAGAACGTCGGAAAGCGCGTCCGCGACGACCCGGTTCGTCTCCTCGGGCATGCGCCGGTTGAACGATCGCAGTCCCGCTTCGACGTGCGCGATGGGCAGGTGCAGCTTGGCGGCAGCGACGGCGGCCGCCAGCGTGGAGTTCGTGTCGCCGTAGATCAGCACGACATCTGGTTGCTCGTCCAGAAAGATCTGCTCGAGGCCCTCGAGCATCCGCGCCGTCTGCGCGCCGTGGCGTCCCGAGCCGACGCCGAGATTGTGGGTCGGTGCTGGCAGCGCCAACTCGCGAAAGAAGACGTCCGACATGTTCACGTCATAGTGCTGACCGGTGTGCACCAGCACTTCCTGGAGGTCCGTGCGAGCCAGAATCGCCCGGCTGACGACCCCCGCCTTGACGAATTGCGGCCTGGCGCCAATGACGGAACAGATCTTCATGGTGATTGCATGCGGCTGGCATCCACGAGTTCGAGAGGCACGGTGATCGCGCCCTGCCAAACGCGAGATCCGGACCGCGGCCCAGCGCGAAGCTGCGATGTGAACCACTCACCTCGATGGCATCGCACTCGCGTTGGTAGGCGGCAGTTGGCACGATCGTCCGGGCATTATACTGCATGATCCGCTCACGAGCCACGCAGGCAACCAGCTACCGAGCAGGCGTCGATCCGCTCCGAGATGCGCCGAGTCGTCCACATCACCACCGTGCACCGTCCGACGGACGTTCGCATCTTCCAGAAGCAGGCGATGACCCTCGCCGAGCATGGCTACGATGTGACGCTCATCGCGTGCGCGGATGGCTCGGGTGAGCAGGACGGCGTACGGCTGCGCGCGCTGACCAGACCGCGCGGGCGCCTGGAGCGCATGACTCGCACCGTGGTGCACGCATTTCGAGCGGCCATGGCCGAGCGCGCAGACCTCTACCACTTTCATGATCCGGAGTTGATCGCGGTCGGGCTTCTGTTGAAGCTGTGCGGCAAGACGGTCGTGTACGATGTCCACGAGGATGCAGCCAAGGACATCTACGACAAGCCCTACCTCCCCGGGTGGGTCAAGCCTCCCCTCAGTGTCGCCGTCGGGCTGTTCGAGCGCGTTGCGACTCGCTGGTTCGACGCGATCGTCGCGGCGACGACATCGATCGCCGCCAACTTTCCTCCGGACAGAACGGTTCTGCTTCGGAACGTGCCGAAGGTTGCGGAGCTGAACACGAGCGACGGTGCCCCGTTCGCGCGGCGGTCGCGAACGGTCGCCTATGTCGGAGGGTTGGCGCCGTTCAACGGACCTGATCAGATGATTCGCGCGATGGGCGCGCTTGCCAACGACGCCAACATCCGCCTGATCCTCGGCGGGAAGCCATCATCCGTCGCCGACGAGGAGCGCTTCAGGGTCACGCCGGGCCACGAGCAAGTGGACTTCGTCGGCTGGGTGGATCGCGAGGCGCTGCGACGCATCTTCGCCGATGCGCGTGCGGGGCTGGTCGTCTATCAGCCGACACCGAACATCATGGCATGTGAGCCCAACAA
>JBDTOD010000122.1:0-13442 GCA_039933415.1 bacterium
CCCCCTGCGCCGGTGACTCCACCGGCAGAGCCCTCGAGCAAGCCCAGAAAGGACTAAGTCGCATCACCCGAGCGAACGAGCGGCCGGCATCCGTGGGATGCCGGCCGCTCCGCTTTCGATGCCGCCGGGGGCTATATTCAGAGGCTGCAAGCAGTTCTCGCCTCATTTCCCAGCGCCGTGAAGCTCGATCATATCCGCAACTTCTGCATCGTCGCCCACATCGATCATGGGAAATCCACCCTGGCCGACCGGCTGATCGAAGAGACGGGGATGCTGCAGAAGCGCGAGATGAAGGCCCAGGTGCTCGACACGCTGGACCTGGAGCGCGAGCGCGGGATCACGATCAAGCTGAACGCCGTGCGGATGACCTACCGCGCGAAGGACGGCGGAGACTACGAGCTCAACCTGATCGATACCCCAGGGCACGTTGACTTCACCTACGAAGTCTCGCGATCGCTGGCCGCGTGCGAAGGGGCGATTCTCGTGGTCGATGCGTCGCAGGGAATTCAGGCGCAGACGCTGAGCAACCTGTTCCTCGCGATGGACGCCGGGCTCGAGATCATTCCGATCCTGAACAAGATCGACTTGCCGGGCGCCGAGCCGGACCGTCGGGCCCAGGAAGTGTCGGACCTGCTCGGCGTGGATGCGGACGAGATCCTGCGCGTCAGCGCAAAGGCAGGCATCGGCATTCGCGAGCTGCTCGAGGCGGTCGTGGAGAAGGTTCCGGCCCCGGTCGGTGACGAGAACGCCCCGCTCCGCGCGCTGATCTACGACTCGTACTACGACAAGTATCGTGGCGCCATCCCGAGCGTGCGCGTGGTGGACGGCGTGCTGCGGAAGGGCACGAAGATCACCTTCGGCGCCTCCGAGTCCGTGTACGAGGTGGACGAGGTCGGGTACAACCAGCTGCGGCAGGTGGAGACGGAAGCGCTGGGACCGGGCGAAGTGGGCTACGTCGTGGCGAGCGTGCGTTCGGTGAGCGAGACGCGCGCGGGCGATACGATCTTCGACGCGAACAATCGGGCGTCGGAGGCCTTACCCGGATACCAGGAGGTGCGGAGCTTCGTCTTCGCCGGCATGTATCCGACGGACACGCAGCAGTACGAGACGCTGCGCGACGCGCTCGAGAAGCTCAAGCTCAACGACGCGTCGCTGAACTACGAGCCCGAGACGTCGACGGCGCTCGGGTTCGGCTTTCGCTGCGGCTTCCTCGGTCTGCTGCACATGGAGATCGTGCAGGAGCGGCTCACGCGCGAGTTCGACCTCGACCTCGTGCAGACCGTCCCGAGCGTGGAGTACAAGGTCTACAAGACCGACGCGACGATGCAGCTCGTGGAGAATCCCGCGCTGATGCCCAATGTCGCGGTGATCGACCGGATCGAGGAGCCGTACGTGAAGGCGCGGATCATGGCGCCCGCCGAGTACATCGGGCCGATCATGACGCTCGGCACCGAGCGGCGCGGCGTGTACAAGAACATGACCTATCTCGATCAGCAGCGCGTCGAGTTCGACTGGGAGTTTCCGCTCGGCGAGATCATCCTCGATTTCTTCGACCGCCTCAAGTCGATCAGCCGAGGGTACGCATCACTCGACTACGAGATGCTCGAGTATCGCGCGAGCGATCTCGTGCGCCTCGACATGCTGATCAACGGCGATCCGATCGACGCGTTCAGCGTGATCTGTCACGAAGACAAGGCGTACGACTGGGGGCGCAAGATCGCCGACAAGCTGAAGGAGCTGATCCCGCGCCAGCTGTTCGAGGTGATCATCCAGGCGGCGATCGGCACCAAGGTCATCGCGCGCACGACGGTAAAGGCGGTGCGCAAGGACGTATTGGCGAAGTGCTACGGCGGCGACATCAGCCGAAAGCGCAAGCTCCTGGAGAAGCAGAAGGAAGGCAAGAAGCGCATGAAGCAGGTGGGCTCGGTGGAGATCCCGCAGGAAGCATTTCTGGCGGTCCTCCAGGTCGACTAGGACGGGGCGCATGCCGTCCTCGCTCGTCGTGCAGACGTCGTTCCTCGGGGACACCGTCCTCACGACGCCGCTGCTCGTGCAGCTCGCGCATCGCGGGCCAGTGGATGTCGTGACGACGAAAGCGTCGGCGTCACTGCTCGCCGGTCATCCGGCCGTACGCACGGTGATCGCGTACGACAAGCGCGGCGCGGACGCCGGGCCATTCGGCTTTCTGCGACTCGCTGCGCAGCTGCGCAAGGCCCGCTACGACGTCGCGTATCTCGCGCAGGGATCACTGCGAAGCGCGCTGCTGGCGTTCGCGGCGCGCGTGGAGTCGCGGGTCGGTTTCGCGACGTCGGCGGGGAGCTGGCTGTACACCACCGCCGTTCCCTTTCGCGACGACCTGCATCACGCCGCGCGGTTGGTGCAGCTCTCGCGTCCGAATGGTCGCGAGCCGACGGAAGAGGAGTCGCGGCCGTCACTCGCGCCTGGCGACGCGGAGCGCGGCGCGGTGCAGGCGCTGCTCGACGGTGCGGGCGTGGCGGCGGGCGAGCGCCTCATCGCGCTCGCGCCTGGAAGCGTATGGGCGACGAAGCGCTGGCCCTATTATTCCGAGCTCGCCCAGACGCTCGCGGCGAACGGTCGGATCGTCGTAGTGGGCGGTCCCGCGGATTCGGCGTTGGCGCGTGAGATCCTCTCGGCGGTGCCGAGCGCGGTGGATGCGACGGGTGCCCTGCCCTTGCTGGCGTCGGCCGAGCTGATCGGCCGATGCGCCGTGATCGTGACGAACGACTCCGCTCCGTTGCATCTTGCATCGGCGATGGGCACGCCGACGGTGGCGGTGTTCGGGCCGACGGTGCCGGAGTTCGGCTTCGGGCCGCTCGCGCCGTCGCGGGTCGTCGTGGGCCACGAGGAGCTCGCGTGTCGCCCGTGCGACCGTCACGGTCCTCGCCGCTGTCCGCTCGGGCACTTCCGCTGCATGCGCGAGCTCACGCCGGAGCTGGTCGCCGACTGGACACGCACTCTCCTTCTCTCTCGAGACGCACTCGAATGACGACCACCGCGCGCCAGCAGTACATCATCGGAGTGGACCTGGGCGGCACGAACATCGTGGCCGGCGCGATGACGGTGGACGGCTCGCGTCATCTCGCGATGCGCTCGATCACGACGAACTCCTCGGTGGGCGACGAGGGCGTTGCGGAGCGGATCGTCGGACTGGTGGAGGGCGTCTTTCTCGACGTGATCAGCGAGACGGGCGCGACGCGGAGTGACTTCATCGGCATCGGCGTCGGCGCGCCTGGACCGCTGGACCGCGAGCGCGGCATCGTGCTCGTGGCGCCGAATCTCGGCTGGAAGGATTTCCCGCTGCTCGACCGCATCCGCGACCGGCTGCACCTGCCCTGCACGCTGGACAACGACGCGAACTGCGCGACGTACGGCGAATGGTGGCAGGGCGCGGCGCGCGGTGGGCGCAACGTGATCGGGCTGACGATCGGCACCGGCATCGGCGGTGGGCTGATCCTCGACGGTGCGCTCTTCCACGGCTCGTCGGACATGGCGGGCGAGATCGGGCACACGACGATCGATCTCAATGGGCGGCACTGCAAGTGTGGCAATTATGGGTGCCTCGAGGCGTACGCCTCGGGCCCCGCGATCGCGACGCGTGCGCGCGAGGTGATGGTGCGTGAGGAGACCGAGTCGATGATGCCGGCGATGGTGAAGGGCAAGCTCGAGGCGATCACGGCGCAGACGGTGTATGAGGCGGCGAAGGCGGGGGACCAGGTGGCGAACGAGATCGTGCGTGACACCGCACGCTACCTCGGCGCGGGGATCGCGAACCTGCTCAACACGTTCAACCCGGACATCGTCGTCGTCGCCGGTGGCGTGACGGCGGCGGGCGACGCGCTGTTCGTGCCCCTTCGCGCCGAGGTGCGGCGTCGCGCGTTCGTGCCGGCGGTTCGCGCGGTGCGCATCGTGCCGGGCGAGCTGCCTGGCACCGCGGGCGTGGTCGGCGCCGTGGCGAGCTTCAAACAGCAGCACATGGGCGGCGTGTGAGCCGTGGTGCCGCCGCGCCGGCGAATGCCGGCACGCAACCGAAGAAGCGCATCGGCGTGATCGGCAGCCTCGTGTGGGACGTGATCCACGGGCGCGACGCGCGCAGTGTGCCCGTCGAGGAGTGGGGTGGGATCACCTACACGTTGAGCGCACTCGACGCCGCGCTTCCAGACGAGTGGGAGATCGTGCCGATCATGATGGTCGGCCAGGACCTCGCGGCGCGCGCCAACGAGTTCCTGCGCACGCTGCGTCGCATGTCGCCCGACGCGTCGCTACTCGAGGTACCGTATCCGGCGCAGCGCGTGACGCTGCGCTATCAGACGGAGGAGCGGCGCACCGAGCATCTCTCGGGTGGATTGCCCGCGTGGACCTGGCTCGCGCTCAAGCCGCTGCTCGACGACGCGCGGCTCGACGCGCTCGTGATCAACTTCCTCAGTGGATGGGAGCTGGATCTCGAGACGACGCAGCTGATTCGCCGGCATTTCCCGGGTCCGATCCACTGCGACCTGCACATGATGGCGTGGGCGGTGCAGCCGGATGGCCTGCGGACGCTGCGGCCGATCCCGAATGTGGCGGAGTGGTGCCGCTGCTTCGACTTCCTCCAGATGAACGAAGACGAGCTGGCGATGGTCGCGCCGGATCCAATGAGTCTGGCCGCCACGGCGATCGCGGCGGGCGTTTCGTGCCTGTTCATCACCCTCGGAAAGCGAGGCGCGATCTACGTCGCCGCCCCGGGATTCGACACGATATGTGATCTTCCGCCTCGTAGCGGACTGTCCACGTCACCACGCGGCGGGACGGGGGCGGTGGGGGCAGTTCGGACGGCGTTGGTGCCGGCCGAGCCGGTGGACGTCCCGGGCGACCCGACCGGATGTGGAGATGTCTGGGGCGCAACCTATTTCTCCCGGATGGTTGTCGGTGATAGGTTAGCGGACGCGATGTCAGCGGCCGGACGAGCCGCTGCCCGGAACGTCGGGCATCGGGGCGTCACCGGACTCGCGTCCCACCTGCGCGGAGAGCTCAGCCTCACGTGACCAGCGTCATCACAGTGCCCCCCTCGCTGGACGACCATACGTTCGAGCAGGTGGTGGAACAGCTCGCGTCGTACCCACCAGATGCCAAGCTGCTCGTCGACGCACGCCACACACGCTGGGCCTCGCCGTTCGGGCTCACGGCGCTGCTCACGCTTGGGCAGACGCGAGAGACGCGCGCCAGCTTCGCCGCGCCGGACAACGAGGAGACCTCGTCGTACTGGGCGCGCACCGGCTTCTTCAAGCATGCCGAAGAGTTGTATGATCTGCACGGCTCGGTGCCGAAGGCGCGCGGCGGCGAGTCGAGCGTGTTGCTCGAGATCACGCCGGTCGTGAAGAGTGAGGATGTGCACGAGGTCGTGGGGCGGATCCAACAGAAGGCGCAGCAGATCCTGTCCAAGGAGCTGAACATCGACGCGAAGGCCACGGTCGGATTCGCGATGACGTTGTCCGAGGTGTGCCAGAACATCGTGGAGCACGCGGGACGCGGCGGATGGGTGGCGGTGCAGACGTACACCTGGCGGAAGCGGCTTGGGCGTCGGGTCGTCGTGATCGCCGTGTGCGATGCGGGGTGTGGATTCCGTCAATCGTTGGAAAGCGCGCCTGGACGGGTGCGCTCGGACCGGTGGGACGACGCGGAGGCGCTGGAAGAGGCGGTGGTCCGCGGCGTGAGCCGCTTTCGCGACCCAGGGCGTGGCCAGGGGCTCGCGGGCGTGCGACGTTACGTCGGACGATGGGACGGCAAGGTGAGCGTGCGCAGCGGGACGGCGCGGATCGCCATCGTCCCGAGTTGGGACGACGACGTCCCGCTGCTGGAGAAGCTGGCCCCGTTTCCGGGGTCACAGGTTCAAGTCACGATACCCGAGCGGGTCTCCGGGGGCCCGCGATGATGATGCACATCGATCTGAGCTCGGTCCTGCGACAGACGCTGTCGTGCGAGCTCTATTCCAATCTGGTCACGCGTCCGACCGGCGCCGCGGTGCGGACGCAGATCGAGGCGCTGCTCGCGGATGCGCGCGAGCGCTCGCTCACGGTGATCGACTTCTCTCACGTGGGGATGATCGACTTCTCGTGCGCGGACGAGGTGGTCGCCAAGCTGCTGCTGCGGTACGTGGCGGCGGAGCGCGTGGACCGTGAGGCGTACTTTCTGTTCCGCGGCGTGACGGACGATCACTGGGACGCGATCGAGACCGTGCTGGAACGGCACGGCCTGGCGCTCGTTCTCGAGACGGACGACGGCGCCCGCATCGTCGGCATGGTGAACGACGGCGAGCGTGCGGCGTGGGAGAAGGTGTACGAGCTGGGTCGAACCGGCGCGGCGGATCTCGCGAGCGCGATGGGGTCGGCCGAGCGCGAGGCGGAAGCGATGCTCGACGGACTGCACCGTCGGCGGCTCGTGATGCTCACCGACGACGGCTACATCGCGGTCGGAGGACTCGGAGTGCGGCATGAGTGAGGATTCGCGCAACCGGCCGCTCCGCGTGTCGCAGTTCATCGCGACACGCGCGTCGGACACGGAGCGTGGGCCGCTGGTGCGATTGCATCCGGAGGACGCGCGGGCGCGGCTGCTCGTGGAGGGTGAGCTGGCATGGGTGCACGGCCCTCGCCGACAGGAGCTGGCGACGGTGTCGGTTGATGAGACGGTGAAGCGCGGAGACGTGGTCCTGCGAGACATCGGGGGTGCGTCGCCATCGGAGATCGTCCGGGTGGTCAAGCCCGATCTGGACTCTCACACACGCCGTGGGTACTTCGCCTGACTCGGCGCCATTCATCCCCTGACGTGACATCCTCCTCGCGAGGCACGCGCGCGCACGCGCTCCCGACGCTGGCGGTCCACGCGGGTGAGCCGCCACACGACGCCGACAACTCCGTCGTCACGCCGCTCCAGCAGAGCGTGAACTTCATGCAGCAGGTGGGGACGGCGGACGGCGTGCGCTATCCGCGCTACGGCAACGCGCCGAACGCCGAAGTGGTGCAGCGCAAGCTGGCCGCGCTGGAGCGCGCCGAGGCGGCCGTGGTGCTGTCGAGCGGGATGGGCGCGACGGCGTGTGCGCTGATCGCGCTCCTGCGGCCTGGAGATCATCTGCTGGCGTGCCGCGACATCTATGGGGGGACGGTCCGCTTCCTCATGGAGGAGCTCACCTCGCTCGGGATCGAGGTGACGCTGGTGGATCCGTTCGAGCCGCGTGGCTGGCGCAAGCGGCTGCGCAAGGAAACGCGCGCGGTGTTCATCGAGTCGCCCGTCAACCCGACGTGCCGCGTGCTCGACCTGCGACCGCTCAGCTACCTCACCCACGAGAGCGGGCTGGCGCTCGTCGTGGACTCCACCTTCGCGAGCCCGATCAACCTCCGGCCGCTGGAGCACGGCGCCGACGTGGTGATCCATTCGGCGACGAAGTACCTGAATGGCCACAACGACGTGATGGGAGGCGCCGTGCTCGGCACGGCGTCGTACGTGGAAGAGGTGCGGCAGAAGATGATCATGTGGGGCCAGGCGCCCGATCCCTTCGCCTGCTGGCTGCTGGAGCGCGGCCTCAAGACGCTCGACGTGCGCGTGCGGCGCCAGAACGAGAACGCGATGCGCATTGCGACGTGGCTCGAGGAGCGGAAGGAGGTGCGCGCGGTCCACTATCCGGGGTTGGCGTCGCATCCCGACCACGCGGTCGCGGCGGATCAGATGGACGGGTTCGGTGGGATGCTGGGGCTCGAGCTGACCGGCGGCGGCAAGGCGGCGGACCGCTTCGTGCGGAAGCTGCGGATCGTGCGCCACGCGCCGAGCCTGGGCGGCGTGGATTCGCTGGTGAGCGAGCCGAGATTCACCTCGCACTCGCACCTCACGGCGGAGGCGCGCACGAAGAGCGGCTTCCCCGACGGCTTTCTGCGATTGAGCGTCGGCATCGAGGACGCCGACGATCTCATCGCCGATATCGAACATGCGCTGCGCTGATGGCTGAGCCGATCGTGATCGCCGACTCCAGAGACGACGGAGAGCGGCGTCGCGTCGAACGCCGGCACAACGCGCGAGTGGCCGACCTCACGCTGCCCGAGCTGCGCCGCATCCTGATCACGACGACGTTGGGCGCCGTGGTGATGCTGCTGTTCCTGTGGATGGTGCGCGCCGTGGTGATCGCGGCGATCCTCGGGCTCATCATCGGCTTCTACATCCGACCGCTGTACCTCCGGATCCTCGCGCGCACCCACAACCCCACCCTGTCGGCGATTCTCACGCTGCTGGGCGTGGTCCTGCCGATCCTGATCGTGCTCGCGTACAGCTACAGCGAGCTCGCCGACGTGGGCAGCTACGTCGCCTCGCATCAGGCCGAGATCGCGCACAAGGTGAACGAAGCGGTGCGCCGGCTGCCATTCCTGAAGGACTCGAACGTCTCGGATTCGGCCGGCAAGATGGTGATCGACGCGACGGCCTACGGGACGCGGCTGCCGCTCCTGCTCCGCTCGGCGCTCGCGCAATTCTCGATCGCGGCGACGATCTTCATGTTCACGGCGTTCTACATCCTCATCGAGGCCGAGAAGATCGGGGCGTATCTGGCGAGCAAGGTCCCGCCGCGGTACGAGGAGCTTCGGCGGGCACTCGAGGTCAATGTGCGGGGCGTGCTGTACGGCGCGATCTACTCGACGCTGCTGACGCAGACGATGAAGAGCCTGATCATCCTTGGGATGAACCTGCTGTTCGGCGTTCCGCTCGCCGGCGCGCTGGCGGTGGTGAGCTTCATCATCGGCTTCTTCCCGATCGTCGGGTCATGGAGCGTCTACATCCCGGTCGCGATCTGGCTGGCGATCTTCCGGGACGCGACGGCGCAGGCCATCGCGATGGTCGTGATCGGCACGCTCGTGAACACGGTGTTCATCTCGACGTATCTGCGCCCGAAGATCGCGGCCGACCGCTCGCGGGTGCTGAACTTCTACTGGATGTTCGTCGCCCTCATCACCGGCGTCTACACGTTCGGACTCGCGGGCATCCTGCTCGGCCCGATCCTGATCGGGCTGCTCAAGGCGATCCTCGACACGGTGACGTCGCGCTCGAGCTGGCAGCTCATCGACCTCGAGGGCGACGACCTGCTCGACGCGCCCGGGTTGGCGACATGATCCGCTTCACCCGCGTGACGAAGAGCTACCCGCGCACCGGCACGGCGGTGCAGGACGTGAGCCTCAGCGTGGGCAAGGGCGAGTTCGTGTTCCTCACCGGCGCGAGCGGCGCGGGCAAGACGACCCTGCTCAGGATGGTGTATCTCGAGGAGCGTCCAACCACAGGCGAGGTGCGGGTGAGCGGCACGAGCTCGGTCACGGCGACGGCGCGCGACGTGGCCAAGCTGCGGCGCAAGCTCGGCATCGTCTTCCAGGACTTCCGGCTGCTCGAAGACAAGACGGTGGAGCAGAACGTGAGCTTCGCCCTCGAGGTGATCGGTGCGCCGCCGGCGCTGATCGGGGGCAAGGTCGGACGCGTGCTCACGCAGGTAGGCCTCGCGGCCAAGGGGCGCGCGTACCCGAAGGAGCTCTCCGGCGGCGAGCAGCAGCGCGTGGCGATCGCGCGCGCGCTGGTCAACGACCCATTCGCCCTCATCGCCGACGAGCCGACGGGCAACCTCGACGACCGGGCGACGCGCGGGATCTTTCAGCTGCTGCGTGAGATCAACGCGGCCGGGACGGCGATCATGATGGCGACGCACAACCTCGAGCTCATCCGCCGCCACGAGTTCCGCACCGTGGAGATGAACCGCGGTCAGGTCGTCTTCGACTCGGCCGAGCCGACGACGCAGACGAAGGAAGGCGTTTGATGCGACCACTTCGCGAGGCGCTCGTCACCTTTCAACGCTCGCCGCTCCTCAGCGCGCTCAGCGTGACGACGATCGCCTTCTCGCTCTTCGCGCTCGGGCTCTTCGGGCTCGTCGCGCTCAATATTCGCGAGGCGCTCGAACGGTTGGAGGATCGCGTGGAGATCCGCGCGTTCGTGACCGACGGAACGCCGGCGGAGGACGTCGTGCGCGCCGCGACGGACATCGCGGCGTATCCCGAGGTGCTCTCGGCTCAGGTGGTGACGCAGGAGCAAGCGCTCAAGCGGGCGCAGACCGAGCTGGGCGAGTTCAAGGATGTGTTCGAGGGGGCGGTGCTGCCCGGGTCGGTGGACCTCCGGCTCAAGCCGGGTCAGCGCGATCCGGAGACGGTGAAGCGTGTGTCGTCGCGCGTGAAGGCGTTTTCGTTCATCGACGACATCCGCTACGGCGAAGAGTGGATCGAGAAGCTCTACCGGCTGCGCAACATCGCCGGCATCGCCGGACTGGCCCTCGGGCTCGCGTTCGCGATCGTGTCGGTGATCATCATCGGCGCGACGATTCGCATGGCCGTGCTGGCTCGCGCGCGGGAGATTTCGATCATGCGCCTGGTCGGCGCGACGGACGCGTACATCCGCCGGCCCTTCCTCGTCGAAGGCTTCGCGAAGGGGGTGCTCGGCGGCCTCTTCGCGCTCGTCATGACGTGGCTCGCACAGGTGCTGATCAACAAGTACGTGATCCACACGATCTTCTTCGGCGCGCGCATCGCGTTTCTCGGGCTGCTGTTCGGGGCGATGATCGGCCTGGCGGGAAGCGCCGTGTCCGTGGGGAGGCATCTACGCCGCGTCTGATGGAGCGGGCGCGGCTCGGCTTCGCCGTGCTCGCGCTGCTGCTCATGGTCCCCGCCCTCGCGTCGGGCCAGACGGCGGAGGCGCGTATCCGGTCGCAGCGCGACGAGCTGGAACGGATCCGGCGTGAGCGCGCGGATCTGGAGAGCAGAATGGCCAACCTCCAGGGCAACGTGCACGAGTTGCGCGAGGAGGTGGCGAACCTCGACCGGCAGCGCGAGGCGACCGAGCTCGTGATCCAGACCCTGGACCGGCAGCTCGCCGCGATCACGTCGGACGTGGACGAGACGACGACGCGGATGACGTCGGCGGAGCGAGAGCTCGACGGGCGACGCGGTACGCTACAGCGCCGTCTCGTCGACATCTACAAGCGCGGACCGCTTTATTCGGCCGAAGCGTTGCTCACGGCTCGCTCGTTCGGCGAGCTCGTGGCGCGCTACAAGTACCTGCACGAGATCGCGGTGCACGACCGCTCCCTCGTCGCGCGCGTGCAGACCCTCCGCGACGAGATCTCGCGCCAGCGGGGCGAGCTGGTGAAGCTGCGCGACGCGGTCGAGGAGAACCGCACGGACAAGCAGCTCGAGGAGAGCCGGCTGGCGCGGCTGCGCGGCGAGCGGTCGTCGAACCTGCGCGACGCACAACTGACGGCGCAGGAGATTCAGGAGCGGCTGGCGCGAGTACGTGCGTCGGAATCGCGGCTGACCAACGTGATCGCGACGATCGAGACGGAGCGGCGGCGCACCGTGGCGACACGGCCCAACGCGCCGCGCGAGGCGAGCACGCTGCGCACGAGCGATCTCGGACGGCTCGACTGGCCGGTGGATGGCACGGTGCTCTACCGGTTCGGCCGAGTGGTGAACCCGAACAACACGACGACGCGATGGAACGGCATCGGCATCGCGGCGATGACCGGGACCGCGGTGAAGGCCGTGGCGCCAGGCACGGTGGTGAGCGTGGGCCAGCTCGGCACCTATGGCCTGACCGTGATCGTGCAACATGGCGGAGGCGACTACTCGGTGTACGCCTCGTTGAACGCGGCGAACGTCAGATCGGGAGCGACGGTGCGAAAGAACGACGTCGTGGGAACGGTGGGGACGTCCGATCCGGATCTGCGGCCACATCTCCACTTCGAGATCCGGCCACAGGGGAGAGCGGTGGATCCGGAGAGCTGGCTGCGCGGTGCGCGGTGAGCGGGCGTCACTCTGGCACGGCCGGCAGACCTTTCAGCAGCGAACGGAGCGCGACTGAGCGATGACGACGACCAAGCGCTGCATCGTCTGCGGGCGTTTCCGCGCCTATGACGAAGACGACGAGTTCTGCATCGGATGCGGGAACGAGGGGCTCGAGTCGCACTGCGAGTGCGGCCGCTCGTTCGACTACGCACTGATCGAGACGGGAGACCTGCACTGTCCCCGCTGCGGTCGCGTGCTGCGCGGACGAGCGACCGAGCTCCATCCGTGACGCCGTGACGCGAGCGCCGCTCCTGCTGGGCGCGCACGTGAGCAGCGCGGGTGGAGTTCCGGAAGCGCCGCTCCGCGCGGCGGCGATCGAAGCCACGGCGATGCAGATGTTCACGAAGATGGCGAGTCGCTGGGCCGAGCGAGACTGCGTCGACGAGGAGTGCGTGCTGTTTCGTGAGCGGCTCGCCGCCACCGACGTGATGGCGACGATGGCGCACGATTCGTATCTGATCAACCTCGCCAGCCCCGACCCCGTGTTGCGCGCGCGGTCGACCCAGTCGTTCGCGAGTGAGCTCCGCCGATGCGGCGCGCTCGGTCTGGACTACCTCGTGTCGCATCCGGGCAACTTCATGGACGACCGCGATTCGGGCATTGCACGCAATGCCGATGCGATCAGCGAGGCACTCGCGGTGGCACCTGGCGCGACCGTCCTGTGCCTGGAGACGACGGCCGGCTCGGGGACGGCGCTCGGCGCGACGTTCGAGGAACTGGCGGCCATCATCGATCGCATCGCACCCGAGCACCGCAAGCGCGTGGGCGTCTGCGTCGACAGCTGCCACATCTACTCCGCCGGGTACGACCTCGTGCAGGACTACGACGGCGTGATGCGGCGATTCGAGGATGCGCTGGGGCTGCATCGCCTGCGCGTGATGCACCTCAACGATTCGAAGACGCCGTTCGCCTCACGCAAGGACCGGCACGAGCTCATCGCCGAAGGGTCGTTGGGGGAGACGCCGTTCCGGCGGATCATGACGGACGATCATTTGGCGCTCGTGCCGAAGGTGATCGAGACACCGAAGCTGGATGATCCGACGGCGACGGATACGAAGATGCTGGAGCGATTGCGGGGGTACGCGGCTGGGTGATCACGACGGTGTCGACGACGCGAACGCGGATCAACTGCACGATGACGCCGAAACGGCAGGATCAAACCAGCAGTCAGCCAATGGCTCCCCGATCGAGCTGATCCTGCCGTTCCCACGTCATCCGCAAAATCCGCGTTCGCGTCGTTTGGCCCTGCCTCAGGGAATTACACCAGTGAGTATCGCTCCACTTCCCCTTCCAGCGTCTCGCCACCGATCGTGAGGTAGAGCTGCCGCTCGGTGATCGTCAGATCGAATGCATTGCGGCGGTCGAGGCGTGCAACGAGAGCGGCGATCAGCTCACGATCGAGTGCGTAGAGCTCCAGCTGCTCGGCCTTGTGGATACGCTCGCCGGACAGCTGAGCGAGAAGCCTCGCGGGATCCTTGTGGGTGTAGACCGCGACGCGCGGCGACGCCTTGCTCGCCTTGTGCAGCCGCGCCGCGT
>JBDTOD010000123.1:0-13304 GCA_039933415.1 bacterium
GCTGAGGGAGGAGCGTGGCCGCCTCCGCCGGCGCCACCACCACCATCGTGCCGCCGACGTCGTTCGGTCCGGCGACTGGCTGCTGCACCACGTCCTTGCAGCCGGCGAGCGTGAGGCCCAGGCATGCGACGGGCAGCGAGCGAAGGGCGCGGTCACGAAGACGGCGTGGTCTGCGAGTCATCTGTCTCGGCGGCGGGAGGAAAGTCGGGTCAACGATGGAACGGCGCCGGAGCGCGGTCAAGCAGCGAGCGAAACGAATCGCGGTGAGTGTCGCGCCTCAGCGCCGCCACGTCCATGCATCGTCGCGATAGCGTTCGGCCATCCGCACGGTGTCGCGAAGGAGCCGATCGTCGAGCTCGAGCGGCGTCGCGTCGCGATCCACCGAGCCGCGCACGGCGTCGTGGAGCGCGTCGGCCACCTCGGCCATGACTGGCGCGCGGCCCAACGCGTCACGCAGTGTGGCGGGCGACGGTGCGGCGATCGGGTCGAGCATGAGCTCGGGGATGGACGATTGATCGTCGTCGATGAGAATCGACCCGTGCTGGAGCAGTGCACCCGAGTCTCGCCACTGCGCGCTGGCGACCAGCTTGCGGCCGGCGATGGTCAACTCCCCTCGCACCGGTTCGGCAAAACAGGGCGAGGCGGTGGGACCGCTCGCGCGCTCGGCCGGCTCGGCCACGACCACGGGAACGCCGAGCGTCGCCAGCGCTTTCACCAGCAAGGAATTGATCGCGCCGTACGCCGAGAGTAGCGGCTCGTCGGCCGAGCAGGGCGCGGCGACGCTATATGTCACCTCGCGGTGGTGGAGCAGAGCACGCCCACCGGTCGGCCGGCGGACGACCGCGATCCCGCGCCGCGCGAGCAGATCGCGTCGGTAGACGTCGCGCGCGCGCTGATTCCGGCCGAGGGAAAGCGTCGGCGCCGACCAGCCGTAGACGCGAAGGATGGTCTCCCCGGTTCGCCGCGCGCGCGCCATGAGCGCCTCGTCGAGGGCCATGTTCTCGGGACCACCCAGAGGTGGCGAGCGGAGCAGACGCCAGGGCACCGTTCGGTGGCTATAATGAATGGCGCGAAAGGCGGCGCCCGACACGAACATAACTGCATGGGCAATGACCCATGCTCGAGACGCATCACGCGGCGCCGCGGCGCCTGAGGCTTGCATGACGACTACGACCACGAGCAGCGCGGCGAGCGCCGCCTTCGACAGCTTCGTTCCGCGCCACGTCGGGCCGAGCGAGGCCGAGGTGTCGGAGATGCTCGGCGTCCTGGGCTACGCAACGTTGGACGAGCTCATCGACGCCACGATCCCCGAGGCGATCCGCTTTCGGCGACCACTCGCGATCCACGCGGGACGGAGCGAGCACGCAGCGCTCGCGTCTCTGCGCTCCATCGCGCGCAAGAACCGGATCTTCCGCTCGTATCTCGGCTACGGCTACAGTGACACGTGGACGCCGCCGGTGATCCAGCGGAACATCCTCGAGAATCCCGGCTGGTACACGGCGTACACGCCCTACCAGGCGGAGATCTCCCAGGGTCGGCTGGAGGCGCTGCTCAACTTCCAGACCATGGTGATCGACCTGACCGGGCTGGAGATCGCCAACGCGTCGTTGCTCGACGAGGGGACGGCGGCGGGCGAGGCGATGTTCCTCGCCTATCAGGCGAGGGGCAGCGAGGCGAAGTCCACCTTCTTCATCGACGAGCGCTGTCATCCGCAGACGATTGACGTGGTGCAGACCCGCGCGAGGGCGCGCGGACTGGGGACGGTTCTGGGTGACGCGGAGACGGCCGCATTCGGTGCCGGCGTGTTCGGCGTTCTGCTTCAGTATCCGACGACCGACGGCGCGGTGATCGACTACCGTGACGCGACCGAGCGGGCGCACGCGGCGGGTGCGCTGGTCGTGGCCGCGGCAGATCTGCTGAGCCTCACCCTGCTCACGCCGCCAGGGGAGTGGGGCGCCGACGTCTGCGTCGGCAATTCCCAGCGCTTCGGTGTTCCACTCGGGTATGGCGGACCGCACGCCGCGTTCTTCGCCACGCGCGACGAGTTCAAGCGGACACTTCCCGGGCGAATCATCGGCGTGAGCCGCGACGCGACCGGTCGGCCGGCGCTGCGCATGGCGCTTCAGACACGCGAACAGCATATCCGCCGCGAGAAGGCGACGTCGAACGTGTGCACCGCGCAGGTGCTGCTCGCGGTGATGGCGAGCATGTATGCGGTCTGGCATGGCGCGGAGGGGCTGACGGCAATCGCGCGGCGCATCCACCATCATGCCGTCATGCTCGCGGCGGGGCTCGAGCAGCTCGGCCACTCGGTGGCGAGCGACGTCTACTTCGATACGTTGTGCGTCGAGCTGGCCGGACGCGGTTCGGATGACGTGATCGCGGCGGCCGCGACGCGCGAGATCAACCTGCGCCGCGTCGACGAGCATCGCGTCATCGTCGCGCTCGACGAGACGGTGAGCGAGGACGACGTGCAGACGCTGCTCACCATCTTCGCCGGGGATGCGCCGGCACCGGAGACGGGCGGCCTGGCATCGGAGGTGGACGACCGGTTCGACGAACGGTTCGCCCGCACGAGCCGCTTTCTCACGCATCCCGTCTTCAACACGCATCACTCCGAGACGGAGATGCTGCGCTACATGCGCGTGCTCGAGTCGCGCGACCTGTCCCTCGCGCACTCGATGATCCCGCTCGGCAGTTGCACGATGAAGCTCAACGCCACCGCGGAGATGTTCCCGGTGACGTGGCCGGAGTTCGGTCGCCTGCACCCATTCGTGCCGATCGAGCAGGCGCAGGGGTATCGCGAGATGTTTCGGCAGCTCGAGCGCGCGCTGGCCGAGATCACCGGGTTCGCCGCCGTGTCGCTCCAGCCGAACGCGGGATCACAGGGCGAGTACGCCGGCCTGCTGACCATCAGGGCGTATCACCGCGCGCGCGGTGATGCCAAGCGCACCGTCTGCCTGATCCCGCAGTCGGCGCACGGGACCAATCCCGCGAGCGCGGTGATGGCGGGGATGAGCGTCGTCGTCACGAAGACCGACGCGCGCGGCAACATCGACGTCGCCGATCTCAAGGCCAAGGCCGAGGCGAACCGAGACCGGCTCGCCGCCCTGATGGTGACGTATCCGAGCACGCACGGTGTGTTCGAGGAGTCGATCCGCCAGATCTGCGACATCATGCACGAGCACGGCGGATTGGTGTACATGGACGGCGCGAACATGAACGCGATGGTCGGCCTGTGCCGACCGGGCGACGTGGGCGCCGACGTGTGCCACCTGAACCTTCACAAGACCTTCTGCATTCCGCACGGCGGCGGCGGTCCGGGCATGGGTCCGATCGGCGTGACGAAGGCTCTCGCGCCATTTCTGCCGGGCAATCCCGTGATCGCGACGGGCGGATCGCAGGCCGAGGGCGCGGTGAGCGCGGCGCCGTGGGGTAGCGCGAGCATCCTGCCGATCTCGATGATGTACATCGACATGATGGGAGGCGAAGGGCTGACCTACGCGACGAAGATCGCGATCCTCAACGCGAACTACATCGCCGCCAGACTCGAGCCGCACTACCCGGTGCTGTACAAGGGAGAGAACGGCCGGGTGGCGCACGAGTGCATCGTCGATCCACGCGGGTTGAAGGCGAGCGCGGGCATCGAGGTGGAGGACATCACCAAGCGCCTGATGGACTATGGCTTCCACGCGCCGACCGTGAGCTTTCCCGTCGCGGGCACGTTGATGATCGAGCCGACGGAGAGCGAGCCGAAGGGAGAGCTCGACCGCTTCTGCGACGCGATGATCGCGATCCGCGAAGAGGTCCGCGCGATCGAGCGGGGCACGTCGGACCGCGACGACAATCCGCTCAAGCATGCACCGCACACGATGCGCGCCGTGGTGAGCGACGAGTGGTCGCACCGGTACGGTCGAGAGGAGGCCGCGTTTCCCGCGCCGTGGACGCGCGAGCGGAAGTTCTGGCCGTCGGTGGCGCGTGTGGAGAGCGCGTACGGCGACCGGCATCTGGTGTGCTCGTGTCTGCCGACGGACGCGTATGCGGAGGACGTGACGCAGTGATCGGTTATTCGGGGGAGCGGTTGATCAGAAGAGCGGTTGATCAGAAGAGCGGTTGATCAGAAGAGCGGTTGATCAACCGCAGCATCGATCAACCGAAGTATCGATCAACCGCACGATCGACCAACCGTAGTATGCATCACCCGAGCTTCGCTCCGTACGCCGCGGCGTCCAGCAGCCCCGCCAGTTCCCCTTGGTCCGTCATCCGCACCTTGATCATCCACCCCGCTCCATAGGGGTCGTTGTTCACGACGGCCGGCTCGGCGTCCAGGCGCGCGTTGATCTCGAGGACCTCGCCGCTCACCGGGGCATACAGCTCTGACACGGCCTTCACGGCTTCGATGGTGCCGAAGACGTCGTGCTTGGTGAACGTCGTGCCCGGCTTGGGAAGCTCCACGAAGACGATGTCGCCAAGCTCACCCTGGGCGAAATCGGTGATGCCGATCAGCACCACGCCGGTCTCGCCGGCGGGCTTGATGTATTCGTGGTCCTCTGTGTAGTGCAGGTCCTTCGGAATGTCGGACACGTGGGGCTCCAGCAGATGGAGGTAGGTAGCAGGGGCGCGGTCAATCAGGCGGCTGAACGGGAGTCAGGACGCCGAGCCGACGGCGCTAGCCTTCGAAGGCACCGGAGCCGACGAGCTCGGCCGCCTGCTCCAGCGCACCCCAGACCTCGGCCACGCGCGCGTCGAGTTGCGCCAGCGTCCCTTCATTGTCGATGACGAAGTCGGCACGTGCACGCTTGAGCTCGGCGGGCATCTGCGCGACGATCATGTCCATCGCCTCCGTCTCGCGAAGGGCGCGCTCGCGCACGAGACGCTCCAGGCGCACGGGGCGCGGGGCGTCGACCAGCACGATCCGGTCGAAGGCATCGGTGGTCTTGGTCTCGAACAGGAGCGGGATGTCGCACACGACGAGCTTGTCCCCGCGCAGCCTGGCCTGCTCGACCAGCGCATCCCGCAACCGCTCGACCTCGGGATGCACGAGCGCGTTGAGCTGCTCGAGCTCCGAGGGCTCGCTGAAGACGATGCGGCGGAGGGCGGACCGGTCGATCATTCCGCCGGGCTCCAGAATCGAGGTGCCCCATCGCTCGAGGATGGCCTTGTAGGCCGACGTCCCCACCTCGACGGCGCGGCGCGCCAGCACGTCGGCGTCGATGATCGTCGCCCCCCGCTCGCTCAGGAGCTGAGCGACGGTCGATTTCCCGCTGCCGATGTTGCCAGTGAGGCCGACGAGGAGCATGAGATGGAGTGACGAGGAGGTCCGATCGGCAAGGTATGAGCCGCAGACGAGGGCGGCAAGCACGATCTCGGACCGCCTTCTCCGCGCGGCCCACAAATCGCACTCGTCGAGCGGGCGCCCGACTGGACGCAGAGCAACCTGGACGCGAATTAAACGCATGCTTACGGATACGGACGACGACGTCGACACGGCCGCGATCGAGCGGTACGCGTTGCTCGTGCGAGAGCAGCTTGGCATCGTCGGCGAGGAACCCGGTCGCGAGGGGCTGCTCAAGACACCCGCGCGGGTCGCCAAGACGATGCGCTTTCTGACGCGCGGCTATGAGGAGAGCGTCGAGGAGGTCGTCGGCGACGCGATCTTCACGGAGCAGCATCAGAACATGGTGATGGTGCGTGACATCGAGCTCTACTCACTCTGTGAGCACCATCTGCTGCCCTTCTTCGGCCGAGCGCACGTCGCCTACATCCCGGATGGGCGGATCGTCGGGCTGTCGAAGCTGCCACGGCTCGTCGACGTGTTCGCCCGCCGGCTTCAGGTGCAGGAGCGTCTCACGGAACAGATCGCCGGCGCGATCGATGACGTGCTCGCGCCACTCGGGGTAGGGGTCGTGATCGAGGCCTATCACCTCTGCATGATGATGCGCGGTGTGGAAAAGCAGAATTCCCGCACCATCACGTCCGCCCTGCGTGGGGTATTTCGCGACGACGCGCGTACGCGCGAGGAGTTCCTCGCCCTCGCCCACGCGCGTCTCGCCACGTGACCTGCGCCACACTTCCCACCCGTACGTCTCCGGGTCAGATTCGGCCGAATCACCGCTGGAACTCAAGATTGAAAAACCAGGTGTCGAGCGCGAGATTGAGTGAGATGCATCGTGGATGTGAGCGCCTCACTCCGGCGCTCCGGCGTGCGATCGTCCCATGGTCCGTCCTATTGACCTTCGGGCTCCTCGAATCGTCCACGTCCGACGACGCGACTCCATGTGTTTTCCGCACACTCGTGACCACAGGTAGCACGCTTTCATGGCACTGATCGAGGCTGATCTCATCGCGGCGACCGCTGGCCGCGAGTCCGGCCCGCGCCGGGCAAAGGTGATCCGGCCAGTCTCGTTCTCGGTGCGGGATCTGTGGACCGGCCTGATCGGGCTCGCCGACTATCGCGATCTCCTCATCGCCCTGAGCGCCCATCGGCTGAAGGTGCGGTACAAGCAGTCCGTGCTGGGCATCGCGTGGGCGATCATCCAGCCCGTCGCACTCATGCTCATCTACACGCTCGTCTTCTCGATCGTGTCGAAGGTCAAGACCACCGGCGTGCCGTATGCCGTGTTCGCCTACGCGGCGCTGCTTCCCTGGTCGTTCTTTTCCACCGCGCTCACGAACGCCACCAACGGGCTGGTGTCGCACGCGCAGCTCGTGACGAAGGTCTACTTCCCGCGCGAGATCCTGCCGATCTCGTACGTCGTGGCGGCGCTCGTCGATCTGCTCGTGGCGTCGATCGTCATGTCGGCGCTGATGTTCTACTACCACGTGCCGCTCACGCTGCGCGTGCTCTGGGTCATCCCGATCACGCTGGTCATGACGGCGTTCGTCAGCGCGTGCGCGCTGGTCTTCTCGGCGATGCAGGTGCGGGTGCGCGACATCGGCATGGCGATGCCACTGCTGCTCCAGCTCTGGATGTTCGCGTCGCCCGTGGTGTATCCGCTGAATCAGGTTCCGGAGAAGTATCGCGAGCTGTATGTCGTCAATCCCATGGTCGGGATCATCGAGAACTTCCGCGCCGCGTTGCTCGGTACGGCGTTCGACTCCCACTCGCTCTCAATCTCCATCATCGTTTCAGCGTTGCTGCTGCCGTTGGCGTATCTCTATTTCAAGCGCATCGAAGCGACCGTCGCGGACGTCATCTAGATGCTGAGACTTTCCTGATGAAAGACCTCCTCTTCGACCAGGTATCCAAGCGATACCTGGTCAAGCGCGAGATCGACGATGACGCGACCAAGCATCCGTGGATCCGGAAGCTCAACGCGTTCCGGCGCCGCAAGGAGCTCTTCTGGGCGCTGCGCGACGTCAGCTTCACCGTCGAGCGCGGGGAGACCGTCGGCATCATCGGGCACAACGGCGCCGGCAAGAGCACGATCCTCAAGCTGCTGGCCAACATCACGTCGCCGTCGTCCGGACAGATCACCATCAACGGCCGCCTCTCGGCGCTCATCGAGGTCGGCTCCGGGTTCCATCCCGAGCTGACCGGCCGTGAGAACATCTTTCTCAACGGCGCCATCCTCGGCATGCGGCGCGCCGAGATCGCCGAAAAGCTCGACAGCATCGTCGATTTCGCCGGGGTTCGGCCCTTCCTCGACGTGCCGGTCAAGCGGTTCTCGTCGGGGATGTACGTGCGCCTCGGCTTCTCGATCGCCTCGCATCTCGATCCCGACATCCTGCTGCTGGACGAAGTGCTGGCGGTCGGCGACGCGGCGTTCCAGGAGAAGTGCCTCTCGCGGATCGAGGCGCTGCGGAAGGGGGGGACGACGATCGTGTTCATCTCCCACGATCTCGCCGCGGTGGAGCGCATCTGCGACCGCGTCATCCTCCTGCGCCGTGGCGAGGTCTCGGTCAGCGGAACGCCGCGCGAGGTCATCAGCGAGTATCAGCAGCAGATCGAGCCCTCCCGAATCAACACGACGAAGACGGCGGTGGAAGACGACCGCGTCGTCATCAACTCGCTCACCTTCCGGGCGCCGGACGGCACGCGCCCGCCCGTGTTCCACAGCGGCGATCCGCTCGTGGCGCACATCGACTTCGAGGCGCACGAGGCGGTGAAGGATGCCGTGTTCGAGGTGTTCGTGCGAACGGGGGACCTGACCGAGATGTGCCAGCTCACCACCGAGACGAGCGGCGAGGCGTTCGACCTGCCGCGCGGGCCTGGCTCGTTGCGGTTCGACTGCCGGGAGCTGGCGCTCCAGCCGGGGATGTACCATGCCAACGTCTGCGTGAAGGAGCGGTCGGCATCCGAGGCGATCAACTGGCAGTACCAGGCGGCTACCCTTCGAGTCGATCCCGGCAAGGTGACACGCGGCCAGTTCTACCAGGCGAACAGTTGGTGCCTGTCGCTCGCCGCGAAGGCGCCTCCGGCGTTGCCCTTGTCCACCGTGACGAGCCCGGACGCGTCGCACCGGCCGAGCCTCGCGCCCTCGTCCTGATCGCGACGCGATGACCCACGCAGCCGGGAACGGCCCGCCCGTCGTCAGCGTCGTCATCCCAGCCTACAACGCGAGCCCGTACATCGCCGAGACCCTCGACTCGGTGTTCGCGCAGCGATTCCGTGAGTTCGAGGTGATCGTCGTCAACGACGGCTCGCCCGACACGCCGGCTCTCGAGACAGCGCTCGCGCCGTATCGTGATCGGATCGAGTACATCGTGCGCGAGAACGGCGGCCCGAGCGCGGCGCGCAACACGGCGATTCGACGCGCGCGCGGCGCGCTCGTGGCGTTTCTCGACGGCGACGACCGCTGGCTGCCCGATTGCCTGTCGGATCAGGTGGCGAGAGCGACGGCAAACGCCTCGGCCGTCGTGCTCCATGGAGACGCCGAGATCATCGGCGATCCACTGTTCGCGGGGAAGACGCTGCGACAGCTCAACGAGTCAGACGGTGAGGTCGACTTCCTTGGGCTGGTGACCGAACGATGCGTGATCACCACCTCGTGCAGCATGGTCCGTCGCGAGGTGCTGCTGGAGCTCGGTCTGTTCGACGAGACGCTGCGTCGCTCGGAGGACTTCGATCTGTGGCTGCGCATCGCCTATCGCGGCGGCCGGTTCGACACCTCGTCGCACGTGCTCGGACAGTACCGACGGAACGGGACCGGCACGTCGTCCAACGAAGAGGTGATGGCCGACTCGGTCATCGCCGTGCTCGACAAGTGTGAGCGCACGCTGTCGCTCACGCCGCGAGAGCGCGAGGCGATCGAGCAGGCGCGCAGGCAACAGCGTGCGACCAAGCAGCTCATCGAGGGCAAGCGGGCGATCACGGAAGGCGACTACCAACGCGCCAGGCAGGCGCTGCGCGCGGCGAACAGCGTGATGCACAGCCGCAAATTGACGCTGGTGGTGCATGGGCTGTCGATCGCTCCGGTGCTGGTCGCGCGTCTGTTCACCAGACGCGCCGAGCGAGCGAAATGATCGTGCCCCGCACGATCGCCCACTTCATGCCGTGGACGGGAATCGGCGGCACCGAGCACGCCACGCTGCGTATCGCGCATGCGGTGCGGGATCGAGGCTTTCACAGCGTCGCATTCTGCCGAGACGACGCGCCCGAGGTGCACGAGCTCTTTCGATCGGCTGACGTGCCCACCGTGAACTATCACCTCACCGAGATGAGCCTTCGCGCGCCGATGCCGTTCGTCCGGAACACGCGTTCGATCGCGCGTGATCTCACGCGCCTCGGGGTCGATCTGCTGCATTGCGCCGACGTCGACGCCGGAATCGAGGCGGCGCTCGCGGGCGCGGCAGCGCGCGTGCCCGTGCTGTGCCACGTCCGGAATCCGGTGCTCACGATCTCGCGGCGCGAGCGTGCGATGCTTTCACCGGTGAGTCGCTTCGTCTTCGTCTCACGCGACACATGGTCCACCTTCGGCCTTCCCGTCGGCACGGAGCGTGGCCACGTGCTCTATGACGGCATCGTCATCGATTCGAACCGCGGGGCCGCCGCGCGAAGCGAAGTGCGCCGCGAGCTCGGGCTCGCCGACGACACACCCGTGGTCGGCATGACGGCGCGCGTCTCGCCGCAGAAGGACTACATCACGCTCGCGCGCGCCGCGGCCAAGGTGCGCGAGATCGTGCCGAACGTGCGCTTCGTCATCGTCGGCGATCACGAGGAGCAGGCGGCCCATCGCGAGCACTTCGCGCTGGTGCGGGAGGAGCTCGTGCGGCTCGGAGTTCTGGACAGCTTCCTGTTCACCGGCTTTCGCTCGGATGTCGCGCGCGTGATGCGGGCGTTCGACGTCTTCGTGCTGAGCACCCACTTCGAGGGGCTTCCGCTCGTCATCCTCGAGGCGATGTCACTCGGGCTGCCCGTCGTCGCCACGGCGGTGAACGGCATTCCCGAGGTCATCGATCGGGACGAGATCGGGCTGCTCTGCGTGCACGAGGACGTCGATGCCCTCGCGAGTCGTCTCATCGCCACGCTGACGGATCCGGCTCTGGCCGCGCGGCTAGGGGAGGCCGGCCGCGAGTCGGTGCGGCAGCGGTTCGGAATGGAGGCGTTCGCCGAGAACGTCGCAACGCTCTATCGCGAGGCGCTCCTCAGGAGACCAGTGCCGGGCGCTCTTCGGGGCTGATGGGCGGTGCATCCTCGGAAGGCTCCTCTTCCAGTGAGGCGGTTCCGGACCGGACCTGCTCGAGCAGGGAGCGCATCACATAGGAAGCGCCGCCCTCGGCGCGTATCTCGCCCGGCGTAGCGCCCAGGTAGCGCTGGCACGTGTTGCGGAAGGCGCTGCCGGACGGGAAGTCGAGCATGTTCGCCACGCGATCGGCGCTGCGATGCCGGTCCTCGAGCATGTGCGCCGCGACGACGAGCCGTCCCCAGGTGAGCAGCCGCTGCGGGGCAGGAAAGCCCTGCGCGACGATCCGCTCGGTCGCCGTGCGGCGCGACATCGCGAGGAGCTTCGCCAGCGCGGTGGGCGCGAGGCGCTCGTGCGCGCGTGTGACGGCGAGGAGCATGGCGTCGAGCACCACGGGATCCACCCCCTCGAGCGAGCGGCGGATCAGCCCCACCAGCCCGCGCGCCTCGGCCTGCTCGACGATGGCGAGCAACGGACGTGGGGCGTCGTCCTCCCCCGCGAGCACCAATCCGTCGATTCCAGCGCGTCCCGCGTCGAAGAGGTCGTGCCCTCTTTCGAGGGCCATCGTCACATACGCAACGAGCGTGAGACGGGGCAGCTTCTGCTTCAGGGCACGGATGCCCTCGAAATTGGGCGTTCCGTGGGCAAACAGATCGACGACCGCCACACGGACCGGCTCCCGGTCACACGCCCGCGCGAGGGTCGCCCAGTCGGCGCACTCACGCAGCTCGTGCCGGTCCCGAATCGCTGCTCGGAGCCGCTGCACGTGCAGCGCATGTGGGAGAAGAGTCGCGATGACGCTCATGCGCCGGCGAAGAAGGTATGAAGGACACGTCCTGCTCACCTCAAGGACGCGAGGCCGAACTTCCCGTCACGGCGCCGCCGCCGGTTCGCACGTAGTGACGATCAGGGCGCGTGATGTGACAGCAGGCCTCTTTGAGACCCGTAGCGTAGTCCCCGTGAAGAACTCGGCGCTTTCCGCGCCACCCCTTGTT
The DNA here is from genome assembly GCA_039933415.1 of bacterium. Lineage (GTDB taxonomy): Bacteria > Gemmatimonadota > Gemmatimonadetes > Gemmatimonadales > Gemmatimonadaceae > AG11. The sequence goes on from JBDTOD010000123.1 coordinate 11,621, forward strand.
TGTGCCTTTCTCCTCGGCTTCCGATGAAAAGACTCGACCACACTGATTCGAACCGAGCGGGGATGACGCTCATGGAGATCGTCATCGTCCTCGGGATCGTCAGCGTCGTTTCGGCGATGGGTCTGCCCAAGCTCGACCTGAGCCAGTACCGCGCCGACGCCGCCGCGCAGCAGGTCCGCTCGGTGTTCCAGACGGCGCAGCGGACGTCGCTCACGCGGCAGTACGACGTCATCGTCAGCGTGGACACTATCCAGGGCGGCCTTCGCATCGCCGAGGACGTGAACAACAACGGTTCGATCGAAGTCTCCGAGTGGAAGTTCTGGAGGCCGGTCGGGCAGGGGAACAAGTTCGTCGTTCCGCCCAAAGGCATCTCCGGCACCGTCACCAAGTCCGTGGTGGGACCGCAGCTCTCCACCGTGGACGCACTCCCCAGCGTGATCTTCCATCGCAACGGCTCCTCGAGCAGCGATGCCGAGATCTACGTGAGCAGCACCAATAGAAACCGTGTCGACTACCGCGCGATCACGCTGACCCGCGCCACCGGCCGCAGCGAAGTGTTCCGTTTCGGCGGAACCGGGTCGAGCGGCTCCTGGAGGATTCTCTCCCGATGAAGACCACTCTCATTCGCCGCCGCATGACCGTCGGCGCTCGGCGCGCTCGTCGCGGCATGACGCTGGCCGAAGTAATGGTCGCGATGATGCTGCTGACCACCGTCATGCTGGCACTAGGCGCGTTCACCGCACGCTTCGCCATGGCGAACAGCCAGGCGCGGCTGATGGTCTCGGCCAACGAGATCGCCGGCACGAAGCTCGACGCGATCCACACGCAGCCCACGTACCCGGCGATCGACCTGCTGGCGGACAGCGTGAAGGTAACGCGGGACTACACCGACTTCACTGTCGTTACCAAGGTGCTGCGCGTGGGCGGTACACCAGCCGATTCGACCGACTATCGCGTCATGACCGTCACGGTCACGCATCCGGCGCTGAAGAAGGCCGTCATGAAGACCACCGCGTTGGCGGCCTTCTGATGCGCGCGCACACGACCGCCGACCGGAGTTCCGGAGGCAGCGGGCGCCGCTCGGCGTTCACGCTGATCGAGATGATGGTCGCGATGACGCTGATGATGTTCATCATGGGCACAGCCGTGCAGTACATGCGGAAGCAGGGGCTGCTCGTCGCGACCGAGACGATCCGGTCCGATGCGTTCCAGAGCGCGGAGTTCGCGATCTCGCAGCTCGACCGCGAGCTGCGTGCGGCGGGCGCGGGCGTGTCCGACATCCAGCCGATGCTCGCACAGGCAGACACCCAGTCGATCACCTTCAATGCGAACGTCGTGTCGATCGACAGCGGCGACGTGCGGGCGGTGTATCAGATCCGCGACGCCGACACGAACGGCACGCGCGGCATGTTCTACAGCGAGGCGGTCACGCTGCCCAACTCGAACCCGGCCAAGCTGTATCCCGACACGACGTACTACGCGGCCACGGGGATCATCAGCAGCGCCGAGACGATCAGCTACTACCTGCGTCCGGATTCGGCGGGCGCGGTGCCGAACCGATTTCTCCTGATGCGGCGCGTGAACGCGCTTCCGCCTACGCTGATCGCCCGCGGTATCGTCAAGGACACGCGGGATACGGTGCCGTTCCTGACGTACTTCCTGCAGGACTCGCTGAACCGGCTCG
>JBDTOD010000124.1:0-13285 GCA_039933415.1 bacterium
GCGACCTTCGGGTTATGAGCCCGACGAGCTACCAGGCTGCTCCACCCCGCGTCAGTGTGTGTAGAATAACCTGCTACCCCCGAGAGTCAACCCGATCCGAGCCCGATTTCCCTCCTCCGCACGGGCCGGAAACCGGTATACTCTCGATCAACCGCTCCACCTCGCGTCGCGCACCCACGGAACGCCCCAGACCGCCTGGCGTACCATCCGGCAGGTCCCTCTCCCTCGTCGCCCCTGCCATGCGCCATTGCCTGCTCGTCGCCGCCGCGCTCGGAGCCTTCGCTCACCCGGTTCACTCGCAAACGGTCGCCGACCTGGTCGCGGGCAACACCGGCCCGACCGCGGCCCCTGCCGAGCTCCCGCGCGCCACTGTGGCCACCGCCTATCCAACCGGCGGGCGGTCCGTCCGCATCTCCGCCACCGGCGACCTGCAAGCCGCGCTCGACGCGGCGCGCCCCGGCGACGTCCTCCTCCTCGCGCCTGGCGCGGTCTACGTCGGCAACTTCAAGCTGCGCAGAAAGGGCGATGCGCCCGCCAACGCGCCCGCCGGCGGCTGGATCGTCATCCGCACCGACGTCTCCGACGCCGCGCTCGGCGCCGAGGGCACGCGCATGACCCCGTCTCGCGCGGCGTCGCTCAAGCTCGCGCGCATCATGTCGACCGACTACAGCCCGGCCGTCGGCACCGATCCGGGCGCGCACCACTATCGCCTCACGGGACTCGAGCTCACCTCCACCGCGACGATCATGAACATGATCGTCCGCTTCGGTGAGAACGGGCCGGGACAGCGTACGCCCGAGGCCTTTCCACATCACCTCGTCGTCGATCGCGCCTACGTGCACGGCGGCAAGACGCTCGCCATCAAGCGATGCGTCACGCTCAACAGCAACGAGTCCGCGGTGATCGACTCGTGGGTGTCCGAGTGCCACAGCAACGACGGTGACTCGCAGGCGGTGTTGAGCTACAACAGCATGGGCCCGCTCAAGATCCAGAACAATCACCTCGAGGCGGGCCACGAGATCATCGTCTTCGGCGGCAGCGATCCGCGCATCGTCGGACTCTCGCCCTCCGACATCGAGGTGCGCGGCAATCACCTCACGCGCCCACTCGCCTGGAAGAAGGTCTGGCAGGTGAAGAACCTGTTCGAGACGAAGAACGTCCGACGCCTCCTCGTGGAAGGCAACGTGATGGAGAACAACTGGGCCGATGCGCAGGACGGCTTCGCGGTCGTGCTCAAGTCCGAGAACCAGGAGGCCTCCGCGCCCTGGTCCACGTCGAGCGACATCACCTTCCGCAACAACCACATCCGCAACACGGGGAGCGGCTTCAACATGTCGGGACTCGGCAGCAGCCCGTCGAGAGTCATCCCCGCGACACGCTTCACGATCACGAACAACATTGTCGAAGGCGTGAACGTAGGACCCTACGGCGGCGAGGGGATCGCCTTCCAGCTGCTCAACGGGTTGAGCGACGCGATCATCACGCACAACACGGTGATCAATCAGCGGTCGGTGCAGTCGACGGTGGTGTTCGACGGTTTCCCGATCAAGCGGCTCGTGATGCACAGCAACGTCTTCTTCAACGGCGTGTACGGCGTGCACGGCGGCGGCACCGGTTCCGGCAGCTCGGCGCTCCAGCACTACGCACCCGACGCCAGCTTCCGGCGCAACGCGATCGTCGGCGCGAACTGCAGCGACTACCCGCCAGGTACGATCTGTCCCGAGAACAATGTGATGGCGCTCGGCTTCGCGGCGCCGATCAGCGGCAACTTCCGCGTCGTGAAGGGCCCGCTCAAGGGCCGAGCGTTCGACAAGGGCGATGTTGGCGCCGACGTCGACGCGGTCGAGAATGCCACCCGAGGCGCCGTCGTCCCTCCCTGAGCGCCTCCCGAGCCTCACCAAGCGGACGGGTGTGGGATTCTGCCGTAGTTGCCGATGCTCCATGAGTAGGCGCTGCGCCCTTCCCGCCCGTACCCATCAATGAGACTGGTCGCCTTCTGGCAGCCCATGCGGCGCAGGTTGCCGCTGCTCATCACCGCACTGCTCGCCGTCGCGATCGGGGCGTTCTCCGCCCTCGCATATCGTCAGCTGGCCACGGCGCTCGTCGTCGCGGCGGCCGAGCGCGTCACGACGGTATCCGCACGGCTGGCCGAGGCGCTCGCCGAGTCGGAGACGCGCGTCCGCACCGACAAGCGCCGGCCGCACGCGGATTCGACGTTCGTCGCGTTCCTCGCCAGCCGCGACGCGCTATCGGCCGAGCGTGCCACCGCCGCCCTCGATCAATTTCGCGCGACCAACGAGCACGTGATCGCCGTCGAGTTGTGGGACCGGCGAGGTACGCGTCTGCTCGCGTCGACGCGTTCGGACTATGTGCTCGGACGTATCGGCGCAGGTCCGGTGTCGGGCGGATTCCCGACGGGTAGTCCGATCGGTCCGCTGCTCGCGCATGGCGACACGGTGTACACCGAGATCCGCATGCCCGTCATCGGGCCGACGCGCGACACGTTGGCCATCGTGCGTCAGCTACAACGCGTCGCCGACGCGAGCGCGAGCCTGCTCGTACGCAACCTGATCGGCGCTGACGCGCGCTTTCTCATCGGTAATACCTCGGACGACGTGTGGTCGGACATGTCGACGCGACGTCTCGCGCCACCCGGTAAGATCGCGCTGGGCGCACGCGAGTCGGTGTCGCCGGATGGCACACGCTTGCTCGGCGCCACCGCTGCCGTGCCGCGCGTGCCCTGGCTCGTTTGGGTCGCCGTGCCGCGCAACACGATGCTCGCGCCCGCTCACGCGATGCTGCGCGGCCTGGCGATCCTCGCGTTGATCGTCCTCGCCGGCGGCGCACTCGCCGCGTGGCTCATCGGTCGGCATCTCACGCGCCCGCTCGACGAGGTGATCGCCGCGGTCGGCGGGATCACGCGAGGTGACTATTCGCGTCGCGTCACCGTGTTCGCGCACGACGAGCTCGGACGGCTCGCGGAAGCATTCAACAGCATGACCGCGCAAGTGGAGGCGTCGACCGCCAAGCTCAGGACCATCGTGGACAGGTCGCCGCTCGGCATCTGCACGCTCGACGAGAATGGCGTGGTGCTGACGTGGAATCCCGCCGCGGAGCGGATGTTCGGCTGGACGGCCGGCGAGGTGGTCGGCAGCATGTCTCCCACGGTCACGCCGACGGTGAAGGAAGAATCCGACGAGACGCGCCGGCGGATTCTCTCCGGCCAACCTCTGCGCGCACTTCCCGTGAAGCGCCGTCGGAAGGATGGCACGCTCATCGCCGTGAGTCTGTCCGGTGCCGCGCTGCACGATTCGAACGGGGCGCTCATCGGCATGCTCGCGATGTTCGAAGACGTCACCGACGCGCACACGATGCAGGAGCAGCTCGCGTCGGAGCGGAAGTTTCTCCGTCAGGTGATCGACATCAATCCGAACTTCCTCTTCGCCAAGGATCGGCAAGGCCGCTTCACCCTCGTCAACAAGGCCGCGGCCGACGCGTACGGGAGCACGACGGAGGCGCTCATCGGAAAGTCCGACGCCGACTTCAACGCGAACGCCGACGAGGTCGAGGGCTTCCGGCTCGCCGACATGGAAGTATTCGACTTGGGCGTGACGAAGGTGGGCGAGGAGCACATCACCGACGCGTCGGGAAAGCTCCGGTGGCTCCATACGATAAAGCGCCCCATCCACGGCGACGACGGCCGCGTCGACCAGCTGCTTGGCGTGTCCGCGGACATCACCGAGCGGAAGCACCTCGAGGAGCAGCTCCGGCAGTCGCAGAAGATGGAGGCAGTTGGCCAGCTCGCCGGCGGTGTGGCGCACGACTTCAACAACGTGCTCACCGCCATCAAGGGATTCGGTGAGCTCGCGATCGTGCAGCTCGACGAGGAGCACCCGGTGCGCGGAGATCTCGTCGAGATCTGCTCGGCGGCCGACCGTGCGGCAGCGCTCACGCAGCAGCTCCTCGCGTTCAGCCGACGACAGCTCCTCGTGCCCGTACTGCTCTCACCGAACTCCGTCGTCGAGGGCATCTCGAAGCTGCTCGCGCGCCTCATCGGCGCGGAGGTGCAGTGTGAGACGCGCCTCGCCGCCGACGTCGGCCTCGTCCGCGCCGATCCAGGTCAGCTCGAGCAAGTGCTGGTCAACCTCGCCGTCAACGCGCGCGATGCGATGCCCGACGGCGGCACGCTCACCATCGAGTCGGCCAACGTGGTGCTCGACAGCGAGGCAGCGTCGCACCTGAGCCTCGTCGAGGTCGTCCACCCGGGCCGGTACGTCATGCTGTCGGTCAGCGACACCGGTGTGGGGATGAGCCGCTCGACGCGGTCGAGCATCTTCGAGCCCTTCTTCACCACGAAGGAGCCCGGCAAGGGTACGGGGCTCGGGCTGTCCACGGTCTACGGGATCGTGCGGCAGTCAGGTGGCTACGTGCACGTCTACAGTGAGCTCGGGCACGGCTCCACGTTCAAGCTGTTTCTCCCGATCGCCGACGGTGAGCTCGTCGAGCCCGCGGCCTCGTGCGATTCCATGGCGCAGCGAGACGTCACGGAGACGGTGCTCGTGGTGGACGACGACGATGGCGTGCGCACCACCACGGCGCGCATCCTGGCGCGCGCCGGCTTCGCCGTCCTGTCGGCCGCATCGCCGGCGGAGGCGGAGGAAATCTGGAGAAGCCATCACGGGCCGATCCACCTGCTGCTCACGGACGTGATGATGCCGACCATGGACGGTGGCGAGCTATCTCGCCGTCTGCTCGTCTCACGGCCTGACGCGCGCGTTCTGTACACGTCGGGGTATACCAACGAGTCCGTCGTCGGTCGTGGCCTGATCACCTCCGACACTTCCTTTCTCGCCAAGCCGTTCACCATCGAGGCGGTCGTGCGAAAGGCGCGGGAAGCCCTCGCCATGCGGCCCGTCGAGGTCGGTTAGCTGCCTCGGAGGGCTCCGGATCCCCGCCACTGGCGAATCAATCGGTGCCAAGCCCATGTTCGATCCCGCGACCTGACCGGACGATGGCGCGGATGTCGCACGGTGAGCGTCAGGGTTCGCACCGTCCACCGAGCGGATACGTTTAGGAATGTCGTCCAATCGCCGACCAGGCCGCAGACTCAGCGGCAAGAACATCGCGTTTCGCGCCACCTCGTACTTCCTCGTGGCGTGGGGCACGCTCGCGCTGCTCGCGTTCGGACTCTTTTCCGGCGCTGAGGAAGCGACGATCGGCGTCGCGCTCTACACGACGATCCCCATCCTCGCCTTCGCGGTCTGGCGCGGCTGGCCATTCTACCCCGGCGCGGCCTGGCGGCTGTTGGTCGTGCGCCCGTTCTGGTACACCCAGCTGCTCCTGCCGATCGTCTCCAGCGCGGGGCTGCTCGGACTGATCCTCGGCGCCCCGTTCGGCCGCGCGCTGCTCGTCGGGCGCGCGCTCGCCGGCGGCATGCTCGTCATCTCGCTGATCGTGCTGGTGCTCGGCTACCTCGGTGCGCGGCGGCTCGTCGTGCGCCGCGTCGACGTCGAGGTGCCGAGTCTCGCGAAGGAGTTCGACGGCCTCCGCATCGTGCAGCTCTCCGATCTGCACATCGGTCCGCACACGAACCGACGCTTCCTGCGACGCGTGGTGGACGAGGCGCGTGCGCTCGAGCCCGACCTCATCGCCGTCACCGGCGACCTGGTGGACGACCGCGCCGAAGACGTCGCGGCCTACGCGCGTGCGCTCGGTCCACTCGACGCGCCGCTCGGCACGTACATGATCCCGGGCAACCACGACGTCTACGCCGGATGGGAAGAGGTCGAGCGCTCACTGCGCGCGGCGAACCTCGGCACCGTCCTTGTGAACGACGTGCATCTGCTGCACCGCGGCTCGGCGACGATCGCGCTCGTCGGCACGGGGGATCCGGCCGGCGGCTCGCGCGGGTCCTCCCGCGCCGCGCCCGACGTGGAGCGGGCGTTGGCGCGCGTGCCGGAGAGCGCCACCGTGATCGCCTTCGCGCACAACCCGAAGCTCTGGCCGGCGCTCGCCGCGCGCGGCGTGGCGCTCACGCTGAGCGGCCACACGCACTGGGGACAGTTCGCGTTGCCGAAGCTTGGCTGGAGCCTCGCGTCGCCCTTCCTCGACCACGCCATGGGCGCGCACGTGGATCGCGACTCGCTGCTCTATATCAGTCCGGGCACCGGCTATTGGGGAATTCCCTTCCGGCTCGGCGCGTCGCCCGAGGTGACGCTCGTGACGCTGCGCAGCGGTGTCGCCGCGACGGCGCGTGTGCATCCCGCGCTCACCGCTCGGCGCGCGCGCAAGCGGCGCCGCCGCAACGCCGCCTAGGGGTCAGAGCCCGGGGTCAGAGCCCGGGGTCAGAGCCCGGGGTCAGAGCCCGGGCTCTGACCCCAATTCAATCACCGGCTGGCAGCGCGGCCTTGTTCGCCGTGATCGTCCGCACGTAGCCGAGCGTCTCCGAGTAGCGCCACCGCTCGACCTTGGGCGCGATGCGCTCGATCGCCGGCCACTGCGAGCGATCGAGGCGCTCTGCCTCCGCCGTCTTCCGCGCGCGCATGATCGTCCCCTCGCCGGCGTTGTAGCTCGCGAACATGAACGCCCAGCGATTCGCCTCCGGCACGTCGCGCCCCCACAGCGTCCACAGATCGTGATCGTGCAGGATCCCCGCGGCGATGTTCCACTCCGGGTCGTCGATCGCGCCGAATCGCGGGAGCGCCGACTTGATCTGTCCGTACGTCGACGGCATGAGCTGCATGATCCCGCGCGCGCCGACGCGGCTCCGCGCGCCCGGCGTGAGATCGCTCTCCGCCATCCCCTGCGCCTTGAACCAGCGCCAGTCGGTGCCTACGCCAAAATACCGCTTCGAATATTTTCGGAAGGTCGGATCGTACCTCGACGTCGCCTTCCGACTCTGACGCGCCTCCGCCGCATCGTTCAACGAGCGCAGCACAGTGCGGACGGCAGACGGCCGCGATGCCGTGTCGCGCACGGCAGACTGCGCGTGGGCGGGCGTTCCGGCCATGGAGCACGCCACCAGCGCGCACAACGCCGCCGCACGCATCTCGGCGAATCGCTTCAACCGAGCGCCTTGCCGATGATGAGCGCGATGGAGATGAAGATCGCGGCGATGAAGATCGCCACCGCGATGTTGCCGCGCTGCAGCTCGGCGGGAAAATCCACTTCCGGCGTCAGTCGGTCGATCGCGCGGTACGACAGATACATCAGGACGACGCCGATGACCGCGTAGAGCACGTTCAGCGTGATGACGGAGAGTTGCACGGGTCCTCGAAGAGTGAGAGAGGCTGCTGCGCTCACTCCATGACGAGGCCAGACGTGCGATGGTTTCTTCCGTCAGCGCTTCGGCGTCGCCGAATCGCCCGAAGCTGCCGGCTCGGCGATCCGGTAGAGCAACTCCTTCGTGCCGCGCACCATCCCGAACTCCTCGCGCGCGAGCCGCTCCTGCAGCACTGGATCGGTCTCCAGACGGCGCTTGTATCGCTTCAAGGAGTCCACGACGCGCTGTGCAGAGTCGATCGCCGTGGTGAGCCGCGCTTTGCGCTCGCGCTGGTGCAGCAGGTCGCGCGTGCCGTACTCGCCGCCCTGCACCGCGAACACCAACGCCGCGAGCACGCCGGCGGCGATGAGGATTCGTTTGAATCCCGCACCGCCGCCGGATTTCTTGCGTGCTGCCACTACGAAATCCTACATCCCATAAATCGCGCCGCCCGGGTACTCGGCGGCGCCACCGAGCTGCTGCTCGATGCGCAGCAGCTGGTTGTACTTCGCCACGCGATCGGTGCGCGACGCCGAGCCGGTCTTGATCTGGCCGGCGCCGGTGCCCACCGCGAGATCGGCGATGAAGGTGTCTTCCGTCTCACCCGAGCGGTGCGAGATCACCGAGAGGTAGCCGGCGCTGCGCGCCATCTCGATCGCCTCGAGCGTCTCCGTGAGCGTGCCGATCTGATTCACCTTGATGAGGATCGAGTTGGCGACGCCTTCCTCGATGCCGCGCGCCAGACGTTCCGTATTGGTGACGAAGATGTCATCGCCGACGAGCTGGCACCGGTCGCCGATCGCTTCGGTCAACAGCTTCCAGCCGTCCCAGTCGTCCTCGCCCAGGCCGTCCTCGATCGAGACGATCGGATACTTGTCGATCCAGCTCGTGTAGAGCTCGACCATGCCGGCCGCGTCTCTCGTGCCGGCGCCACTCTTCTTGAACGTGTACTTCCCATCCTTGTGCAGCTCGCTCGCCGCGGCGTCGAGTGCGATGGCGATCTGCTGGCCGGGCGTGTAGCCCGCCGCCTCGATCGCCTCGAGCACGACAGTGATCGCCTCCTCGTCGCTCTTGAGGTCCGGCGCGAAGCCGCCCTCGTCGCCGACACCGGTGCTGAGCTTCCGCTTCACGAGCACCTTCTTGAGCGCGTGGAACACCTCCGTCCCCATGCGCAGCCCCTCCGAGAACGACTCGGCGCCGACGGGGATGATCATGTATTCCTGAAGATCGACGGTGTTCGTCGCGTGCGCGCCGCCGTTGAGGATGTTCATCATCGGTACCGGCATGACGCGCGTGAGCGGTCCACCGAGATAGCGCCACAGCGGAAGTCCGAGCTCCTCGGCCGCCGCGCGCGCCGACGCCATGGACACGGCGAGAATCGCATTCGCTCCGAGATTGCTCTTGTTCGGCGTGCCATCGAGCTCGATCAGCGCGGCGTCGATCCCCATCTGGTCGATGGCATCCGCGCCGGCGAGGGCGGGAGCGATCGTCTCCTGGATGTTCTGCACGGCGTTCAGCACGCCCTTGCCGCCGTAGCGCTCCTTGTCGTTGTCGCGCAGCTCGTTCGCTTCGTGCTCGCCCGTGCTCGCGCCACTCGGCACGGCCGCGCGGCCGACCACGCCGCTGGAGAGGATGACGTCGGCTTCGACGGTGGGGTTGCCGCGACTGTCCAGGATCTCGCGGGCGACGATGTCGGCGATGATGGCGGGCATGACGATTGGTTCGAGGTAGTTATTGAGTGAGCCCTAAAGATGTACGATCGAGGGCCCGTCAGGCAGTGCGCTCGGTACCTGGGGCGATCACAGGGTCCGGCTCCACCTCGGCGATCGCCGGCGCGCTCGTGCCGATCCCGTACTCCGACTGGAGCACGGCGGCCATGCGATCCCATACCTGGCGCATCACCTCGTGCCGGCGATCGTAGTCGAGGCCCGCCGTCTCCACCGCCTCGAGGAAATGGATGTGCACGGTGCCCGGCCGCACGCGAAAGCTGCCCTTCGGCATGATCTCGCGCGCGCCGTAGACGACGACCGGCACGACCGGCGCCCCAGCGGCGATCGCCAGGACGAACGGGCCCTTCTTGAACGGGCGCAGCGCGTATTCGTAGCCGCGCGTGCCTTCGGGGCAGACGACGACGCTCCTCCCCTTCGCCACCTCGGCGGCGGCGCCGTGGTAGCTCTCGAACGCCGCCTTCCTGTTCTCGCGCGCCAGGAACACCACGCCCGCGGACTCCGCGCCCCAGCCGAACAGCGGGATGCGCCGCAACTCGGCCTTCGCGATGAAGGTGTAGCGCGGGATGACGGACGCCACGGCGAACACGTCGAACCAGCTCACGTGGTTGCTCGCGTACACGCACCCGCGGCCCGTGAGCATGTTCTCGGGATTGTGCACCACGAGCTTCGCGCCACCGGCCATGCAGATGCTGCGCGCCCAGGTTCGCATCGCCCACTGCGCGACGCTGCGCTCGCCCTCCTTGAGCCCCAGCAGCCGCGCGACGATCACGGTGGGCGCGAGGATGCACGTCGCGATCAGGACCGTGAGGGCGGTGAGAATGGAGCGCATTACGAAAGGTGGTCGTGGCCGCGAGGTGGGTCAACGCGACCCTTCGGACCGAGCAGCGTCACCCCCGATCCAACGATTGCGCGGCCGACTCGGGTGAGCGGGAGACGGAACAGCGCGGAGAACGCATCGAGTGTCGCGATCGCGTCCGGCGCAACGGCGACGAGCAGTTCGTACTCCTCACCGCTTGCCACCGCCTGTTCGGCCTCCACACCCGCGACGCATGGGACCGACGCCAGCCCGAGCTCGATGCAGACGCCACTCGCGCTCGCCAGATGCCCCGCGTCGGCGACGAGACCGTCCGAGATGTCGATCGCTGCGTGCGCGCCGTGCTCGGCGAGCCAGCGAGCCTCCGCGAGCCTTGGCATCGGCGCAGCGAAGCGCGCGCGGTGCACGGCGTCCGGCGTCGCGCCGCGCTCCAGCGCGTCGAGCGCCGCGCCCGGTCCGCCCAGATGTCCGGTGAGAAACAAGACATCTCCCGGCCGCACCATGTCGCGGGTCAGCGGCCGCTCCGCGCCGCCGAGCACCGTGAGCGTGAGCGAGAGATGGGCGGCGCGCGTCACGTTGCCGCCAACGATTGGACAGTCCGTGCTCGCCGCCATCTCGCCAACACCGTGCGCCAGCTCCTCGAGCTCGTCGCGCCACTCGGCGGGAAGACCGAGCGCGAGCAGGAAGCCGAGCGGCGTCGCCGCCATCGCCGCGAGGTCGCTCAGCGCGGCGGCGGTGGCTCGCGCGCCGATCTCGCGAGACGTCAGCCAACCGCGACGGAAGTGCACCCCTTCCACCGATGCATCGGTGCTGACCACGAGCCGCTGCCCCGCGGGCACCGAGAGCACGGCCGCGTCGTCACCGATACCGACGGCGCGCGCGCCCCACACCCGAAGCATCGCGCGGATCGCATCGAACTCGTCGCCGGCGCCGAGCGCGACGTGCCCGACGGTGGTGTCGCTCATGCCTGTGGCTCGCCGACCGCGGGCAGCTCCACGAGCACTGGCGGCCGCGGTGCGTCTGGCGCGAGCGACCAGACATTCGCCAGTGCGGCGACGACGTCGTCGAGTGTGTATCCGCGCACCTGACGCTCGCTCACGGCGAACGCGGCGCGCCCGTGCGCGAACGCGGCGAGCGCGCCCGCCGTCGCTGCGTCACCCGTCTGCGCGAGCAGCGTGGCTGCGATCCCACCGAGCACGTCGCCCGATCCGCCTGTCGCGAGCGTCGGCGTGCCTTCGGCGACGACGCGCGTGATGCCATCAGGCGACGTGACCACCGTGGGCACGCCCTTCAGCAGCACTGTGGCGCCGCTCTCGCTTGCGAGCTTTCCCGGCAGCTCGAAGCGTCCATCGAGCACCGCGCTCACCGGGAGCCCGACGAGCCGCCCGAATTCTGCCGGATGTGGCGTCAGCAGCGCTTGCCGAATTCCGATCAGTGCCGCGAGCGCGCCGACGTCGCCGGCGAACGCGTTGAGCGCATCGGCGTCGACCACGACGGGTCCGCGCCACGCGCTGAGCAGCTGCGTCGTGAGCGTCCGCGCATTCGCGCCGCCGAGCCCCGGACCGATCAGCACGACGTCGGCCCAGTCGAGGATCGTCGCGGCGAGCGAGACGTCGTCGGTGGGCCACACCGCCGCGAGCGCCGCCGCTTCGCCTTCCTGCACCGCGCCGAGCGATTCGGGCGCCACCACGCACTTCACCAATCCCGCGCCGCTCCGCAGCGCGGCGCGCGCGGCGAGCATCGCCGCGCCAGCCATCCCAGCGCCGCCGCCGACGATCGCGATCTTCTTGCGCGTCCCCTTGTGCGCGTCGGCATCGATGCGCGGCAACGCCGTGTCGAACCACGACGCGGTTGCGAGCTGCATCCGTTCGGCGCTACCCCGCGCGGACGCGCCGAGCCCGATGTCCACCACTGTGATCGCGCCACATGCAGCGCGTGCGACGAGCTGGCCGTGCTTGAGCGTGCCGAAGGTGATGGTGAGATCGCAGCGCGCGGCGCCGGCATCGCGGCCCGTCGTCGCATCGATCCCCGTCGGCACGTCGAGCCCGACGATCGAGGCACCGCGTGCACTGAGGCGATGCAGCTGCTCCACCGCGAGCGCGATGTCGCCGCGCAACGGGCGCGCCGCGGCGAGCCCGGTGCCGAGCAGCGCGTCCACCACAACGGACTCTCCTCCGGTGAGCAGCGCGCTCACGTCTCCGCCAGCCGGCACGCCAGCGCCGAGCGCGACGTCGCGCTCGGCGATCGCGTCGGCGCTCTTCGCCTCGACGCATTCGATTACACGCACTTTCACCCCGGCGGCGTGCAGCGCATGTGCGACCACCCATCCGTCGCCGCCATTGTTGCCCGGTCCGGTGGCGACGACGACGCCGCGCTGCAGCTCATCCGTGTAGCGACGCGCAATCTCGGCGGCGGCGGCCGCGCCGGCGCGCTGCATCAGTGCGCGAGACGGAATTCCCGCCGCGATCGCGGACGCGTCGCACGCACGCGCGCCGTGGGCGTCGACGACGGCGATTGGGGGACGAGGAGTCATATGTTGGAAACTACCACTCCCCGTCCGTGGAGGATTGGGGTCAGAGCCCGGGGTCAGAGCCCGGAGAGCCCGGGGTCAGAGCCCGGGGTCAGAGCCCGGGACCCTGACCCCAATTCCGCTACCCGGTACGACCTCCCGCTACCGCGACTCGCTACCAGCTACAGGGCGTGGCAGTGCAGTGGCGAGCGTCAGACGAACTGCGCGCACCAGGGATAGTCGCGCTCGAACGCCTTCTCGAAGTCGAACACCTCGGCGAACTCGTCGCGCGAGTCCGTCGGCTGGCTCATGAGCAGCTCGAGGTCCACGAGCGTGAACACCACGTCGCCGATGTCGGACGACCTGCGGATTCCCCAGCTCTCGAGGACGAGCCCCGCCAGCACACCGAACCGCTCGAGCGCCAGATCGCGGCACGACAGAGCGAGCTCGCGCCCCGTGATGTGGCGACGCTCGGGCAGCCGCTGCTGGCAGAACTCCAGTGCGCCGAGCACGAAGAGGTACGCGCGCTCGTCGAACCGCTGCTCGCGCATGCGGATCCGATCCATGATGCCGTCACGGAAGGCGAGCTCGGGCACGTCGCTGCTACTCCTCGGGTGGACTTACAGGGCCGGCGCCCGCGGACAGCGGCGCGGGGGCGGTGGAAGTGCCGTACAGTGGTGGCCGCCACGACGGGCGAGCGGCTCGTGCAGTATGGCGTCCGGGCGAGCCGGACACAACCCAAAAGTGATTCAGCGGTGCGCGTGCTGCGGCGCAGGATAGAGGGGAAATGCGGCGGCCAACGAACGAACCTCTTCCCGCACGCGCGCGGCGAGCGACGCGTCCTCCGCCGACGTCAGCACGCGGTCGATCAGCTCGGCGATGCGCTCCATCTCCGGCTCTCGCATGCCGCGAGTGGTCACCGCGGGAGTGCCGATGCGCACGCCGCTCGTGACGAAGGGCGACTGCGTCTC
>JBDTOD010000125.1:0-13173 GCA_039933415.1 bacterium
AGTACCAGAAGCAGATCGATCTGCCGTCGAACACGATGCTCACCAGGCTGCAGTCGTACGCGGCGCTCGGGAACATGGCGTTCACGATCACGACGGGTGCGTCGATCAATCAGAACGAGTCGCAGCTCCGCGACCGGATCGAATTCCTGGCAATCAATCTTGGTGGCGCCACCGCCGACTCGACGGATCCGAACGAAGGCTTCATGCGCCGGTACACGGCGAAGGTGGGCAACGACGCGCTGTTGCGCGGTGAATGGCCCACTCCTGGTGGCAACCCGCCCACGGCGGCGCAGGTGCAGCTCTGCGGCGACTGGCACCGCATGCTGCCACACATGGGCCGTACGGCGGACACGTCGATCAAGTTCTATCCGGCCAGCGTGCACAACACGAACTGGTTCCGTGCGCAGATGGAGTCGCTCTACACGGCGAAGCCATCGTTGCGCCCGAATACGAGTAAGACTGCAAACTGGAATGCCACGCAGGACGGCGCCGAAGCGATCGACGTCATCATGGAGAAGCCGAACGCACGCTGCTACCTGGCTGGCGATCCGCATCTCGTTGCGGTCGATCGGCCGGCGGGCTCGTATGCCTCCAAGTACGTCAACCGCGGCGGCGACGACACGACGTTCACGGCGAACGGTGTCATGGGTGCGTGGAACGCATATCCCGGCACGGAGCCGGCCGTCCTCTCGGGGCGGTACGACAATGGCTACCTCTTTCCGCTCGATCGCTTCTACAACCCGAACATCAAGGGCGTCATCTACGAGCCCGCGAACGTCGGAGTGAGCGGCGTGGTCAATGGCCACATCACGCTCTACGCCAAGGGCACGATCGTCCTCCTCGACGACCTGCGGTACGCCAACGATCCGGGAGCAAATCTGCCCTGCATGCAACACGACATCCTCGGCCTGCTCTCGGACAGGGACATCGTGATCGCCAACAACGCGTTCAACGCGCCGATCTACTACCAGACCGGAAGTCCCAACTACATGAACGTGGATGACACGAAGGACTTCTACCTGCACGGTGTGATGATGGCGATGGGCACGTCGTTCCGGGCCGAGGACTACAACACGGGCCCGAGCAACGTCAACGGCTGCGACGTGGTGAACAACGGCCGAGGGTGCATCTACCTTTCCGGCGGTATCATCCAGCAAGCCCGCGGCCCGGTCGGTCTCTCGTCGGGGCAGGGCTACGCGAAGCGGTACAGCTACGACCGCTGCGTGATCGCCAACCCGCCACCGTACTTCCCGACCACGGGTCGGTTCCAGGACAACCGCTACATCGAGCTCGATCCGGCTGGCTTCAACCCGCTCCAGTACTTCCAGTCGATCACGCAGTAGGATCCGCTGGATCGGTACGTCAGAACGGCACACCACATCGGTGTGCCGTTCGTCGTTCTGGATGACAGTCATTGCGCGCCGGGCTTCAAAAGCAGGAACTTCTCCACAAATCCAGCGGATCGCTCCGAGCGCATTCGAGCTTCCAAAGGGCCCTCCATGCTGCCTGCGGTGGAGCAAGCGTCGTCCCTTCACTCTTACGATTTCGCATCGGGCTAGCGCCATTCCTTTTGTGGCTGCCAGCTCGGCATCGCGGCGCGTGCGCCGAACTGATGCAGTCCTGCAGCAACAAGGAACCGGTGCCGGCCCGATCGAGCGCGCCATTCGGTGCCGAACGCCGCCTGTCCAAACAACGCCGCATGGCGGGCCATTTGGAGTGATACTCGTCCACGGAAAAATCCGCGTGGACTTGTGGAGCGGTTCAATGCTGTGCGGCCGTCGCGCGATGCCTCCATGCGCAGACGATCAGCTACAACAGCCGCACCTGATCCTCATCGCGCCGCGGCACCGAGTGGCAGCTGCGGCATCGCGCCTCATAGCTCTCGTCGCCGCCCACCATGATTGTCGGCGAGTCGTAGCGCGCCGGTCGGCCATCGATCAGACGCTGGTTGCGGCTCGCGGGATTGCCGCACACCACGCAGATCGCATGCAGCTTGTCCACCAGCTCAGCCACGGCGAGGAGCTGCGGCATCGGACCGAACGGCTCGCCGCGAAAATCGGTGTCGGTGCCCGCGAGGATCACGCGTCGGCCACTCGACGCCAGCACGGTCGCGAGATCGATGATGGACGGAGGAAGGAACTGCGCCTCGTCGATCGCGACGACCTGCGTATCCGGCCGCACCTGCCGAGCGATCTGCTCCGGCGTGTCGATCGGCTCGGCCTCGACGGTGCGTCCGTCGTGGCTCGAGACGTGGTAGATGCCGGAGTACCGCTCGTCCAGGTGCGACTTGAACACCTGGACGCGCTTCTTCGCGATGAGGGCGCGACGCACACGGCGGATCAGCTCTTCACTCTTTCCGCTGAACATCACGCCGCACACCACCTCGATCCAGCCGCGCCCGGCGCCGGGGTACAGATCCCCGATCATGCGTCGTCGCGGCGCGGACGAGGTGGACCGGCCGGCCGCGTGGGCCGGCGTTCGCCCCCGGTGCGATCGAACGGCTTCTTCGGGCCGGCATCGCGCGTGAAGGGACGCGCCGGCCGATCGGGCCGGTCGCCCCGCGGCGGACCACTGCGCGGCGCGCCCGGACGCGGCGGGCGGTCGCCGCGATCGAACGAGCGAGCCGGACGGTCGCCACGCGGCGGACCACTGCGCGGTGGCCCACTGCGCTCTGGTCGATCACCGCGAGGCGGACCACTCCTCGGCGGCGCACCACGCACGTCGCGCGGCTGATCGACGCGCGCCTGCACGCGACGCCCGCGCACCACGCTGCCCGTCAGCTTGCCCGCCACGAGCTCCGCGACCGACGCGGCGATCTCCACGATGGAGTGATTGTCGCGCACCTCCACCTTGCCCACCTGCGAGCCGGGAATGCCCGACGCCGTCGTCACCGCGGTCACGAGCTCCTGCGGGCGCACGCCATCCTTCTCGCCGAGATTCACGAACAACGCGGTCATCGGCACGGTCTGCGACACGGCCGATGCGGGACGCGCGGGACGCTGCTGCTCGAGCATGCGCAGCGCGGCGGCGGCGATCTCGATCCCATCGAACTCGGCGAGCAGTGGCTCGATCGCCAACACCTCGCGCCGCACGTCGCTCGACGCGAGCACCTCACGCAGCGACGCGCGCAGCGCGGCATCCCTGCCACGCGCACGCTCCGCCGCTTCGAGCAGCGACACGGCGCTCACCGTGCCGCCGCCGAGCAGCGCGCGAAGACTGCCGAGCTGCGACGGCTGCACGATCGCGTACAGCTTGCGTCCAGCCGCGCCGGCGAGCGCGCGCATCTCCTCACGCGTCCCGGGTAGATCGAGCAGCACGAGCGGATCCGTTTCCACCGTCTCTTCCGCGGCGCCGATGGTGCGAACCGACTCGGACGGATATCCGAGCAGCCGGGCGACCTGCTCGGCGTCGGCGCGCGCGGCGTCGTCGCGCGCGTAGAGCGTCGCCGCCGTCGGATCCAGCGCGTCGAGCAGACGACGCAATGCGACCGCTCGCCCCGCGGGCGACGCCGCAACGTACTCCGCCGAGAGCGGAGAACCCGGCTCGCCCGCCGCCTCGGCGACGCGCCGCGCACGGCGCGCGTAGCGCTCGACGAGCGCCTCGTGCGCCGGTGTGAGCTCCGACGCGAGCACGATGCGCGCGCCCTCCTTGGGCAGCTCACCGAGCAGCGTCTCGAGCGGCTGCGCGTCGGCCGTGCCGAGGATCGGATCGAGCCAGCCGAGCACGACGCCTTTCACGTGCTCCGACTTGAGCGCGGAGCTCTGAAGCAGCGCGACGAGCTCCGCGGGAGCGCCAACCACCACATGTGGCGGCGACGACTTGAGCAGGCGCGCGGCGCGCGGGCTCGACGTGGCGGCGAGCACCCGTACGCCCCGCGCGCTGCCGATAGGGACCAGCGCACCCGCGGCGCCGATCGCGCCCTCCGCGTCCGCGGTCACGACGAGCAGCTGCGTCTCCGCGCGGCTCGTGTCGATGCGCTCGATGAGGGGGCTCAGCACGCGGCCGGCGGCGGACCAGTCCAACGGCATCACGTGCACGACGTTCTGGCCGCGGGTCACCCCGGTCGGCTCTTTCGCTTCTGCTTCCACGGAATCCTTGCTCCGGTCCGGGCGCGCACCGCGCGCCGCTGAGTTGTCAATGAGAGCGAAAGCTACCCGCGCGCCTCCGGCCAAGCCACTTCCGGTCGGGAGGCGAAGTCAGTTCATCCTCGGCGCTCGGCGCGAGAGCAGCTCGCCACCGCTCGCGGTGCAGGAGAAGTCGTCCTCGATGCGCACGCCGAACTCGTTGGGCAGATAGATCCCTGGCTCGACGGAGAAGACGAATCCTGGCTCGAGCGGGCGCGTGTTCCCTTCGACCATGTAGGCCGGCTCGTGCTCGTCCATTCCCATCCCGTGGCCGAGCCGATGTGTGAAGTATGCGCCGTAGCCCGCGCGCGTGACGACCGCGCGCGCCGCGCGATCGATCTCCTGGCAGGGTACGCCGGGGCGCACGCGAGCCATCGCCGCCGACTGCGCGTCGTGGACCACGTCGTAGATCTCGCGCAGCTTCGCCGGAACGCGCTCGCCGAACCAGCGCGTGCGTGTGATGTCCGACGTGTAGCCCTGGAACTCGCCACCCGCGTCGATGAGCACGACGGTATCGGGCGTGAGCGTGGCGCGCGTCGTCCCGCCGTGGGGCAGCGCCGACTGCGGACCGAACTGCACGAGGCCGCCCCCTTCGATGCCGCGCTTCGCGTGTTCTTCGGACAGCAGGCGCGCGACGTCGACGTCGCGCATCCCGACGCGCAACTGATCGAACGTGGCGGCGATCGCGTCTTCCGTGATGGCGATCGCGCGTCGCATTCGCACGATCTCGTCCGGCGACTTCACGACGCGCAGCGTCTCGAACGCATCGGCTCCGTCGACGAGCCGAACGTCCGGCATCGCGCGCTGGACGCGCGACGCAGTCCAGTATTCCGTATTGGGCTCGATGAGAACCGTGCGTGCCGTGCCGAGCGCGGTGCGCACGAGAGCGAATGGATCTTCCGTCTCCTCCCATCCGCGCACTTCGCCGACGCGCGCGGCTCGGCGCACTCGCTCGGCCTCGAACGATGGCGCAACGATGATGGGAGCGCCGTCCGCCGGGAGCGCGAGCGCGATGAGCCGCTCGCTGCGGCCGAAGCTACTTCCGACGAGATAGGTGAAGTTGGTGCTGCCGCTCGTCGCGATGAGCGCATCGGCGCCGGCGTCGCGCATGATCGATCGCGCCCGACCGAGCCTCGCCGCGAACACGTCCGCACCGAGCGGTGCGATCGCGGGATACGACGTGCGCACCGCGAAGTTGGTGGCCGGGTGCGTGGGCACCGATGCGCCGATCCGCGCAGCGCCCGCCTCCTGCGGACGCATGAGCTGGGCAGCGACCGATCCGCCGGCGACGAGCGCCGAGGATCGAAGGAAGACGCGGCGATTCATTCGAGTGCGGGTAGAAGGTAGCACCCCTGTCTGCGACGGGGAGCGCAGGGTATATCTTAGCGCGCCGGCCGGGTGCGCCACGAGATTCGTTTGGTCCATGGCGCGGCGGAACGGCGACGCGCCACACGTCCGATGCGACACCTTCAGCCCACTGCTGAACGGAGAGATCTCGTGAGCGTTTCAGTACAGCTACAGCCTGCCGACAGCGCGCCCCCCGTCGTGGACTATCGTTGGGACGTGGACACGGACATCCTCACGGCGCGGCTCCGCGCCCCGCGCGGTGACACCGGGATGTCCGGCTCGGTCGAGCTCGAGGGCGCCGACGGATCGTGGCTCATTCTCGACGTCGCCGGTGGGAGCATCGACGGGGTGGAAGTGGCCGTCTGGCCGGACGTGCACAAGCGCCGTACGCTCGCACCGCCCGAGGCGGAGGACGCCCGCGTCGTGGTTCCGTCGTCGAAGGCGGGCGCGGTCGCGTCGCTCGAGGTCGAGACCCGTCTGCTCGCCGAGTCAGACGATGCGGAGCGAGTCATCCATTTCCGCGTCGGCGCGCAGCGCGAAGTGAAAACGGTGCGGGTCGGCAACGACCTTCTGCTCGACGTCGATCCGCAGAGCCGCATCGCCGGCGTGTGGCTGCTCAACGTCCCCCCCTTTCCTGCGACCTGACCTCCGTGATCACCACCATCGTGCTCATTCGCGCCGAGCCGTCGTCATTGCCGGCGACAGCGCAACGCCTCGCCGAAATCGACGGGGTCACGGAGGTCTACTCGGTGAGCGGGGACTGGGACCTCGTCGCCATCGTCCGCGTGGCCGAGTACGACCAGATCGCGCACGTCGTGACGGAGGTGTTTCCCACGGTACCGGGACTTCAGCGCACGCAGACGCTGACGGCGTTCCGCGCGTACTCGAAGAAGGACCTGCAACAGGCGTGGGACATCGGCGTGGAGTGATCGCGCGTGGATGCGAACAGCGACGACGCCAGCGCTACTTCTTCGGGTCAGCGCACCAGCTCGTCGCACCGCGGGCCATTTCGCGCCACTTCCCATTCGTGTAGTGCAGGAAGAGCAGATAGCTGTCGCCGCCGTTCCTCCACCCTTCGAGCAACAATTCATCGATCCCGTCGCCCGTGATGTCGGCGTGGTCGATCAGACGCCGGAACTCGGGAAGCGAGTCTTCGGCGCTGTGCACGAAGGAAGGGGCGTAGCCGCCCACGCCGCTGTCGGCGAGGATGAAGAGATGGCGCGGGCTTCCCTGGATGCCGCCGCCGCGCTCCATGAACGACCCGACCAGCGTCGGCGCCGACGACGCACCCGTCGAGATGGCATTCACGGCGAGATCGAGTTCGGCGCGCGACCGCTTGGTGAGTCCCTCCTGCTGCGCAACGCGCACCGCGAGAGCCGCGGCGGTATCGAGTGCCCACTTCGGAATCGGCGCACGCGTGGGAGGCGGCACGAGCGGCTCGCTCGACGCGATGCGCTCGAGCATCACCTCACGCGACTCATCCGGCCTCGGCTTCACCGCGGCGAGGGGCTTGAGCGACTGGCATCGGGGCAGCTTGTACAGCGGGCTGGAGCCCTCCCACATGCCTCGGCGGATCGTCGCCTCGCCGTCCGCCTTTCCATCACGGTAGAGCGAGATCGGTGTCTCGGCACGCAGATAGATCCGATCGAAGTCGCGCCACCCTTGCGCGGAGAGCGCGATCGGCGTGACCTGGCCCTCGATCGTCGTGGCGACGGGGAGCAGGCGGGGATCGGTCCGATCGCCAAAGAGCAGATAGACGACATTCGGCTTGTTGGCGAGGTTCGTCTGATGGACGACCTCGGCCGACTCGCCATTCTTGTCACAGGAAGTCGCGACCACTAGGATGCAGACAACCGCGCTGCGCCCGAAGATCGCCCGTAAGCTGGCGAGACGGGATGGGCGCGGACGCGGTGAGGCGTGCGGGTTACGCGAAGTGGGGAAAGTCGGGTGCATTCGAGTCTGGTAGGCGACCCAGCATTGAACGTCCGTACGGTGCAGCGCCAACTGGCTGCCCTGTTGCCGGAGGCGCGTCCCACCGGCGACGGAGAAGGAACGCTCGAGCTCGCGTCCTCCAGTACAGACGCACCCCGGCTCATCAGCGCAACGGTTCTGGAGGGGAGTGGCTCCCTGAGGGCCAGAACGCTGTTCGGAGAGCCGATTCCGGGGTTCCGAGGCTTCCTGGACGGCACCCAGCGGAGCCGGGTCGCCGTCCATCTCGCCGGCGTCCCGCTCGTTCTCGGCACCGTCGCGGCGGTGATCAGGGAGCGACGCAATCGACGGATGCACACGTGGAAACTCCCCCTCGTCGAAACGCGCGTTTACGCCGCGAGATCATTGCTGGACCCGCGCCAATGGGAGGCGATGCGCTCGCTGTTCGCGGACGTCCTGGTCGATACGAGCCAGGGCGCCGCCGATCTGGGCGCCCACCCCTTCGCCATCCGGGATGCCGCGGTTCATCAGGTCCAGGCGCACCGCGAGGCGCTGGAGCGCCGCCTGGCCGAACGTTGGTGTGCGACCGAGCAGGACCGACTCTTCATCGACGGCGGAATCAGCGGCAGCGAGGCGGTCGCGGTGTCGTCGTGCACCGTCGGCGTCGTCAAGAGCCATCGCACGCTCTACGCCGACGGCGCGGCACTCGGAGTCGTGCTCGGGCTCGACCACGGCGAGCGATCGAGCGTCTTCCGCATCACGTCGCCCAAGCGGACCACGGTCGCGAGCTGGTACCTGCGACTTCGCGACCCGAATGGGCACGACCCGATGTGGGGACTCGTTCGAGTCGAGGTCGCCCATCCCGAGCCGCAGAATCTCCACGCGATCGGCGACCGCGCCGACGAAGTCTCGCGCTGGATCCTCGCCGAGGCGAGCCCCCTCGCGCTGCCCGATTCACGGTGGGACAAGATGGTGTACGGGGTTCGGGATTGTGAGGAGTTTCTGAGAGCGATTGCTTCGTGACCCGTTGGAATTCTCTACTCGGACCGACCGCTAAATTCGGTGGGGAGTGGGGAGTGGGGGGTAACTGCAACGACCCCGGGACGCTTCTGCATCCCGAGGCCGTGTCGTCACTCCCCACCCCCCACTCCCCACCAGTCGTCCCACGATTTTTCAGCCAAGCAAAACCCGAGTGTCCTCCGTCCTAGGCCGCGTCGTCGCCACCGAGCGGCGCCCCAACACCCCGCACGAGTTCCACTTCTGGACCGCGCTCGACTCACCTGTCGGGATCGGGACGATCGTGCGCGTCGACGGCAGAGATCCGGTGAACGGCGTGGTGCCGCGCGTCTACGGCGTCGTCACCGAAGGGTTCAGCTGGACGGACCTCGCGTCGCCGCTGCACGACGTGATGGGGTTCGACGGCTCGCCCGACAACGAGTCCGTCCACCAGACACAACGCGCGGAGATTCGGCTGTACACGGCGGCAGTGCTGCGGCACATCCCCGAAGAGCCGCTGCAGCCCGTGCCGATGGGGACGGTGCTGCTCGCCGACGTGTCCGACGTCGAGGTCGCGCTGCGGATGGACGCCTATCTCAAGCCAGGCTCGCGCACGGGAATCCCGATCGGCGTGTACCGCGCCGGTGGCACCGATGCGCCGATCTACCTCGACGCGGACTTCCTCATCGGCCCCGAGGCGGCGCACCTCAACATCACCGGCGTCTCCGGCCTCGCAACGAAGACGAGCGCGGTCGAGTGGCTGTTGCAGTCGATCTTCACACATTTCCCCGCACAGAAGGGGAGCGTCGCGGCGGTGTGCTTCAACGTGAAAGGCCCCGACCTCTGCTACCTCGACCTGCCAGGCGAGATCGACGACGCGGACCGCGTGCTGTACGAGAAGTGCGGTGTGTCGCCCGTGCCCTTCGAGGACGTCCAGTACTACGCGCCGTACAAGTCGGACGGCATCTCGCTGAACACGCTGCGCTCCAACGAGGCACTGCTCGACAACGTCACGGCGCTGACGTGGGGACTCCGGGAGGTGTTGCAGTACGCCGAGGTGCTGCTCAACAAGGACGACATCGACGCGAAGGCCGACGCGCTGATCGATTTCATCAAGGAGAACGTCCTCGACAAGCGGTTCACCGATCCGATGCTCGAGCGGCCGCACACGGTCACGTCGTTCGCCGACCTCGACGCGTGGTTCAGGGACGTGCTGCGCGCGCTGGAGAAGAAGGACGACCAGAGCTGGCGCACGCACCACGTCGCGACCATCCGCAAAGTGCGCAATCGGCTCTCGAACATCTCGCTCCGCTGCAAGGGTCTCGTCGCCGACGACGGCGCCACGAGCGACCTTCCGTTCGGGAGCTTTCAGGACCGCACGGTGTATGTCATCGACGTCGCTGGGCTCGAGGAGGACGCGCAGGATCTGATCTTCGCGCGCGTCGTCACGAAGCTTCGCGAGCACCTCGAAAAGCGCGATCTGGGCGTTCAGCATGTCGTCGTCTTCGTCGACGAGCTGAACAAGTACGCGCCAGGTGACGGGCCGGAGACGTACGTCCGCAAGATGCTCCTCGACATCGCCGAGCGAGGCAGGTATCTGGGCCTCGTGCTGTTTGCGGCGCAGCAGTTTCGTTCGCAGGTGCATCGCCGCGTCGTCGGCAACTCGGGCACGGCGCTGTACGGCCGGATGGACGGCGACGAGCTGGCCACGCCAGGCTACGCGGTGCTCAGCCCGGCGATCAAGACCAAGCTTGCCACGCTGGAGAAGGGACAACTGATGGTGCGCCACCCGCACTTCACGCAGCCGATCTTCGTTCGCTTTCCTCGCCCGGCCGTGATGCGCGGCCGCGATGGCGTCAGCCAGTATCCGACGGCGCAGTCCGTCTCGCTGCACGCCGCGGTGCTTCGCACTCTGCGCACGATGGAGCCCTCGCTCACGTTGGGCTGGTTGCAGGACGTCACGCAGCTCGCCACGGACGACGAGATCCTGCGCGCGCGCAACGATGTCGTGCGCACCCGCCCGTCCGACGTGCGCAAGGCGTTCTCCGCTCACTTCCGTGCCGCCGTCGCGCCGCGAACGGCGGTGCGCTCCAATGCTCCCGCGCCGCTTCCCGCGTCGCCATCCGACGACCCATACGGTTTCTGATGGCGACGCCGGCTGGAGACGGGCTGCGACCAGTCGCCGCGCGCAGGTCTCGAGGGCGGCTCGCTCGCGCCGCCGCGCTGCTCGGCGTGGCGCTGGCAATGGTGTCGAGCACGGTGCGAGGCCAGGCGCCCGCGCGGAATCGTGAGCCGGTACTGCTTCGACTTCACCCGCACGTCGGAGATACGCTGCACACGCGCCTGGAACAGCAGACGGAGACGAGCGGCAGCCAGTCGACTGGAGCGGGGCTCCAGCGTCCGATGATCACGACCGTGGTCGTGTCGGCCCGCACGATCGTGCAGACGTCTCGCGCCTCCACGACGACCGTGCTCACGATCGTCGACTCGGCCGACGTCCACAGCTCCGACTCGCGCAGCGCCTCCATGTCCGCGCAGGCCGAGCGCGTCCTGCGCGGCCAGCAACTCGTGCTGCAACTCGCCGAAGATGGCTCGGTGCAGAGTGCGCGAGATGCGCGCGGGGTCGCCGTGTCGAGAGACGTGGCCGAGGCGATGGCGGCCATGCCGCCCGTATTCCCGCACCGGGCCGTGAGCGTCGGCGAGCGATGGGAGCGCGAGATGCCCCTTCCCACGGGCGGACCCTTCGGCGCCCGGGGCGCCGCGCACGTGCGCGCCGACTTCCGGCTCGACTCGCTCGGACGGAACGGCGAGCTCGCGTACGTCTCGATGCGCGGCGAGATCGTGCCCGAGGGTGGGGCGCAGAGGCTCGAGCTCTCCGGGAACGTCTCGGGCGCGATGCGGGTTGACCGAACGCGCGGCTGGATGACCGACTCGCGCTTCTCGATCCTCATCAAGTCGATCGTCACGCCGCCGCCGGCGAGCGGCATGTCGCCCATGCATTTCGTCACGAAGGTGACGCAGCACCTGCGCACCATGGACAAGCGGTGATCCGCCGCTAGACTTTCACGATGTACAGGCGTGAGTCAACTGCCGCGCGCGCAACCGCTTAGCGTGCTGCGACCGCCCTCCGCCGGACTTCGGCCCCAGAGCATCTGCGCCTCGTCCACCTCTCCGATCTGCATCTCGGCTACCGCCAGTATCAGCGGCTGACTCCGCGCGGCATCAACCAGCGCGAAGCCGACGTCGCGCTCTCGTTCACGCGCGCGATCGACAAGGTGATCGAGCTCGCGCCTGAAGTGGTGCTCATCGCGGGCGACGTGTTCCACCAGGTGCGTCCCACGAACACGGCGATCCTGCACGCGTACCTCCAGTTCGCGCGCTTGCGCGCCGCGCTGCCGAGTGCGGAGATCGTGATGATCGCCGGCAATCACGACACGCCGCGCTCAGCGGAGACCGGCAGCATTCTCCGCCTGTTCATTCCGCTCGGCCTGCACGTCGTGGAAGCAGAGCCGTGCGCGCTCGAGTTTCCCGCGCTCGACCTGTCGGTGCTCGCCGTCGCGGACAATCAGCATCCGCGTCCGAAGCTCGTGCCGGCTGGAACTCACCGCTGGAACGTGCTGCTCCTGCACGGAGAGGTCGAGGGAATGCTCGGCCCGTTCGCCGCAACGCGCGAGTTCGCGTCGGAAGGGATCCTGCAAGAGGAGCTCTATCCCGCCCGGTGGGACTACATCGGGCTCGGCCACTATCACGTGTACCGTCGGTTGGCGCCGAATCAGTTCTACAGCGGCTCGCTCGACTACACGAGCACCAACAGTTGGGGAGAGCGGATCGAGGAAGGGATGGCGGGCGTGCCGGGGAAGGGGATCATCGAGCACGACCTCGAGACGGGCGCCCACACGTTTCATCCGCTCACGCCGTCGCGCGAGTTCGTCGACCTGCCGATGCTCTCGGCGCGCGGCATGACGACGGAGGAAGTGAACGCCCGCGTGGCGGCAATGGTCGAGGCCTGTCCCGGCGGCATCGACGACAAGGTGGTCCGGCTGGTGATCCGCGATCTGCCGCGTCATGTCGCGCGTCAGCTCGATCACCGGCAGCTGCGGGAATTCCGGCGGCGCGCGCTGCACTTTCATCTCGACACGCGACGTCCCGAGATCATCCGATCGGTCGGGCAAGGTTCGCCGGGACGTCGTCCATCGCTCGCCGACTTCGTGCGCGACAAGCTGCGCGAGCGGATGGTACCCAGCGACATCGACCGCGATGCGCTCGTCGCGCTCGGGTTGCGGTATCTGAAGGACGCCGAGGAGCGCGACAGTCCGTCGGCGTCGCTGCCGCCTGGCGTGGGGGCGTAGCATGCGGCTCAACAGCATCCGTCTCTGCAACTTCCGCCAGCACACGGACACCTTCGTCACCTTCGACACGGGGCTGACGGGAATCCTCGGCCCAAACGGTTCGGGCAAGTCGACGCTGCTGGAGGCGATCGCGTGGGCGCTCTACGGCCAGGAGGCGGCGCGCGGAAAGAAGGAGACGATCCGCTCCCTTCGTGCGGGGCCGAACGCGCGGGTGAAAGTGGAGCTCGACTTCGAGCTCGGCGGCCATCGCTATCGCGTCGATCGCGGGCTCACCACGGCCGAGCTCTATCTCGACGGCGCCGATTCTCCGATCGCCAACTCGCTCACCGGCGTGTCGGACATGCTCCGCCGCCGGTTGGGCATGAGCCGAGAGGAGTTCTTCAACACGTACTTCACGGGGCAGAAGGAGCTGGACGTGATGGCGGCGA
>JBDTOD010000126.1:0-13079 GCA_039933415.1 bacterium
TGGGGCGGTTGATCGATGGGGCGGTTGATCGGTGGGGCGGTTGATCAACCGCAGTTCCGATCAACCGCAGTCTCGATCAACCGTAGCATCGATCAACCGTAGTTCCGTATCGTCACCGCCAGATCCACTGATAGCACAGCGCGCCGAGCACGCCGCCGATGAGCGGCCCGACGATCGGCACCCACGCATAGCTCCAATCCGAGCCGCCCTTGCCAGGGATCGGCAGCACCGCGTGCGCGAGCCGCGGGCCCAAGTCGCGCGCGGGGTTGATCGCGTAGCCCGTCGGTCCACCGAGCGACAGGCCGACCGACCAGACGATCATGCCCACGAGCACGGGGCCAAAGCCCCGCGCCCAGTCAGAGCCTTTCGTCATGTTCGCCGGCGAAAGCACGGCGAGAATCGCCAACACGAGCAGGAAGGTGCCGACGATCTCCGTGATCACGTTCGCGCGCGGATTGCGAATGGCCGGCGCCGTACAGAACACCGCGAGCTTGTCTTCGGGCGCCGGAGTCACCGCCCAGTGCGGAAGATATGCGAGCCACACGATCACGGCGCCGAGAAACGCACCGGCGATCTGCGCCGCGATGTACGGCACGACGTCGGGCCAGGGAAAGGTGCCGATCGTCGCCAGGCCGAGCGTGACGGCGGGGTTGAGATGTGCGCCACTGATGCTGCCGACGGAGTACGCCGCGATCGCCACGGCGAATCCCCAGCCGGCGGTGATCACGATCCATCCGGCAGCATGCCCCTTGGTCCGCTGGAGAACGACGTTCGCGACCACGCCGTCGCCGAGGATCACGAGGATCATCGTGCCGAGAAGCTCGGCGAGAAGAGGAGACATTCGCACTCCGGTTGATCGACGGATCGTCCGCCGACTCGTTACACGGCAAGCCGGTACAGGAAGGTCGCCGATACTACCCGTACCCCCTCGCGCGCGCCAGCCGCCGTCTCGCGGCGTTACGATCGTGTGATGACGGCGCACAGCGATCCTGCCATTGCTTTCGTAGCAGACCCAGTGGCTCGCCCCCCTCACCATCCTCCGCCGATCGATGACGTCACTCTCCCGATGGATCTGCGCGATCGCCTCCAGCGCCGCGCTCGCGAGCTGCGCGACGGCGCATGGCGGACGTGGCGACACCGCGCCACACCAGGCGGCCGACGGCGAGCCGTATCGCCTCGTGTGGTCGGACGAGTTCGACGGAGAGGGGCCCGTCGATCCGGCACACTGGGGATTCGAGAACGGCTTTGTGCGCAATCAGGAGCTGCAGTGGTATCAGCCGGCCAACGCAACGCGTCGCGGCGGAATCCTCGTCATCGAAGGACGACGCGAGCACAAGCCGAACCCGCGCTACGTCGCGCCGAGCGCCGATGCCGCGTCGTCCGCCGTGCCAGCCAATCGGCGCGGATGGGCCAACCGCGAGCTCATCGAGTACACGTCGTCGAGCATCAACACGCGCGGCAAACACGCGTGGCTCTACGGACGGTTCGAGATGCGCGCGAAGATCGACGTCCGCACCGGCTCATGGCCCGCCTTCTGGACGCTTGGCACATGTGGTCCGTGGCCGGCGAATGGGGAGGTGGACATCATGGAGTATTACGATGACACGCTGCTGTTCAACGTGGCGTGGGGCGGCGCGAGCGGCGCGGTGTGGAACTCGACGAAAGTCCGGCGCGATCGCATGCCGGCCGATTGGGCCGAGCGATATCACGTGTGGCGCATGGACTGGGACGAGCGGTACATCCGGCTCTATCTCGACGACACGCTGATGACCACCCAGGATCTCACCGCGACGATCAACGCACCGCACATCGCCGCTCGGCCCAATCCCTTCCACGAGCCGGCGTACATCCTCGTCAACCAGGCAATGGGTGGGCAGCACGGAGGCGATCCGGCGAAGTCGGCGCTGCCGTTGAGGTATGAAGTCGACTACGTGCGGGTGTACCAGACGGCGTCGCAGGTGGAGGCGACAGCGAAGGCGTTGTCCCCCTAGCCGCCGTTGGGGTCTGACCCCGGGCTCTGACCCCGGGCTCTGACCCCGTCATCGCATCACCGCTTCGGCACCAGCTTGAGCAGCTCTCCCGCGTCCTGGTCGGTCACGAGATAGAGCAGTCCGTCGGGGCCCTGCTTCACGTCGCGGATCCGCTGCTTGCGATCCGTGAGCAGATGCTCCTCGCCGACGACGCGATTGCCGTCGAACACGAGGCGCACGAGGCGCATCTCCTTGAGCGCGCCAATGAACATGTTGCCCTTCCACGCGGGGAACGCGTCGCCGGAGTAGAACTGCGAGCCGGACGGGGCGATCACGGGATCCCAGTAGTACACGGGCTGCTCCATGCCGTCGCGCACGGGCGACGCGTCGCCGGCCGAACTCGAGATCGGCAGCTTGCCCGAGTATTCCTCGCCGTACGCCTGGAGCGGCCAACCGTAGTTCTTCCCCTTCTGCACCAGGTTCAGCTCGTCGCCGCCGCGCGTGCCGTGCTCGACGTCCCACAGCTGTCCGCGCCCGTCGAAGGTGAGCGCTTCCGGATTGCGGTGGCCCACCGCCCAGATCTCCGGCTTCGCGTTCGCCTGTCCGACGAACGGATTGTCCGGCGGAACCGTACCGTCGGGTCTGATGCGGATCGTCTTGCCGAGGTGGCTGTCCATGCGCTGCGCGTACGGGCGCATCGCCGTCACCGATCGCTCGCCGAACGACGCATAGAGCATCCCATCGGGACCGAACGCGATTCGGGACCCGTAGTGCTGCTGGCCCGCGTACGCCGGCAGGACGCGGAAGATCACGCGCACGTCGTCGAGCCGAGTGCGGTCGGCGGAGAGCACGCCGCGCGCGATGCTCGTGCCGTTGCCGCCGTCGCGCGCTTCGCTGAACGTCCAGAAGATCGTTCGATCCGACGCGAACGTCGGGCTCAGTGCGACGTCGAGCAGCCCGCCCTGGCCCTTGGGATCCACCGCGGGCACGCCGGCGATCGGCGCGCCGATCTGCCCGCTCGCCGACACGATGCGCAGCCGGCCCGGCTTCTCCGTCACGAGCACATCGCCGCCTGGCAGCGGTTCCACCGACCACGGCTTCTCCAGCGGCCGCGCCAGGACGACGACGTCGAACGCCGCGCTGGTCGCGGCGCCGCAGGCGCGTGTCTGATTCGGCAGCGCCGGCTTCTGCCCCGCCGCTTCGGTGGGACGCGTCTCGAGCGGCGCGCAGCTCGCCGACGTCGACACCGACGCGATGGCCGCGCCCGCAGTCGCCTTGCCCGACGGGCTCGCGCAGCTCACGAGCAGCGCACACGCGATGAATGGAGTGAGGCGCGCGGCACCGATGCCGTGCGGGAGAGTGGAGGTCGTGATCATCGTCGCGGACATGGATTCAGAGGATGGATCGAGGCGGTTTGCGGGCGTCGTCGCGGTAGCGTCGACGCGTCATCGTGCGAGGTACGTGAGCACCAGCGCCAGCAGGGCCGGAAGGGCCTGCACGTACAGGATCTTCCGGCTGGCGGTGATCGCGCCATAGACGCCGGCGATCAACACGCACAGAAGAAAGAACGTCACCACCGCACGCCCCGTTCCGCCCAGCCAGAGTCCCCACAGGAGGCCAGCGGCGAGGAACCCATTGTAAAGTCCCTGGTTCGCCGCGAGCACCCTGCTCGCCTCGGCGAACTCGGGCGTCGTGCCGAACGCGCGACGGCCGGCGGGACTGGTCCAGAAGAACATCTCGAGCGCGAGAAAATAGAGATGCAGCACTGCGACCAGCGCGACCATCGCCTGCGCGAGCAGAGTCATTCGTCGTCGCCTCGAGTTGGTAGCGGTCAGCCTCCACCCCTCACCCCCCACCCCTCACCCCCCACCCCTCTGCTCAGCCAGGGGTCGCGTCATCGGTGATCGGTGAATCTCCGTGCGTGGCGCCGAACACCAGGTGCGGCAGCGTACCGTAGATCGTCTCGCCGATCACGTGCATCCCCAGCCGACGCGCGACGGCCTGGGACGGCTCGTTCTCCGGCCGAATGAGCGAGATGACCTCGTCGTAGCCAAGGGCTTCGTGCGCGAAGTGACGGATCGTCGCGGCGGACTCGGTGGCATAGCCGCGCTTCCAGAACGGCCGATGCAGCAGATAGCCGACCTCGGCATAGCGCGGTTTTGGAAAACCGACGAGGTGTTGCATCACCAGTCCGGCCTGTCCAACCGGCAGTCCGCTCGCACGGTCCTCGACGAGCCAGAGACCGTGGCCGTCGCTCGCATAGCGTGCGCATTGGCGCTCGATCCACGCGGCGCACTCCTCCGTGTCGAGCGGCCTGGGATAGAACCGCATCACGTCGGCGTCGCCCAGCATTTCGCACACGAACGGAAGGTCGGAACGCGTCAGCTCGCGCATCCGCAGCCGTGCCGACTCGAGTGAGAACTCGGCGCGCATGCCGAAAATCCTGTGTCCCGGGTGCCGAGCGCAAAGGGTTTTCAGCTCTTCCGGTCGAGCTCCGCCGCGATGCGCAGCAGCTCGCGCTCGGACTCGTGCGCGAGCATGGCCAGCTCCCCCGAGTCCAGCCACACGCCGTGACAGCTTCCGCATGCGTCAACCGTCACGCCGTCGAACGACTTCGCCGTCAGGGTCGCGCCGCAGCGCGGACACGCGAGACTGGCGTGCGTCCTGGCCGTGCGCTCCCGGTCGAGCGTAGCACGTTGCTCCTTCAGCCACTCCGCATCGCGGCGGGCGAAGTACTCGTTCTCGTTCTGGCTCGGCTTGCCTGGCTCCCAATTCACGTTCGCATCCTCGCAGGTCGTCGGAATTCAGGAAGGTAGTCGGCTCACCTCTTGATCATAAGCGCACCGCTGCGAGAGGACGCGTCAGCGCTGGCGCCATTCGGTCGCGCGCCAGCCGGCAGTCATCTGGTTCCGACGACTGCCACGGTTGCGCCTGCCATCCGAACACCCGGTCGTCATCAGTCTGGTCTGCGGTTCGCTCGCAGCTACCGCCCCATGTGAGTCGTTGTCCGGCGACCGTCGCGACCGACCGGACCAGGAACGGGCAATCTCCGTGCGATCGGTGTGGCGCCGAGGTATGCTGAAGGCATGAACGTCTTCGTTGCGCGGCAGCCGATCTTCGACGGCGCCAACACTCTGGTCGGCTACGAGCTGCTCTACCGGCGCGACGAGACGTTCACGTTCGCCGAGGGGGCTGACCCCGAGGCCATGAGCGCGCGCGTCATCAGCAACGCCTTTCTCGGCGTCGGGATCGCGGAGTTGACCGGAGGCGTGCGGGCGTTCGTGAACTTCACGCGCGATCACCTCGTGCAGCGCACGTACGAGCTGTTCGATCCGAACGAGGTGATCATCGAGCTGCTCGAGACCATCCGATGCGACGAGGAGACGCTGCGCGCGTGCACGGCGATGTGCGCGGCCGGCTACAGGTTTGCGCTGGACGACTTCGTGTACGACGAGTCGATCGAGCCGCTTCTGGCGCTCGCGGACATCGTGAAGCTCGACGTGCTCAACCGCGACGAGGCCGACCTCCGCGCGCAGGTCGCGAGGCTCGCCCACTTCAAGGGCCGCCTGCTGGCGGAGCGCGTGGAGACCCAGAGCGTTCACGCGAGCTGCGAGCGAATGGGGTTCCAGCTCTTCCAGGGCTATTTCTACGCGCGCCCCGAGACCGTCGCGAAGGAGGACCTCGAGGCGAGCCAGATCGCCGTGTTGCGGCTGCTTACGCTGCTGCGCGACGACCGCGTGTCGGACGCGCAGCTCGGCGCCGCACTGCGCGGCGATCCCTCGCTCTGCTACAAGCTGCTGCGCATCGTGAACTCCGCGGCGATGGGCGGCCAGGGCATCGAGTCCATCGAGCACGCATTGCGACTGGTGGGGCGCAGCAAGCTGCACCGCTGGCTGGCGGTGATCTTCGCCGCCTCGTTCGCCACACGCGGCGGCACGACTCGCGAGCTGGCGCTCCGTGCACTGGCGCGCGGGAGGTTCTGCGAGCTCGTGGCGCGGCGATCGGCGCGCGGGCTCGATGCGGAGGCCCTCTTCATGACGGGGATGATATCGATGATGGACGCGCTCATGTGCGTGCCGATCAGCCGCGTCGTGGAGCTCGTGGAAGTCTCGGACGAGGTGCGGAGCGCGCTGGTGGCCCGCATGGGGTCACACGCGCCGATGCTGCGGCTCGCCGACGCGTACGAAGGGGGCGACTGGGATCTGGCGCACCTGCTCGGGACGAGCGTCGGCATCACCGACGGCGAGCTGGCGTCGAGCTATGCCCAATCGCTGACGTGGGCGCACGAGCAGCTCACCACCGCGGCCGACTGACGCCGGCGACGGTCAGCCGCCCGCTCCACTCATGCCGGCCGCCCCGCTCGCCGGGTCCTGCGGCAGCGGCGTCGGCACTGGCACGGACCTCGAGTCATCGGCGCCGCCGACCGGATCGTTGAACGGGAGCAGGATCGTGATGCGCCGGTTGCGGGCGTCCGAGGCATCCGCGTCGGCGCGCGGCTCACGGTCGGCCAGGCCATTCACCCCTCGCACCCGATTCGGCGCCACGCCGTTCGCCTCGAGCACGCGTCGCGCCGCGTTGGCGCGCGCAGCGGAGAGCTCCCAGTTGGTGTAGGTGCCGGTGTACGGACGGTTGTCCGTGTGGCCTTCGATCACGATGCCGTTGATGAGCGGCCGAAGCTCCTCGGCGATCACGGCGAGCAGTTGCCGCATGAGAGGACTCATCTCGGCGGACGAGACGGGGAAGAAGGTGTCGCCTTTCGCACTCTCGGCCAGCTCGATGCGAAGGCCGGCCTTCGTCATGACGATCTCGACGTTCGAGGCGATCGCGTTCAATCCCGCGGCGCGGAGCCGCGCTTCGATCTTCGCGCCTGCCTGCTCGAACTCCTTCTGCTGCTGCGTGCGGCTGACCAGGCGCAGCGGCGTCGTCTGCACGCTGCCGGGCGACGTGCCCACGGAGATCGGGCTCGTCCCCGCGGAGTAGCCCTTCTTGTAGCCGACCGGGTTGGAGAAGTAGCCCTCGACCGACTTCTTGAGGTTCTCGTCCATGCCGAGGATCCACATCACCATGAAGAAGGCCATCATCGCGGTGACGAAGTCGGCGTACGCCACCTTCCACGAGCCGCCGTGATGCGCCGCGTGGCCCTTCTTTTTCCGTCTGACGATGATGATCTTCGCGCCGGTCTTGGACACGTCACGCCGCCTTGCGGCGCGTCAGCGCCTCGAGCTCGGCGAAGGACGGCCGCTCGATTGGCTCGATGTTGCGTCGCGCGAACTCCACGCACGTCATCGGCGCGTCGCCGCGCGCGAAGCCAAGGAGCGCCGTCTTGATGCAGCACATGTAATCGTGCTCGGCCTTGATGCGCGCCTCGATCGCGCTGGCGACCGGACCGATGATGCCGTAGGACAGCAGGATGCCGAGGAAGGTGCCGACCAGCGCGCCGGCAACCTTCTCGCCGATCTCGGTGGCGGAGCCGCCGATCGCGCCCATGGTGATGACGACACCGAGCACCGCGGCGACGATGCCGAACCCGGGCATCGCGTCGCCGATCTTGTTGATCGCCATCGGAACGGCCATCGCCTCGTCGTGCTGCTTCTCCAGATCGAGCTCGAGGATCTCATTGAGATGATGATCTTCCACCGCGCCCGTGAGCAGCACCTTGAGCGTGTCGGCAAAGAAGGCCACGGCGTGGTGCGACTTGTTGAAGGACGGATACTTCTGGAAGATGTCGCTCTTCTCCGGCTCCTCGATGTGCGACTCGAGGCCGACCAGCCCGTCCTTGCGCGCCTTCTGGAACACCTCGTAGAGGAGCTGCAGCAGCTCGGAGTAGGCCTTCTCCGAATACGGATTCGGCTTCAGCAGTCCGAGGACCATCGAGATGCTTCCCTTCACCACCGGCATCGGATTGGCCACCAGGAAGGCGCCGATGCCGGCACCGCCGATGATGATGAACTCCGACCACTGGAGCAGCACGGCGATCTGGCCGTGATGCATCGTGTAGCCGAACAGGATGCTGCCGATGACGACGAGAAGTCCCAGGATCACGAACACGGCCGAACCTCACTGGTGAACGGGCGTGGCGCATCGCGCGTCTTGCTCGCCCTACAGAGAGGAGTATCGGTCAGCGGGCACGGCTGCTGGAGTGCGACTTTGGCGTCGCGGTCGCGGCCAACCGTGGCCGCGAACCGGCGCGATGTTCGGCGCTACGTCGGCTCGTCGGGCGTCTCACCGAGGCCGGACAGCCACTGGCTCGCGTCGGCGGTGTCGGTGGCGCGCTGATTCTCTTCCGCGATCGCGACGACGATCTCGCTGCGGAGAATGGAGACGGACGCCGGAGCCTCGATGCCGAGTCGCACGCTCTTCCGGTCGCACGAGAGCACGACCAGGCGGATACCGCCATCGATGATGATCGCTTCGCCGGCCTTCCGGCTCAGGATCAGCACGGATCAGCGGCCGAGGTTGATCAGCGTGTCGGCCATCTCGTTCACGACGTTGATGAGCTTTGCCGCCGCCTGATATGCCTGCTGCTGCTTGATCATGTTCACGAGCTCCTCGTCCGTGGCGACGCCGCTCACCGACTGACGCCGCGTGTCAGCCTGGGACACCAGCGTCTCCTGCACCGCGGCCTGATTGGACGACTGGCTCGCGCCCAGCGCGACGCTCGATACAGTATAGCGGTAGAACGCGCCGAGCGTACCGGTGAAGCTGCCGCCCGACGCCGTGCCGAAGGTGAGTGGAAGATCGCGCAAGCCGGAGAGGCGGTTGGCGAGGGAGTTGTCGCCTGGTCCGGTCGCGGCCGCACCGGACGCGGCGATCGCGCCGAGGTTGGCGATCGACGCATCGAGCGTGATGCCGCGCGCCGTCTGCTGCGGGTCCGCGCTGCCGACGATGACGGGATCCTGCGCGAAGAAGTTGCCCGCCGCGGCGCCAACGGGCGGGGTGCCGCTGAACACCGTCCCAGTGCGATGGATGGCGTTCGTCTCGCGCACGAGCGTGCCGGCGAGGGTGTCCAGGTCCTGCATGACTCCGGGGATCGTCGTGTTCACCGCAATGATGCTCGCACCGATGCTGCCGCCGATGCCCTGTAGTGCGCCGGACTCGCCGGCGATGGTGACCGCAACGGGCTGGCCTCCACTCGTCGCGAGCTGATGATAGCTCGTGCCGTCCACCACGGTCCGGCCGCCAAGGTACACGCCGATGCTGCCGTCCTTGCGCTCGATCACCTGGGTGTCGATCAGCTTGGACACCTCGTCGACGAGCCGGTTGCGCTGATCGCGCAGATCGTTCGCCGTCTGCCCTCCGGCCTCGGCGGCCACGATCGCCGGCGTCATGCCGGCGATCTGCCTCGTCAGCTCGTTCAGCCTGTTCACGTCGGACGTGAGCAGGGTGCGCGTGTCACTGGCGAGGCCGTCGAGCTGCCTCGCGAAGCCGTTGAGAAGCCCGGACACCTCGCTCCCGCGCTGGCGCACCACGCCGCGCGCCGCCGTACTCGTGGGGTCGGCGGCGAGATCGCTCCACGAGTTCCAGAACGCGTCGATCGAGGTGGCGAGCCCGGTGCTCGACGGCTCGCCCAGCACCTGCTCGACGCGCGACAACGTGTCGCTCGTGCGGCTCTCATACGCCGAGCCGCCGGCCGCCGTTCGAAACTGCGCGTCGAGCAAGCGGTCGCGTGACTGCGTGATCCCCTGCACGTCGACGCCCGTACCGAGCGAGCCGTAGGGGAACCGCTCCGGCGTGTGCGCTCTGAACTGCACGCGCTGCACGGTGTAGCCGTCGACATTGGCGTTGGCGATGTTCTGCGACGTCGTCTGCAACGCGACCTGGCTCGCCTGCATCGCCGAGCGCGCGACGTTGAGGATGCTTCCGAGGGAGCTCATGGTTCACGCCGTCCGATTGACGAGGACACCATCACGCGTCGAATCGGGCGCGGTGGCGGCGGTGGAGTAGGTCGGCATCGCGGGCTCGCCGGTGAGCGTGCGCAGGTATGCTTCGCCGCCGGCGAGCGCGTGACGGAGCACCTGGCGGTTGATCGTGACCTGGCGCGAGAGATCGCGCGCCGCGAGCTGCAGCGCACTCCGGAGTGTCCCGAGGCGCTCCGTCATGCGCTGGCCGAGCACCTCGTCGAGCGCCTCGAGCGGAAAGTCCTCCCGTTCGCCGAGCATGCGGTTGAGCGCGTGGCGCCGGCGACGCGCTTCCTTGAGCGTCGCGAGAACGCGATGCGTGGCGAAGACACTGCTGTCCACGCCCTGCAGATCGTCCACGGCGACCGCCGCACGCTGGCGGCGCATGATCGCGATGAGCTCCTCGACGAGCTTCGTCTCGGAGGACAACGCGTCGGCGAGCATCTCTTCGGAGGGCAGACCGGCCGGAGTCAGCGCCGAGACGGCGTTGTACGGATATGAGATCATCGATCTTCGGGAAGGGGTGCTGCCGTCTGCGGTGTCGCTGGCAACGCCAGGGACAGCTGTCGAACGATCACCTCGCCAAGCGAGTGCGGTCCGGTCCACTTCTCCGGCACGCTCTCGGACATGCGCTGGTCCAGCAGCCCGCGGAACATCTCTTCGCCCTGTCCACCGGAGAACACACCGTCTTCGGGCACCGTCGCACGCATCGCCTTGAAGAGCTGCTCGACGAACACGCCTTGCAGCTGCTGCGCGGTGGCGCGCAGCTTCTCCTGCGGCGTTGCGTCCTTGGCCGGTCGCGCCACCTGACCGATCGCGTGGCGGGAGCCATGTGGACCGGAGATGCTCATCGGATCACGATCTCCGCCGACAGCGCACCAGCGGCGCGCAGCGACTCGAGGAACGCGGCGATCTCCGTGGGCGACGTCTGCATCGAGTGCAGCGCCGACACGACCCGGCTCACCGGCGTGCCGGTGGCGACGCGGAGCCGGCTGGGCGCGCCGGGCGCGGTGTCCTTGCTCGTTGAATCGGCGGCGGACATCGCGCCCACGGCCAGCGTGACGCCACCATGGCTCACCGACGCGTCGCCGACGACGATGTCGCCGCCCGCGACTACGGTGCCGTCGCGCGCGTCGATCATGATGCGCGACGGACGATCCGGCTGCACGAGGAGGTCGCGCACCTGCGACAACAGCGTCGCGCGGTCGCGCTTCTCATCGCTCTTGAACACGAGCGCCACGGCACCGGGATCCTCCACGCGGGCGGTCGTGTCGCCGAGCACCTTGTTGATCGCCGCCGCGATGCGCACCGCGGTGCCGACGTCGGGCTCGCGCAGGACCAGCCGCGACGTGGTGGCGAATGCCGGACGCGGCATGTCGGCCTCGAGCAGCCCGCCAGCGGGAATGCGCGCGGAGTTCTCGGCGGAATACGAGAGCCGGTAGCCGTTGGTCGGTGCCGCCTCGCTCGTGAGGAGCGCACCCTGTGCCGACGCGACGGGCTTGCCGCCAACGTCCGCCAGGAGCGGCGTCATCCAGAGCACCCCGCCCCGCAGCGAGCGTGCGTCGCCCAGCGACGAGACGTGAATCTCGAATTTCCCGCCGGCGCGCATGTAGGGAGACACCTCGGCGGTCACCAGCACCGCCGCGACGTTGCGCATGCGGACGACGTCCGGCGGGAGCTCCACGTCGAAGCGACGGAGCAGATTCACCACCGAGGTGACGGTCATGCCACCATTGCGGCCGCCACTCACCCGGTCGCCCGTGTTGTCCAGGCCGACCACGAGCCCGTAGCCCATGAGACGAACGGGGACGGCGCGGTCCTCGACGGTGAGATCGCGGATGCGGACGTCCTGCGCGACGAGCGGCGACGCGAGCAGCACCGGTGCGGCGAGGAGCGCCGCGACGAGCAGCGCCGCGCGACGTCGTGCGCCGTGCAGATCGAGTAGCCCGAGCAGAGCGGTCATGGCCAGAACACCGAGATGAGGCGGCCGATGATGCCGCCGCGAGTGGCGCCGAGATTCCCGCTCAGCGTGTACAGGAGCTGTGCGTCGGCGACGCGGGCGCTCGCCACCACATTGGAGCGCGTCACGTCCTCCGGCCGCACGAGGCCCGTGAGGCTGAGCTGCTGCTTGTTCTTGTCGACGTCCACCGTGCGCGTTCCGTTCACCTCGAGCACACCGTTCGGCTGGATCTTCGTGACGCGCACGGAGAGCTCGCCGCGGAAGCGAAGGTCGCGCGTGGCCTGGCCGTTCTGCCGCGACGATGAGCTCTTGTCGGTGCCGAGCTTCACGTCGGCGTCGAGTGCGCTCGGCGCGCTCAACCCGAGGTCCCGCGACTGCGTGTCCGAGGCGTTCTGTCCCTTGCTGGCCGATGCGAGCGTGAGCTCATCCACGACCACGGTGATGATGTCGCCGACGACGAACTCGCGGCGGTCGCTCGTCCACGAACGGCGGAATGGGCGGCTGGACGCGCTATCCGGCGCGGCCTGCGCCGTCTGCGCCATCTGCGTGGCTCTCGCAGGCGGCGCGGCTTGCGCACGGCTGACGGTGGGCAGGAGCGCGATGACGGTCGCGGCGACGAGCGCGCGCGTGAGGAGGACCGGCATGGTCATTCCACCGCCACGCGGCCTGCGGCGATCACGATCGCGTCGATCTTGCGCTGGTTGTCGAACCGTACCGTCACGCGCTCTCCGAGCGACGCGGCGCGCGTGGTGCGCCCGCGCATCGTCACGAGCACGCCGTCGGCGCGATGCACCACGTCCACCATCTCGCCCGACCGCACGAGCTGCGGCGGCGCCACGGCCGGCGCGCGCAGCACCTCGCCCACGGCGATCAGCCGGCGCGTCATCCAGCCCACCAGCGTGTCGCCATCGACGGCTGGATCGAAGTGCTCCGCCCGCGAGGCGCCACGCGCCGGACCCGAGACCACGAGGGCAGGCGCCGAGTAGCCGATGTCGGCCGTCGCGAGCACCACGCCGCGCGCGATCTCGCGCGCCGCGACCGCGACGCGCCCGGGCTGCGCCGACGCCGTGTCCGGCGCCACGCCCGCGAGCACGGCGAGCAACAGCGCGCCCGCGAGACGCACGGCGCCGGTCACCGAACGATCTCGTTCGCGACCTGGGACATCTCGTCCGTCGCCTTGAGCGTCTTGGAGTTGAGCTCGTAGGCCCGCTGCGCCGTGATCATGTCCACCATTTCCTGCACGACCTCCAC
>JBDTOD010000127.1:0-12864 GCA_039933415.1 bacterium
TGATGCCGCGCGGATCGGTCGTCATCAGCGCGTCGATGTTCGACTCGATCAGCGATCGCGTGTAGAAGTGCTGGTCACGGAGCCGCTGATCCAGCCGCATCCGCTCTTCCTCGATCTGCTTGCGGGCGGTGTTGTCCGTTCCGATCAGCAGGTAGCCGATGATCCCTTCGTCCTCATCGCGCAGCGCTGTGACCGACACGACGGCGGGGAAGCGGCTGCCGTCCTTTCGAATGTACGTCAACTCATAGATGTCCTCGATCCCGCGCGATGCCTTGAACACCAGCGCTTCGAAGCCGGGATTGATCGTTTCGCCCAGCTCGACGCTCAACGCCAGAGCGCGCGCGATCACCTCGGCCGGATCGGAGATCGCCGCCGGCGTCACCTGGTTCACGACGTCCGCCGCCGCGTAGCCGAGCATCCGCTCCGCGCCGACGTTGAAGATCTGGATGACGCCGGAGGCGTCGGTGGCGATGCTCGAGAAGTTCGCGCTGTTGAAGATGGCGCTCTGGAGCGCGCCCGCCTTGATCAGCGCCTCCTCCGCCTGCTTCCGTGCCGTGTTGTCGGTTCCGATGAGCAGGTAGCCGATGATCGCTTCCTGCTCGTCGCGCAGCGCCGTCACGCTGACGACGGCGGGCAGGCGACTCCCGTCCTTCCGGATATAGGTCAACTCATAGATGTCTTCGATCGTGCGCGACGCCTTGAACACCAGCGCCTCGAACCCTGGCGCGATGGGCGTGTCGAACTCCTCGCTGAGCGCCTTCGCGCGCGCGACGACTTCCTGCGCGTCGGTGATCGCCGCTGGCGTGGTGCGATTGACGACGTCGGCGGCGGAGTACCCGAGCATCCGCTCGGCGCCGACGTTGAAGATCTGGATCACGCCTTCGGCGTCGGTCGCGATGCTCGAGAAGTGCGCGCTGTTGAAGATCGCGCGTTGCAGCGCGCCCGTCTGCAGGATGGCGGCCGAGTGGCGTACGTCGGTCGTCGGCTCGAGCGTATCGGTGGCGCGGCGGAAAAAAGTCGACACGGATGTAGTGGCTGCGGAAACGAGAAGCCCCGCCGGTTTCGGAGAACCAGGCGGGGCGAGCGAGTGCCGCGAGGCGGTCAGGTCATCCAGCGATCGTGCGAGAGGGCGCTGTGCCAGGTAGCGGAGTGATCTGCACTATTTGCGCCAAGTTCAGACGGGGTCAGAGCCCGGGGTCAGAGCCCGGGGTCAGAGCCCGGGGTCAGAGCCCGGGGTCAGAGTCGGCGTTCGAGTCTGACCCCAACTCACGTCACCGCCCGGTCGGCACCCCACCGCCAGCAATCGCGGCGTATGCCGCGGCGTATCGCCGTCCCAGTTCTCGCGCCGACGCAGCGTCGAAGTGCAGCGAGTCGCCCTTGTGCGCCAGATCGTCCGACGACACGAACGCGACGTGGGGCATCGTGCGCGCCGCTTCGCGATGCGCGGCATCGACCGTGGAGTCGTAGGCCGTCCACCGCCGAAACTGCCCGAGCTGTCCGATGAGCACCGGCACGTCGGGCGCGCTGAGGTCCGAGCGGAATCGCGCGATCAGCGCGTGCATCCGCTGCGAGTACGCCGGCGCGAGTCGCGCGTTCGCGTCGCTCTCTCCTTGATGCCAGAGGATGGCGACGAGCGGACCGCGCTGCATCGCGACGCGCACTCGACGCAGCGCGTCGTCGTACGGGTGTGTGCGCGTGGCGGAGTCGTAGCCGGCCGGCACCCACGAGGTGATCGAGCTGCCGCCCACCGCGGCTGGAACGAGCCCCACATCATGGCCGGTGAGACGCGTGAGCTCGATACCGAACGTGCGCCCTGGACCCACGCCGGCGATCGGTTTGTCGAAGTGCATCGGCTCGACGGCGGGGACCCACGTGCCTGCCCTATCGAGCATGAAGACGTGCGGCGCAGGGATGCGATCCTCGGGCGCGATGGGTCCGCGCCCAGCCATGTTCGATTGGCCGACGAGGAGGACGACGTCGTATGAGGCGAGCGGGGCTGGCTTTCCGCGCGCAGCACTCGATCCGCCGCATCCGAGCGTCGCAAGCAGGATCGTGGCGAGGACATTCGGGAATCTCATGCCGCGCATTCTACGTCGTGGGTCAGTCCGCACAACCCTCGACGCACGCTCACGAGTCGGTCGAGATGCTCGATTCCCGGTGGCACAACGGGTATGAGAGCTCGATCAGAGTCGGCGCGCGCGAGCGAAATGCGGCGCTGCGCAACCCCGTGCGGTAGATACGGAAAACCCCGTCCGATCACAGTGGACCGGACGGAGCTTTCTGGTGCGTCGGAACTTCAGAGACCTACCAGCGATAGTGCGCGAACGCCTTGTTGGCGTCTGCCATGCGGTGCGTGTCTTCCTTCTTCTTCACCGCGTTGCCTTCGCCCTTCGACGCCGCAATCACTTCCGCCGCGAGCTTCTCCGCCATCGACTTCTCGTTGCGGTCGCGCGAGTAGCTGATCAGCCAGCGCATCGCCAACGCCGTGCGGCGCTCGGGACGCACCTCGACCGGCACCTGGTACGTCGCACCACCCACTCGGCGGCTCTTCACTTCGACGACCGGCTTCAGGTTCGTCAGCGCCTGCTTGAAGATGTTCACGCCCGGCTGGCTGGTGCGGTTCTCCACGAGGTCCATCGCGGCGTAGAAGATCCGCTCGGCCGTGCTCTTCTTGCCCTGGTACATCAGGACGTTGATGAACTTCGAAACGGTCTGGCTGTCGTAGCGCGCATCCGGGAGGATGGTCCGCTTCACAGCACTCTTGCGGCGGCTCACTTCTTACCTCCCTTGCCCGCGGTCTTCGCAGCGGCACCAGCCTTCGGCTTCTTGGTGCCGTACTTCGAGCGGCTCTGGTTGCGGCCGTTCACGCCTGAGGCGTCGAGCGTTCCGCGAACGATGTGATAGCGAACTCCCGGAAGATCCTTCACACGACCACCGCGAATGAGGACGATGGAGTGCTCCTGGAGGTTGTGGCCTTCGCCGGGGATGTAGGCGGTGACTTCGAAGCCGTTCGTCAGACGCACGCGCGCAACCTTGCGCAGCGCGGAGTTCGGCTTCTTGGGCGTGGTGGTGTAGACGCGCGTGCAAACGCCCCGCTTCTGCGGGTTCGCCTTGAGCGCCGGCGCCTTCATCTTCTTCTCGACGTCGCGGCGGCTCTGCCGGACGAGCTGATTGATCGTGGGCATTCAACCTGAACTGT
Source organism: bacterium (assembly GCA_039933415.1). Classification (GTDB taxonomy): domain Bacteria; phylum Gemmatimonadota; class Gemmatimonadetes; order Gemmatimonadales; family Gemmatimonadaceae; genus AG11. Next base: position 3,200 of record JBDTOD010000127.1, read on the forward strand.
GTTCGTCTTCCTGATTCTACGTGGATCGCCCGGATGAGGCGGCACGGAACAGACTCGTAAGCTAGCCTGGAATCGGGCGTTGGGTCAAGTCAGCGGGACCCGGCGGCGCCCTCTGGTCCCCCTACCAGTGGCCCGGAAGACCCACTATGATGGCGGCACTTCTCACCCCGACTCGTTGACGCTTCGGTCATCGCTGCATCTGGGCGCGCGTATCGCGCTGCTCGGCCTCGTGCCGGCCCTCCTCTCCGCTCAGGATGGCGCGACGGGCATTGTCGCGGGTCGTGTCACGGCACGCGGCGTCGACACCGGTACCGCCCTCGTGGCAGCGGGAGCCACCGTCACGATCGCCGGGACAGTCGCCAGCGCGCTCACCGGCCCCGACGGACGATACCTTCTCGAGCGCGTACGGGTCGGTCCGGCGACCGTGCGGTTCCGACTGCTCGGCTACCGCACGGTCGAGCGCATCGTACGGGTGAGCGCCGGCGACACGGCGCGAGTCGACGTCGTGCTCCAATCCGACGCCCAGCTACTCAGCGCCGTCCGCACCCAGGCCCGTGCCGTCGACGCCGAGCTGTTCGGGGCGAGTCCGAATGTGAGCACTATCGCGATGGGGTCGGCGGCGATGGCCGGTGTACCCAGCGTCGGCGAGCCCGACCTCGTGCGCGTCGTCCAGCTTCTGCCCGGCGTCGTGGCGCGCAACGACTACAACACCGGGCTCAACGTGCGCGGCGGCGAAGGCGACCAGAATCTGGTCCTCCTGGACGGATATCCGGTCTACAATCCGTTCCACTTCGGTGGATTGTTCAGCACGTTCATGGACGCGACGGTCGGCGGCATCGAGCTGATGACCGGCGCGCCACCGTCGCGGTACGGCGGCCGCCTGTCGAGCGTGCTCGAGGTCCGCTCGCTGGACGATCCGCGCACCGGCATCCATGCGACGGCCGACATCTCGGCGCTCGCCGCGACGGGACGCCTCTCTGGCGCGTTCGCTGGCGGACGCGGCACGTGGAGCGTTGCCGGCCGCCGCACGTATGCAGACGCGCTGCAATCGATCTTCACGAACAATGTCTTCCCCTATCACTTCCGCGACCTCCACGCGCGCGGCACGTACGAGCTTCCTGGAGGCGCTCGACTGAGCGTCACCGCGTACGAGGGCAAGGACGTGCTCGACGCGAACCTCGCCGAGTTCGCGACCGATTCGGTGCCGACGAAGGCGGCCGGTGGAAAGTGGGCGTACGATTGGGGCAACCTGGTCGTCGGATCGACGCTCTCGAAGGAGCTCGGCCCCGTTCGCTCGTCATTGTTCGGCTGGGCGCTCGGCGACAGCACGACGCTCGAGCAGCGCGTGTCCACCTCGGGCTTCTCGACGCGACTCGATCTCGGCGAGGGAACGCTCACGCAGCGCAGCGCCATTCGCGATGTGCGGTTCAGCGGGTCGGTGCTGACGCGCGGCATGTCGCACGACCGCTCGATCGGGTACGAGGTCGCCGCGCATCGCATCCGCTACGCATCCGGCTCGACGCAGACCGGCACCACCGGCTTCGATCTCGAGCAGCGGCCCAACACCGGCGTGCTCTGGATCGACGACCTGTGGCGGGTCTCGTCGCGATGGCTCGTGCAGGGCGGTGTGCGCGCCGAAGCGCTGTCGGGGCGCGACTGGGCGGGACTCTCGCCGCGGCTCTCGGTGAAGTATCTCGCCACGCCGGACGTCGCCTTCACGCTTCAGGCGGGGCGCGTCACGCAGTGGATGCAGTCACTCGCCGGGGACGGCGCACTCCGCTACTTCGACATCTGGATCGCCAGCGACTCGTTCATTCCGGTGGCGACGGCATGGCACTACGTGGCCGGAATGGAACGGCGCCTCTCCGTCGGCTCCGTTCGGCTCGAGGGATACGTCAAGCGGTATGATCGGGTGCTCGACGCCAACTGGTCCGAGGATCCCGGCCGGCGCGGCGACGAGTTCTTCGCCGCGCAGGGGCTGTCGTACGGAATGGACCTGCTCGCCCGCTGGCAACCGGCCAACGGCCCAGGCGGATGGCTCGCCTACTCGTACGGCTTGAGCACACGCACGCTCGACAGCGTGCGCTGGTCGCCGGGCAACGATCGCCGTCACGACCTCGACCTCGTCGCCACGTGGCCGCTCGCGCGATATCGGCTCGGCGCCCATTTCGGCTTCGCGACGGGCACGCCGTACACACCTATCGAGGGGCAGATCGTGCGACGCGTCTACGATCCCACGCGCGATCACTGGGGAACGGGCGATCCGCGCCTGCTGCTCGAGCCGATTGGCGGCGCGCGAAACAGCCTGCGCTTTCCTCCGACCCATCGCCTCGATCTCGACGTCTCGCGCGAATTTCTCTTTCGGGGCGCGACCCTCGCGCCATACCTGAGTGTCGTGAACGTCTACTACGCGAAGAACGTGTTCGTGTACGTCTACGACTACTCGACCGATCGCCCCACGCGGCGCGCGATCTCGCAGTTCCCCGTGCTGCCGAGCCTGGGGGTGCGCATTGGTTTTTGACCGAGTGCGGACGGCCTTCGCCGGCATGCTGCTCCTCGTGAGCGCCTGCGACATCGAGAAGGTCGGGATCGCGACCACCGAGGCGCGGCTCGCCACGCACGGACTGTTGAGCGCGAGCGCCCTCACCCAGGTGGTGCTGCTGGAGCGCACGAGAAACGGCACCGTCCAATCCATCGCGCCGCCGTTCGATCTGGAAGACCCACTCCTGACGGACGAGGGGATCGCCGAGAGCGGCGCGGTCATCACGCTCAGCACTCCGAGCGGCGCCAACATCCTTGCACGCGAAGACTATCCGGCGAACGGAGACGGAAGTGGGCGCGGCGTGTACCGGTTCCAGCTCCCCGGCGTGGCGCTCGAGCGCGGCGGTACGTATCGGCTCACCGTGCTCACGACGAAGGGCGAGGTGATCAAGGGTGAGACGGTCGTTCCGGGGGGCGCCACGGCGCTCGTCGCCGAACCGCGCGCGTTCGATCGCTCGCGGGACACGGCGAGCATCTCGTGGCCCGCGGCCGCGGGCGCGCGAAGCTACTACGTGCGCATCGAGACACCGTTCGGCCCGCGCGCGTTCTTCACCGACAGCACTCGCGTGCGCCTCACCGGCAAACTGCGCAACGCGGACATCCGGTTGCTGCCCCACGTTTTCATTCCGGGATTTCCGCAGGCCGTCACCGTGTCGGCGGTGGACTCCAACTTCTACGACTGGTATCGCACCCGCAGCGATCCGCTCTCGGGGCGTGGCCTGCTGAACCACGTCTCCGGTGGATTCGGCTTCTTCGGGTCGCTGGTGCGGATCCGCTTCGAAGAGCTCCACGTCGTGGCTCCGCAGGCCGAGGCAGTCGCGGGCAACTACCGCGTGATTGGATCTCAGGACGAGCTGGCCATCGCACCGTATCTGACTCTCAGCGTATATGTCGAGTCGCCGAGCGCGCGATCCGATCAGCCGGACGCGCTGTCGGGCCAGACGCATCGACGAGTGACGTTCAGCAGTCCCGGGTGTGAGCTCTGCGGAGTCCTCGGTACCGCTCAGAACGGTCGCATCACGCTGTACTTTCTCCCGGGATGGTCGGCGTCGGACACCGCGGAGGTGCTCACCGGGGAGATTCGCGGCGATACGATCGTCGGGCAGTATCGCAGGGCCGGCGGCATCGCGCACTTCGTCAAGCAGCGTTAGCGCTCGCGAGCTGAGACCGTCCCGGCCATCGCGGGCAACGCGTCGCGTGCGCGCACCGCGTCGGAGAATTCTCCCAGCAGGTGCGCCACACTGTTCGCGTAGTAACTCACCAATGGTCGTCCGCGCGGGAGCACCAGATATCCCGTCCCCGTGCGCGCGATGACCTTGCGCATCCGCAGCATTCTGTACGCCAGCTCAAAGAGCTCCTCGGCCGTTCTGTCCTGCCGCACGACACCGGCGTTCAGCTCGCGAAGCACGCCTCGCATTTCATCGATACGTTCGAGTAACTGATCACGCACTATGTAGTCCCCCTCGAAGCTCTGAATCGCCGCGCAGACGAGCGGCACGGGCGTCACCGGGATCAGCGCTCCGACCCGCTCCAGCAGTCCGTCGCACAACGTCTGCACGCGCGCCAATCGCTCCGGCTTCTCCAACGTGAACAGGTCACGCTGCTCGGCGAACCAGGGCCCGAGCGGAATCGGTGCGCCGACCACCACCGCCGCGCGACCGTATCGCTTCCACTTCCGCGTGAACAGCCGCGCGAGATTCCACCAGACGTACCGGGACACTTCCCATGCCTGCGCGAGCCGCGACGTGCGCGGACCTCCTTCCTTCGTCGCGAGCTCGCGCAGCAGCGATCGATCCTCGAGCACGCGGTCGTAGTTCACCGCAACGGGCACGACGTGCAATCGCGCCGCGTACGCCTCGTCACGCCCGATGCCGAGCACGTAGTCGAGCAGTCCGATCTTCGGAGGACGCAGCTTCCCGTCGCGCGTGAGTCCGCCCTCGACGAAGATCCCCTGGGTCACGCCCTCGCGCGTGATGAGCTGCACGTACCGCTCGAGCACCGTGTGGTACAGCGGTTCGCGGTATCGGCGCCGGATGAAATACGAGCCGAACGCCTTGAACACGTACTCCAACGGAAACGCGCGCGCCCACTCCCCGACGGCGTACGAGATCGCCACCTGCCCCGCGAGCGCGTAGCTCACCAGCACGTAGTCCGCGTTCGACCGGTGGTTCATCACGTACACGATCACCGCGTCGCGCGGCAGCCGCTCCTTCGCCTTCGCATCGGCGAAGTCGACGGAGACCTTGTAGAACATGTTCAGCAGCCAGCCCGAGATCCGGTAGCCGATCTGGTAGTACGCGACGACGTTGAAGAACGGCACGATCTCGTGCACGTAGCCGTCCACCTTGTGCCACACGTGTTCCTCGGACATCCCGGTCTCGGCCGCGTGCTCCCGCACCGCGTCGCCGATGCGCGCGTCGCCGAGCAGGCGCTCGCGCACGTGCGTTCGGCTCGCGAGCTTGAAGCGGTCGACGCGCGCCCGGTTGTGCAGCAGCGCGCGACGGCCCATCTGAGCAATGAGGCCTGGCATGACCGAAGGTGCCAGATACGAGAGGCGTGAGCAAGCGAACGGCGGATCTCCCGTCGACCGAGCCCCGCGTTTTGACGTCGGCGAGGCGTCGCCGTCGGTGCGCGCTTCGCTGACCGTCGTTACGATTCCAACGACTGTCCCGTCTTGGTTCACACACTGGCACGGATGGCAATGCTTCCCACGGAGCGATCCGACCTCCTGGATCAACTCCAGTCGGCACTGGGCGCTGGATATCGCGTAGAGCGGGAGATTGCCAGCGGGGGAATGAGTCGCTTGTTCCTGGCGACCGATCTCTCGCTCCACCGGCCAGTCGCGGTCAAGGTGCTGCCGCCCGAACTCGCCGGCGAGGTCAACGCGTCGCGATTCCAGCGGGAGATCGCCGTCGCTGCGCACTTCCAGCATCCGCACATCATCCCGATCCTGAGCGCGGGCGCCGACGGGTCGCTGCTCTACTACACGATGCCGTTCGTGAAGGGGGATTCGCTCCAGCAGCGCATGTCGCGCCCCGACGATCCCCTGCCCGCCGCGGACGCCTATCGCCTGCTCGCGGAAGTGGCTGACGCACTGGCGTACGCCCACGCGCAGGGCGTGGTCCATCGTGACATCAAGCCGGCGAACATCATGCTCTCCGGCGATCATGCGGTGCTGGTCGACTTCGGCGTCGCGCAGGCGATGTCAGCCGCCGTCGATGGCGAGCCGGCCGGCGCCGGACACCTCGTTGGCACCCGGCAGTACATGGCGCCCGAGCAGTTCACGGATTCGATGCAGGTGGACGGACGCGCGGACATCTACTCGCTCGGCGTCGTCATCTACGAGGTGCTCACCGGAAAGCTGCCCGACGACGGCTACGATCTGACTCCAACGTGGGGAGGACGTCGCGCCGCGAAGACGCTCAGCGACCTGCGCCCGGACGTTCCGAAGGAGCTCAGCGTCCTCGTCGGTCGAGCCCTCGCGTCGCGGGTCGAATCGCGGCTTGCCACCGCACAGGAGCTGCGCGACGGACTCGCGCGCGCCGCGGCCGCGAGGTCGCGTCCAGTCTGGCTGCGCACCGTGGGCATCGCCGCCGTGGTGGTCGCCGCGCTCGTCGCGCTCGCCGTGCTCTGGAGCAGCAGCGGCAGGCCGGCAGTGGATGACGATCGGGTCGCCATCGCGCCGTTCGACGTTATGCAGGCCGAGTATGCGCTGTGGCGGGAGGGATTCGTCGACCTGCTGTCGGCCAAGCTCGACGGCGCGGGCCCGCTGCGCACCGTGCCACCCTCTGTCGTGCTGCGAAGTTGGCGCGGACCGACCGACGTGGAATCGGCCGTCGCCTTTGGCCAACGCACCGGCGCGCGGTTCGTCGTGCTCGGGCACGTGCTGGAGGCGGGACACGACTCCACGCGGATCACGGCATGGCTCGTGGACGTGCTCACGCGCCGGCGCGGCGAGCCGATCGAGCTTCGAGGTGCCACCGAGCGAATGGATCGCATGGCGGACTCGCTCACGCTCGCGCTCCTTCGCGGGATCGGCACGATCCGCCCGGTGAGTGCGGTGCGGCGCGCGTCCACGGGATCGACCTCGCTCCCCGCGATCCGCGCCTTCCTGCAGGGCGAGCAGTATCTCCGGCGCACCGAATGGGACTCGGCGCTCGCGGCGTACGACCGAGCAATCCAGCTGGACAGCACCTTCGCTCTCGCGCATTCGCATCTGGGGATCACCTACGGGTGGCAGCGATTCGGCACCGACTCGCTCGCGCGCGAGCACGCACTGCGCGCCGGAGCGCTCAACATCGGGCTGGGCGCGCGCGACAGCCTGCTGATCGCCGCCGACTCGCTCCGGAGCGTGGCGTACGCCTACGGCCGCGACCCGCAGTACCACTCGCACGTGGTGCGGCTCTTCGGCACCCTCCGGAAGGCGACCGAGCGCAACGAGCAGGATTCGGAGGCGTGGTATCGCCTGGCCGACGCGTACTTCCACTTCGGCTTCGGGCCCGGCATCAGCGTGTCGGAGCAGGAGATCCTGCGCACCTTCGATCGCTCGATCTCACTCGATTCGGCGTTCGCTCCCGCCTACATCCATCCGGTGGAGCTCGGTTTTTCCGTCGGCGACTCGGCGCGCGCGCTGCGCTACGCCCATCGGTACTTCGCGCTTCGCCCCACGGACGTCAGCGCCGCGGGAACGCTGCTCGCCGCACAGCTGCTCGCGGGCACCGACGCGGTGAAGCTCGAGGCTCGCACGGCGCTCGACACCGCGTCTGCCGATCTGCTCTTCCAGGCGTACTCCGCCGCGCGGCGCGCGCTCGATCAGCGCGCGGTGGCCGTCGCGCTGTTGCGGGGCATGACGTCGGGACGACCCGCACTCTACGCCCCGCTCGCCAATCCCGCGTTCGCACGCGACCGTCTGGTGCTGCAGCTCGCGTACCGGGGCAGGTTCCGCGAGTCGACCGAGCTGCCCGAAGCGCGCGCGAGCGGCGCGTTCGCCGAGATGGCGCTCGCGGGCGGCAGTGCCGTGTCAGAGGCGCGGCGCGTGCTCGCCGAGTGGCTGCGCACGGATCCGCGCGATGCGCACTTCGGCACGCCCGCGCTGGTTGCCGCTGGCGCCTGGTGGGCACGACAGCGCGACACGACGTCGCTGCGCGAGATGGCGCGCGTCGTCGAGGGCGCCGCGCAGCGCGACCTGGCGGAGCGCAGGACCGCGACATACTCCGCCGCCGTGGCCGCTGCCTATCTCGCCCTTGCGCGCGCCGACACTGCGGATGCGCTGCGGCGTTTCGGCGCATTGCCTGATTCGCTGTGCGAGATGTGCGCGGTGCCGCGGTACGAGTACGCATCCGTGCTCGCTTCGCGCGGCCGGTTGCGCGAGGCCGCCTCCATCCTCGCCGACCGCCCGACGCTCCTTCCTTCCGCGATCGACGTGCTCTGGGTGCTCGAGCGTGCCCGCGTGGCCGAGCGGCTTGGCGATGTCGCGACGGCTCGGCAAAGCTACGCGGCGGTCGTCGCCGCCTGGAGCGGCGGCGACGACGATCTCGCTCTAATCGTTCACGAGGCGCAGCGCGCGATGGACCGCCTCGGACGCTGAACAAGAAACGGCCCGGGCAATCGCCCGGGCCGTTTCGCCTTCACTCATCGCTCACCAGCCAGAACCGCCGTTGGTTAGGCTCCCTTCACCGTCGTGCGCGCCGACGCCGGGAACTCGTCCTCCTCCGGAATCGCGAACACGTTCGGCACAGGCTCGGGCAGCGGCGTCATCTCCATTGCCGCCGGCATCTCCATCCCTTCCAGCTCGACGTCCTGGTACCGGTACATACCAGTGCCCGCCGGGATGAGGTGCCCGATGATGATGTTCTCCTTGAGACCGAGCAAATCGTCCTTCGCACCGCGGATCGACGCATCCGTGAGGACGCGCGTGGTCTCCTGGAAGGAGGCCGCGGAGATGAACGACTGCGTGGTCAGCGACGCCTTGGTGATGCCGAGGAGCAGCGGCTCCGCCGTCGACGGCGATTCCTTCTTCTTCTTCGCGCGGTCGTTCTCGTCGCGGAAGACCTGCTTGTCGACGTGCTCGCCCTCGAGGAACTCCGTCTCGCCCGCATCCATCACGCGGACCTTCTGGAGCATCTGGCGGACGATCACGCCGATGTGCTTGTCGTTGATCTTCACGCCCTGCAGGCGATAGACCTCCTGCACTTCGTTGAGCAGGTATTCCTGCACGGCCCGTGCGCCCTTGATGCGCAGGATGTCGTGCGGGTTCACCGGACCCTCGGAGAGACGGTCACCGGCGCGCACGCGGTCGCCCTCGTGCACACGAAGGTGCTTGCCAGCACCCACCTCGTACAGCTGCGCCTCGGCCGTCTCGTCGAGCGCGAACTGATCCGCTCCCGAGCCGCCCCGAACCGGCTGCACGAAGATCTCGCGCTTGCCACGCTTGATGTCGCCAAACCGCACGACGCCGTCGATCTCGGAGATCGTCGCCGGATCCTTCGGCTTGCGCGCCTCGAACAGCTCCGCCACACGCGGCAGACCGCCCGTGATGTCGCGAGTCTTGTATGCCTCGCGTCCGAGCTTCGCCAGCGTGTCGCCGGGGAAGATCGACTGGCCATCCTCGATCGTGAGCTGCGCCCCGACCGGGATCACGAAGTCGCGGATCTTCTTGTCCTTTCCGCCCTTCGACTGCCAGATCTCGATGTGCGGGTGCAGCTTCTTCTCGCGGTCCTCGATGACGACGCGCTGGCGCAGACCGGTGAGCTCGTCGAGCTCCTCGGACACCGACTCGTCCTCCACGAGATCCACGAACCGGATCGTCCCTTCGACGTCCGCGATGATCGGGTTCGAGTACGGATCCCACGTGAAGATCACCTGCTCCTTCCTGACCTCCTCGTGGTTCGTCATCATCAGGATCGCGCCGAGCGGCACCTGGAGGCGCGCGCCGACGGCCGAGTTCGGATCGGCCGAGTTACGGATGATGATCTCGCCTTCGTATCCCGTGACGATCTGGTTCCCTTCACGGTTGGTGACGTACACCAGCCGGTCGCTGTACTCGATCCGGCCCGCCACCTTGCTTTTGCGTGCCGTCTGCTCGGCGATACGCGCCGCCGTTCCACCGATGTGGAAGGTGCGCA
>JBDTOD010000128.1:0-12776 GCA_039933415.1 bacterium
TGACACCAGCGGAGAAACTCGCGTCCACCGTTGCATCGACCGGTTGAACCCACCGCGGCTTTTTTCAAGATGTCGCGTTCCATTTTGAGGCGCGCGATTTCTCGCTTCAGCCGTGTGACCTCCGCATCCTCCGGCTTCTGCAGCCCTGCGCCTGGAAACGCCTGCGTGGGATTGGCGCGGTGCTCGCGCACCCAATGGCGCAGCACGTTCGTGTGCACCCCCAAGTCCCGTGCGGCCTGCGCCGCTGACACCCCACGCTCGATGACGAGTCGTACCGCTTCTACTTTGAACTCCCTACTAAACCGCCGGCGAGATGCTGCCATGCTCCACCTCCGTTCCGAAAGAACACCCTACGTTGGTGTCCACGGAACCCGGCGCAGCTCACAGGACGCCTGCAAACGGCTCAGGGTCTACCAGCGTCGGTATGGACGAACCAACGACCGAACTCGCGACCGCGGGAGTCGGGTGGCGGTGTCGACCTGATCGTCTACGTAGTCGCGGGCTGTGCTTAGGACGGACATCCGAATTGTGAGTCAAGAGCTCGAGTGGCCGTCCGGCATAGCGTCGAAGCTCTGCTGCAAGGACACCAGTGAAGTGAGCATAGCGTACCACCGCAACTCCTTCTCCGCAGCAGCCCACGTCATGCCGGCTCCTCGACGGGAATTAGTACTAGCGGTGCGACCAGAACGATGTCTGCGTTGCGCGACAGTCCAGCGGCGTAGAGGCGCTCAAGAATGACTTGGATTGTAGTGCCAGTTTTGATCGTATCATCAACGACTACTACGGACGTAACGGTAGCCAAGTCGGGCAAGTCAGATGAGATCGCATCTCGCAACTTTTCCGCGTCGGGATCTTCCCCAGCCTTCGTGCCGGCCTGCTTAGCAAAGCACTCACTGATATTCTTGGCACCCGCGCTCGCTGTTGCGATTGTAGCGACGTAGGGTTGCGAGTCAGCTCGAGACGACGGCACACCCACTATTAGGTCAAACTTCTTTCCTGCTGCCCACTTGGCAAACGCGCTGCGATATCGCGTCAATTCGGCGTCATATCCTTGCTTCTTCATTGCCAGGAGCTCTGGCCTAGCCTTGCCTACGCTCGACCCGGCTGAGTGGAGATATCCGAGAGGTCCGGGCGGAAGGCCGTTCGTGTGGTTCTGCAAGTACGCAATTGGAAGCCTGCCGATACCTGGAATGTTGATTCGACCTTCGTGGACTGTTTCCATTGACTTTCGACCCCGCGCGGCAAGCGCGTGTTAGGCATCCGTTGCAACTGCACTAGCTCTCGTCCCAGGCTTGAACTATGAGCCACTCGTTGGGGCGACATGCGTCCATCGCCGTCGAGTCCATGGTGGTCTTGCCAAGCCATTTCTCGGTAATGTTGTCGCCGGCATCGAACGTCCACTTGGCTATTGCTTTAGGAGGGCCGCCGCGGAGCCTCGGGATGACGTGAGTCGCCATCGCGGTGTATTCGAGCGGGTAGCCGTTGCCGCCGAGGGCAATCGCCTTTTGCTCATTTACTAACTCGTCGAGCCAACGCAGTCCGGCGAGCCCAGTCTGCCACACTGCCAATACGGTCCCGTGTGCCGCTCCGAATAATGCTGGACTCGATCCGTCATTCTGCTGCCGATATACGCTTGTGTGCCAACCTAGGGACATCGTCATATGAAGTGTGCGTTTAGTTGCCTAACGCGCAGTTCAGCTGCGGAAAGAGATACTGAAGGGGAAGATGCCGCTCGCACACGGTGCGAACTATGACGGGCATCTACCGCTGTTTCCTTCCAGCAATCGGGGGGGGCCGCGGCAGCGACGTTAGTTGGCGCTCGTCGACATGACCGCTGTCGATGCCTCCTCGAGTCGGTCGAGGGAGATGAGGGAGGCGCCGACATCATCCATCCGTGCGCCACTCGCAAGCAGGAAACCGCTGACAAGCATGCGCCAGCGGACCAAGCGCGGGACAATGCCGCGTGTGCGACGGGTGTGCGACAAATGCAAACCGCCCCGAAGGGCGGCGGGTGTAAGTCGTTGTGCTGTATAGTCGGGACGGCGGGATTTGAACCCGCGACCCCCTGAACCCCATTCAGGTGCGCTACCGGGCTGCGCTACGTCCCGTCCGCAGCCCCATATCAGGCTGACGGTCAGGACCGGAGTATAACTCCCCACCGCACCCCATACAACCGAGTCGCATCCTACTGGTGCGACAACCGAATCACCTCGAGCCACGACGGCAGCTTCCCCGCCTGCCACGCCCGCACCTGCTCCGCCATCGAGCTCAATCCCTCGAGCGACCGCCCACCCCCCGCCTGGCTCTGCGGCTTGAACCGCATCGTCGAGTCCATCTGGAACTGTCGATTCACGTACGACCGCACGAACATGCTCGTCTCGTCGATCGGCAGCGTCGCGACGTTTTCATAGAACCGCTTCGCCTCGTCACCTTGCTGAAAGAGATACTGCTCGACGTTCGAGACGTAGAACGTGGTGACCTTCGCACCGTGCTCGCGCGCCCACGTCCCCACCGCGCGCACCGCCTTCTCCCCCGCGAAGTTACCGGTGAGCGGGACGATCAGATTCCGCTCCTCCATCAACTTGAGCGCTCGGAACGCCTTCTCGCTGCCGAGGTAGCTCCAGTTCACCCCGGCGCTGTCGGTCTCCGTCATCATGTCCTGGTAGGTCGGCATCCTGAATCCGCCGCCGCCGCGACCCCCGCCGAAGCCGCCGCCACCGCCGCCGTAGCCACCATACCCGCCGTAGCCGTACGGACCCGGATTCCGGCATTCGGAGCTGTAGCCGTACGTGAGATCCGGCCCCTGCGTGAAGAACGCGCCGTACACGCAGCCCAGCGAGACGCGCTCGCTGTCGCTCAACGCGAAGCGGTGCGTGCCGACGAGCCGCGCCGTGATCGCCGCGAGATTCGTCCGGTAGCGCGCGCTGTCGGCGGGCTGCTTCGCCAACGCGACGAAGAGCTGCTCCGCCGACGACGTGCTGTCCACGCCAGCAAGCGGCGCGCGCGCGAACAGCTTCGCGAGAAAGTCGGCGCGGTTGCTCGACGTCTCGAGCAGCGCCTTGTACATCAGATGCTGCACGGCGTTCTGATGCCGGATGTCGACGATGAAGGCGATCGCCGGCTTGAGCGCGGTGACGAAGGTGAAGTTCTGATCCGGCGCGACGCCCATGTACACGCCGCCATTCGGGACGCGCCGCGTTAGCTCGGGAATCACCCACTGGAGCGACGTCTCGTTCGACACGAGGTTCTCCGAGCGGAACGTGCCCCACGGCTCGGAGTAGTCGGTCATCAGTCGCCAGAAGGTGCTGTCGGCCAGTCGTGCCGGCACACCCTGCGCGCCGGCGTTCGTGCCGCGCGCGCTCGCAACAGCCATCGCGCCGACGAACAGCAGCCGCTCGACGATTCTCGTTGTGATCATCCCATCCTCTGTTCGGATCCGCGCCCAGCGACGCGCACACCAGCATACGGCCCGGAGTGTCGAGCTGTTGGGCGCGCTCACTCTGTTCGCGGTCTCACACCGTTCTCCTGGACGACATGGGTGCCCTCGGGTACGAGGCGAAACAACGTGAACTGTTCGTTTCCGTACACGCGTCGAAAGCGGCCGGGATGGGCGGTCAGAGCGTCGCGCAGGTATCGGTCCGACGTGGAATCCTGGCCCATGCTGCCGGCGACGGCGTGGGTGATCTTGTACGCGTCCGCTTCCGCCAACAGTGACTCAGGCATCATCCGCGGTACGTACATCGCGGCGACGCCATCGAGACGCGCGATGTCGCGCGGATTGAAGAACAGTGTACGGACGGGCGCGACGGCGGCCTCACGCTGCAGCGCGGCGTACAGAGCTCGGCCCTCGGTCACGTCCCCGACACCCACGAACGCATCGGGCGGCTTCCCGGCCACGGCGGCGATCAACAGGACGGCGATCCCCGCCCCGACGCTCGCACGACGCGCGCGAAGCGGCGGGATGTTCACCGCCATCAACCCAACGCGGACGCCGTCGAGCGTGGCGAACCAGATCATCGGCGCCAGAGGCCAGAGGAATCGTGCGACGGCCCACGGCATCATCATGAAGCCGCCCACATAGAAGAGCACGAACCAGAAGAGAAAGGGCATGCCCGCTCGCCGCAGCCACACGATCGCGCCAACGCCCATCGCGAGGAGCGCGACCACGTGGTAGCCCACGTTCACGAGGTACCACGGCGTCGGTGTGAGCTGCAGCCCGGAAACGAAGTCCCGATAGTCGGCGACGCGTCCGAGGAACAGAGTGGCCATTGCCGTCGGACCGGGCGTGACGGCGACATCGCTTCCGCCACTCGCGATCTGAAGCGCGTAGCCCTGAGTCACGGGCAAGCTGCGATCGATCGCGAGATGCGTCGTCAACCAGATGACCACCGGAACGAGCGCATGCGCCCACGGTTCCCTGTGTCGCCACGCGCGCCACGCCGTGTATGCCACGAGCGCCGGAATGAGCGCGACGCCGATCGTGCGGAAAGCGATCGCGATCGCACCCACGGCGCTGAGCGCCGCGATGCGTCCCACGCCCCACCTGCCAGACCGGTCGACGAGGAGGCAACAGCTCCACACCATCGCGGCGAAAACGAAGTCGGAGTAGAGTCCGGACGCGAACAGGGCAAGCGGAGGGATGAAGGCGCAGATGAGAATGGCGACCGGCCCGAGCAAGGGATCGCCGTGTCGCGCGAGGTACCGGCCTGACAGGTAGAGAAAGATCACCGAGGCCACGATCAACAGCACGCGTGCAACGAGAAGCGGAGCGCCGACGGCCTCGACCGCGACAATGAGTAGCGGCAACCCGGGAGGATACGCCTGCGGACTCAGCGCGATATGCGGATTGTAGATGTAGCCGTTCTCCGTGTAGCGACGCCCTTCGAGTAATGCCCTCGCGTGCAGGAGGTACTGAGACTGGTCTCCGATCGAGAGATCGAGTTGCGCGCGCAGCATCCATAGTGAGAGCGCGACGAACGAGAGCAGCGCCACGAGCAGGAGCGCGTCGCCGGTCCGGCGCGCCGAGGCGGCGACCAGGTCAGAGCCGGACTCGTCCACCTCTCGTCTCTCGGTGGCAGGGCCCGGTAGAAGGCCATTCAGGCCTCCGCGCATCAGTCGGAGCGTCATGTGCGGCATTCGATGTGTCCTGGAACGTCGTGGATCGGGACGACGGATTTGTTTGGCACTGAAATCGCCCACTCAGCCGCAGCGCACGCTGGCGCAACGTCGATCTTCGGTGTTAGCTAGCACTCTACTCCCTACCACTGACGGTTCTCGTGGCCATCTCTCCCGCGCACGCGCCCGGCGACGCTCCGCACCTCGCCAACCCGGACGTCAACCCGTCCTTCACCAAGGGCATCTTCCTCGGCGAGATCCGCGAGGACCTGGTCTTCCCCTTCCCGGCGCTCGACGACGACGAGCGCGAGTCGCTGCGGCTGATCCTCGATTCGTTCCGCGCCTTCGCTGCCGACACGATCGACAGCAAGCAGATCGACCACGACGGCGTGCTCCCGGAGGCGGTGCGAAAGGGGATCGCCGAGCTGGGGCTCATGGGGCTCGCGATCCCCGAGGCGTACGGCGGCTTCGGCGCGTCGGCCAAAGTGTTCAGCCGCGTCTTCGGCGAGGTGGGCGCGACGGATCCGGCACTGTGCGTGTACTTCGCCGCGCACCAGTCCATCGGGTGCAAGGGGATCGCGCTCTTCGGCAGCGAGGAGCAGAAGCAGCGGTGGCTACCCGGCTGCGCAAGCGGCGAGACGGTCGCGGCGTTCTGTCTCACCGAGCCGGGCTCGGGCTCCGACGCGCAAGCGATGACGACCACCGCCGTGCCCGATCCGAGCGGAACGCACTACACGCTGAGCGGCACGAAGATCTGGATCTCCAACGCGGGCTACGCTGGCGTGTTCACGGTGTTCGCCAAGGTCCCCGTCACGGTCGACGGCCAGACGAAGCAGCGCGTCACCGCCTTCATCGTCGACGCACACTCGCCCGGCATCTCACTCGGCCAGCCCGAGCAGAAGATGGGGATCAAGGCGAGCGACACGCGCACGGTGACGTTCACCGACGTGCGTGTCCCGATGGAGAATCGGCTTGGCGAGATCGGCCAGGGATTCAAGCAAGCCCTCGAGATTCTCAACTCGGGACGTCTTGGTCTCGCGGCCGGGAGCGCACGCGGCGCGCGCAAGGTGATGGGCATCGCGCTCGCGCACGCGAAGCAGCGCGAGCAATTCGGCCGGCCGATTGGCTCGTTCGAGATGATCCAGCACAAGATCACGCTCAACGCCGTCGATACCTACGCCGCGGACTCGGCGTGGATGCTCACCGCCGGCATGGTCGATCGCGGCGGCATCGACTTCTCGCTCGAGACGGCGGCGTGCAAGATCGCTGGCAGCGAGCTGGCGTTCCGCGCGGCGAACGACGCGCTGCAGATCGCCGGCGGCATCGGCTACTCCAAGGAGTATCCGTACGAGCAGGCCGTGCGCGACGCGCGGATCAACCTGATCTTCGAGGGGACGAATGAGATCCTGCGCGTGCTCATCGCGTTGATGGGACTCCAACAGCCGGGCGAGCGATTGAAGGAGCTCGGAAAGGCGTTCAAGGATCCACTCCACTCGTTCGGCGTGATCGGGTCGTACGTCGCCGGCCGAGCGAAGCGCCAGGTTGGTCATCCGACGTTCACGCGGGTGCATCCCGCGCTGGCGGAAGAAGCTGAATCGGTCGCGGCGATCATTCGCGCGCTCGGCACCGCGGTGGATGCGTTGCTACGCAAGCACGGCAAGGCGGTGATCGACCGTCAGCTCCTCCAGCAACGCCTCGCCAACGTCGCGATCGACGTCTTCCTCTCGACCGCGGTGCTCTCGCGCACGACGTGGGAGATCGAGCGCGCCGGCGGAGCCGCGGCCGCCGCGTCGGAACTGGATTGCGCGAAGCTGTTCATCCCCGCCGCGATGCGCCGGTCGCGCCGGCATCTGCGCGCGTTGCGCATCAACGCCGACGGCCGGCTCAAGGCGATCGCCGAGCGGGCGCTGGAGAGTGGGGAGCTGGGGCCGGAGACGCCTACTGATCGGTGAGTTGGTGAGTTGGATAGTTGGATGGTTGGTCGGTGAGCGAGTGAGCTGACGGGCCTAAACCACAACCAGCCTGGAGAGCCCCCAGTGGGGCTTCCAGGCTGGTTTGTAGCTAAGCCGTTGAACAAACCAATCAACCGACCAACTATCCAACTATCCAACTCACGAACTCACCGTCTCCATGAGCCACTGGCTCGCGCCCTGAACCCGCCCAACAAAGAACTCTCCAAAGTCGGCGTATTCCGCACTCACTTCGTCGAACCGCATGTCCGTCACGATCTTCTTGAACGTGAGGGGCTCGGTGGCGAAGAGGGTGACGCCCCACTCCCACGCGTCGAAGCCGATCGCGCCGGTGATCACCTGCATCACGCGTCCTGCGTAGCCGCGGCCTGTCAGGCCGTGCGCCATCATCAGGCGGCTGCGCTCCTCGAGCGGGAGCGCGTACCAGTTCTGTCCGGGCACGCGTCGCTTCGACATGGGATAGAAGCAGACGTACGGCATCTCCGGCGGGAGCGGTGGGAAGAGTCGCCGCTGCACGTGCGCGCTGGCCCGCTCACCCGCGACGCGCGCATCCATCGCCTCGCGATACGCCGCGTCGCCTACCGCGCCACCGCGCGTCGCGGCCTCGCCGGCCAGCTGCGCGCTCGCGTGATAGAGTCCCGCTTCGGTTACGCTGAGGAAGGTGTAGACGGGACGCAGGTAGTCGAACAGCTCCGTTTGCGCGAGCGCGCGCTGCGCCACACCGATGTCGTCGAGCGTCGGCCGGAAGTGTACGAGCATCACGTCGGCACGAGAGCCGACGAGCGGCACGACGGCGCTCCACCCCTCGCCGTCGGGCTTCGACACCGCGTCGAGCGCGCGCGCTCCCTCGCTCCGGACGCGGGTTCGCGCGTCGTCCGAGAGAGCGCGGAGGCGGGCGCGGTCGAGCGCGAGGATCTGATGGAAAGCGTACCACCCTTCGGTGGTCTCTGGCGGATGCGCGCGCGCGCGCTCGGTGGGCACTGCGGAAGGACGATCGGTCATCGTCGCTCAAAGATGACCGGTGACGCGATCCGACGCGACCCGCTACGCTACGAGCGAGATCCCTGCGACGATGCGCTCGAGCTCCGACAACGAGAACGGCTTCTCGAGCAGCGGGCACCGAAGCGACTGGCGCTTCAGCTCGGCCGCCGCCGCGCGCGGATCGCCGCTCGTGAGGATGAGCCGCGAGGCCAGCTCGGGGCGCAGCGTCGTGATGCGTCCGCACAGCGCGCTCCCCGAGAGCCCTGGCAGATTGAGATCGCACAGCACGACGTCGATGCGGGTGCTCAGGTCGCCGAGCACCTCGAGCGCCTGCTCCGCCGTCTCGGACTCGATCACGTCCCACCCGCGCCGCTCGAGCAGGCGGCGCATCACGGTGCGCACGACGCGTTCGTCGTCGACCACGAGGGCGATGCGCGTTGGGGTGGGGGCGACCGAGTTGATCGACATGCACAGAGTTTCGTCCGCAAACCGGCATTCCGTGAGTGTCACGAGCGAACGTCCCACTGGAAGCGCCTCAGGGCGGGGTCAACACTCCATAGGCGCGGCTTCGCCATCTCTTCGGCGTGCGAATCGTCGACAGCACGATCCGCAGCGCCGCGAGCGGATCGGCCAGCGGCGAGAGCCAGAACGGCACCCCTCGGCGCTCATACGACGGAGCGAGCGCCCACTGGAGCATCAGTCGAACCGCGACCAGTCCAACGGACGTTGCGAGCGGCGCGATGCTCTCCGGTGGCAACGACATGCCGGCACTCGCCATTCCGGCGGCGACGCCGAGCACGATCAGTGGCGTCCCCTGCACGACGACGAGAAAGAGGACGTCGGCCCACTGACGCACGCGCGTCGTCGCGTCCTTGAGATCGAGGGAGCGGCCCCACTCTCGCCACGCTTCGCGCGCGGAGGTGTAGGCACGAACGTCGTACAGGCGCGAGCCATCGAGAAAGCCGACGCGCCGGCCCGCGCGCGCCAGCGTGCGCGCGAGCGTCACATCATCGGCGAACGACGCACGCGCGCTCGTGTACCCGCCCGCGGCGAGCAGCACGTCGCGTCGCACGAGGAAGCACTGGCCATTCGCCAGCACGCGCTCCGGATCGACGTCGGTGCCGGTGGCGCCGAACCGATAGACGAGCGTGACGAGCAGCGCGGGCTGGAGCCATCGCTCACCGGCGCTCTCGATGCGGAAGCGCGGCGCGAACGACACCGCGTCGTAGCCCAGCGCGCGCGCCGCGGCGAGCGCTCCGCCAACGCAGCCGGGCATCGGCTGGGTGTCGGCATCCATGCCGAGCACCCATTCGCCCTTCGCGTGCTCGAGTCCGTGCTGGAGTGCCCACACCTTTCCCACCCAGCCATCGGGCAGCGGTGGATCATTGAGCAGCACGATCCGCGCATCGCGCGATGCGGCGGCGCGAATCAGGTCGGCGGTGCCATCGGTGCTGCCGCTGTCCACGACGAGGATCTCGCGCACGATCGAGCCCTGCGCCGACAGCCCGTCGAGACACGGTTGCACGCGTCGCGCTTCGTCGAGCGTGGCGACGACGACGGTGACGTCGCCGTCGAGCGAGCTGGCGCGCGGGCGTGGCTCGATGGGAGGGCGCCGGCGCCGGCCTGGGAGGAGTCGGAGCAGGAGCAGCGCGAGCGCCAGCCCCTGGACCGCGGCGAGAGCGTAGAGCACGACGTGAAGTTATCGACCGGCGCGTCGGCCCGGTCGCGCGCCGTCAGCGAAGGATGTTCGCGATGTCGATGAGCTCCGCCGACGTCGACGGACGCGGCGCGCGCTTGGCCGATTGGCAATACTGCTCGAGCTGCCCTTCTGGACAGCGAAGCCAGTCGGAGGGAATCGGGGTGAGGCGGCGCTTCTCCTGCTGCGCCTCGAAGCAGAGCCAACCCGCATCGAGCCCCGCCGTCAACATCGGGCGACGGCCATGCATGAGCCGCCGCTCCAGCGGTCGACGCCGATCCTGCACCACGGGCGCCGGCTTCACGCGCCGCTCGAGCGCACGCCGCTCGGTGAGCTTCGGGACGACGTCCCACGCCTGCCACTCGACCCCTCGCGAATCGCTGAAGACACGATATCCCATGATGCTCCGCCTCCTTTCGGTCGGCCCGTCCGCCCAAGGCCGCGCTCGCCAGATATGTCTGGGTGTGTGATAGAGCACACACGATGCCACTTAACGGTAGTGTGCAGAACTGACGAGCGGAAGCGGATCGGCACGCTGAGTGCATTGTCCGCGTTGTCTTCTCACCCGTACTGCGGAGCAAACACGTGCGTCACGCCTCCAAGATCGCTCTCGTTCTCCTCCTTGCCGCGCAAAGACTCGATGCGCAGGGAGTAGACAGCACGTCACGTGGCGACAAGACGTTTCTGACGCGGCGCGATCTGCTCACGGCAGGGATCGCGCTTGGCGCGACGGCGGCACTGTCGCACTGGGACACGGACATCGCGCAGGCGTCGCAGAAAGGGTGGTATCAGGACAGCTCGACGCGGCGCTGGTCGAATCGCATCAGCAAGGTGAACGAGACGACGCTCACGCTCGGCGGGCTCGTGGTGTACGGCGTGTCACGACTCACGCACGCGAACTCCGCCGCCGACATCGCGCTGCACGCGACGGAGTCGGTGGTACTCGCGAGCCTCGCCAGTCAGGTGATCCGTGGCCCGCTCGGTCGCGCGCGACCGTACGTCACGAACGATACGGATCAGTACTCGTTCACCGCGTTCAAGGGGTTCAGCAACTTCGCGAATCGAGCCTTTCCGTCGATCCACACGTCGTCGAGCATGGCCGTCGCGACCGTGCTGACGATGGAGACGCATCGCCGGCATCCGGGTGCGACCCCGTTCGTCGCGCCCGTCCTCTTCGCCGCGGGACTGCTGCCGGGACTCGCGCGCATCGATCTGAATCAGCACTGGGCGAGCGACATTCTATCCGGCGCGTTCATGGGCGTGCTCGCCGGATACAAGGTGACGAAGTACAGTCACGATCACCCGACGAACCGATTCGACCGCGTGCTGTTGCACGCGATGGTGACGTCGGGTCCGAACGGGGAGCCGATGGTGGGGTTCAGCTTGCGATAGCTCGATATTCTGCTGTGCGGTGCGCCTGGGCTGCATTTGAAAAACGCGCCGAGCCATAGGCGGATTTCAACGATGCTGACCCCTTGAACCCCTTGAAAACGGGGGCTGGTAGCGCAGGGAAGCATCCAGGATTTCGTCGGGCCAGCGGACTGGGTCCGGGGACGACGGTACCGGCTACGGCGGTGCGCCGTTTTTTACGCCTACGGCGCGACCTCATGAAACGTCACGCCCGTCTCCCGCTCGAGCACCCACCGCAGTCCCCACGCATCCTCGAACAGGATCAGCGGATGCCCCTTCGCGTCGTACAACAACATCCGCCCTCGGTCGCGCGCGATGCGCTCGATCTCGTCTTCCGGTCCCACCACCCACCGCGGATGGCGCGCGGTGATCTTCTCCAATCGGCATGGCGCGCCGTACTCGTGCTCGAGTCGATGCAGCATCACGTCGAACTGCAGCAGCCCTACTGCCCCGACGATCGGCGTCGGGCTCAGGGTGTCGGTGCCGGACGTGTAGAAGACTTGCGCTGCGCCCTCTTCCGTCAGCTGCCGTAGTCCGGCGTCGAGCTGCTTTCGCTTGAGCGGATCGGCGGCGATGATGCGCGCGAAGTGCTCCGGCGCGAAGCGCGGGATGCCGGAGAACTCGAGCCCCTCGTGCTCGGCGAGCGTGTCGCCGATGCGGAGCGTGCCGCGGTCCATCACGCCGATCACGTCGCCGGGCCAGGCGTCCTCCACGGCGGTCCGCTCCCGCGCGAGGAACTGTTGCACGGACGAGAGGCGCATCGGCTTGCCCGTGCGGACGTGCGTGACCTGCAGGCCCGGCTGAAAGCGGCCGGAGCACACACGCACGAACGCGACGCGGTCGCGATGCTTGGGATCCATGTTCGCCTGGATCTTGAACACGAACCCGCTGAACGACGGGTCCGCCGGCGACACGAGCCCGGTCGTCGACTCCCTCGGCGACGGCGGCGGCGCGAGCTCGACGAACTCGCGCAGGAATGGCTCGACGCCGAAGTTCGTCAGTGCGCTCGCGAAGAACACCGGCGACAGCGCGCCGGCCAGGACGGCCTCGATGCTGAACGGATGCCCTGCCTCATCGAGCAGCGCGATGT
This sequence comes from bacterium, assembly GCA_039933415.1. GTDB lineage: Bacteria > Gemmatimonadota > Gemmatimonadetes > Gemmatimonadales > Gemmatimonadaceae > AG11. Next base: position 12,263 of record JBDTOD010000128.1, read on the forward strand.
CGTGGATCAGTCGCTCGTGCGCTTCGGCGCCGAGCAGGTCGCCGAGCGTGGGGTCGTCGAGCGAGGCGACGGAGACGTCGGCGCGGCTGGCCCCGTGGTCCTCTCCGCGCTCGAACCGGTAGATCAACCGGCGCCGCCGGTCGTACACGCCGATGAACGCGCCGTCGGCATGGATCGGCCACGTGATCGGATGGCAATCGATACCCAGGTCCGCCTCGACGTCGCTCACCAGCTTCAACGGATCCTCACCCACGCGGTCGCACTTGTTGACCACGGTGAAGATCGGTATCCGTCGTCGCTTGCACACGGCGAAAAGCTGCCGCGTGCGCTCCTCGACGCCCTTGCGATTGTCGAGCAGCATCACCGCGCTGTCGGCGGCGACGAGCGTTCGGTAGGTGTCCTCGGAGAAGTCCTCGTGACCCGGCGTGTCGAGGAGATTCACCTGGTAGCCGTCGTAGACGAACTGCATCACGCTCGACGTCACCGAGATGCCGCGCTCCTGCTCCATCTGCAT
>JBDTOD010000129.1:0-12730 GCA_039933415.1 bacterium
GCCCGGGGTCAGAGTCGCGACTCTGACCCCGGGCTCTGACCCCCTTTCGTTTGGTCGAGCACCTGCGTCATGACCCGAAGCATATTTCCGCCGAGCATCTTCTGGACGTCGGTGTCGGAGTAGTCGCGGGCGAGGAGCGCCTGCGCGATGCGTGGGAGGCGTGTCACGTCTTCCATGCCCTCTGGGAGCGCGCTCACGCCGTCGAAATCGCTGCCGAGGCCTACGTGGTCGACGCCGGCCGTGAGCCCCGACTCGACGAGCCTCGGCAAATCGGTGCTTCCCTCCTGGCGTCCGAAGCCAGCCGGATGGCGCACGTCGGGGTCGTAGCCGTCGTCGAGGATCTTCGACGGCAGGTCGTTGTGCGTGTCGATGACGTAGGCGTCGCGGTAGATACGCAGGGCCTGAGCGGAAACGACCTCACCGCTCATCGCCGGTATTGCGTCCTGGCGAATGCGGGCGGCGTGGCGGAGACGAATGGGTTGTCGCGCACGATGAAGCGCAACGGCCACTCAGCCGCACGCGTGATGCCGATCCGCGGCGTGATCTCGACGTCTGCGTCCGGAACGGGATGGCCGGCGCGGATGACGAGCGGTCCGCTGCGCAGCGAGCGTCCGGTCATCGTCCCGTCGATCCCCAACGCCAGACAGAGCTTTCCGGGTCCGTTGGTGAGATCGCGATCGCGCCGCACCTTTGCACGGCGGCGGCGCATCAGGTCGATGCCGTCCACCGGCTCGACGGCGCGCACGAGCACGGCGCTCCCGTGGCCACGTTCGCGCGTGACCGCGTTGAAGCACCAGTACATGCCGTAGATGAAGTACACGTACGAGACCGCCGGTGGCCCAAAGAGATGCAGCGTGCGCGGCGTGAGTCCAGCGACGGCATGACACGCGGGATCATGAGGACCGAGATACGCTTCGGTCTCCACGATCCTGCCACGTGCGACCCCCTCGGCCGTGGTGCATTCGAGCACAGCGCCGAGGAGCTCACGGGAAACGATCTCGGTGTCCCGGTCGTAGAACGCGACCGGGAGTGGCGCACCGAGACGAGAACGCCGCGCTCGTGGCGCGGCGTCCCGGGTCACGCGTCTTCGGCGGCGGCTGCCACCTTTTTCGCCCGCGGCTTCTTCGCTGCCGGCGACTTCTTTGCGGCGGTTTTCTTCGCCGCGGTGGCAGGTGCCGGCGCCGCGCTCCGCGAGGTGGTCTTCTTCGCGGCGGCCTTCTTTGCGCGTGGCTTCGGCACCGGGGCGACATCGTGAACCGCAGCGGCAGCGACGCTCGCGCTGGGCGTGGGAGCAGCCACCTTTGGCGCCGCGACCGGCTCGACGGACGGAGCCGGCGTGGAGTTGCGCGATGGACCGACGACGCCAATGCTGAGCAAGTCGGCCGGCGGAGTGCCGGGACGACCAGTCCGGCCGCGCGGACCGATGACGCCGCGCGCGCCCATGCCACGCGGTGCCGCCGGAGCAGCGACCGCGGCGGGCGCGTTGGCGATCGCCGTCTTCGCCAACTGCTCGGCAACCGACTCCGCTTCGGCGGCGCGAGCGATCTCGAAGTCGTCACCACGGCGGCGCAGGTCGATCACGTCGCCGTCGTGGGCATCCTTGAGAATGCGCGGAAAGTTGCGATCGCTGAGGCTCTCGCTGTCACGACCAAGGAGCTCGCGAGCCTTGGCGCGCACGATGCCGGCGCGAACCGCCTCGTCACCCTTGGTGAGCTCCGCCACGGATCTGCGCACCAGATCGAACGCTTCATCACGCGTGAGGCGCTCGCCGCTGACGCCGATCTGCTCGGTCGCCTCCACACGCTCGACGCGGGCGGGCGACTCGGTACGGCCCGGACGCTCCACGCGCTCGGGACGCGGACCGCGCTCGCGGCCACGCGGTTCGGGTGAGGACGTCGGTGCTTCGGCGGCAGCGGTGGTCGTCTGCCGCGCTGAGACCGTTACAGCGTTCAGCGTGTCGTCGACGCCGTGCTCCATCGCAATGTTTGCATCAGCCGTCACGCCGAACGCGGCGGCCTCGCCATCGAGTGGAAGCTCGGCGATGCGATCGGCGCGCGGACCAGCGTCGCGATCGCGGCCACGGCCGCGACGTCCGCGGCGGCTGCGGCCGCCCTCGCGCTTCTTCTCCTCGGCGGCATCGACGGCGCCGTCACCGCGCGCGGCTTCGTCGGCGGCGGCGTTCTCCGCGGCACGCATGTCTCCCTTGGCGCCGCTGGGGAGTCCGATCTCGAGCTGGCCGTTCTCGAGCTTCGTGGCCGAGAGGAGCCCGCGCTGCACCGCGTCCTGAACGAAGCGGGAGAACTTGGCCATGCCGAGATCCTTCTCGTCGAACGTGGCGTCGATCTCCTGCATGACCTGCTTGAGACGGTCGGAGCGCATGACGTCGCCGTTGCGCTTCATGCGGTTCACCGACTCCGTCACGAGCTCCCACGGATCCCACTTACGCGCGGGCTCGTCGTCGGAGCTCTTCACCAGCCCAGCGAGGGCGTTGTAGCTGTAGTACTCGTCGCAGTTCATCACGAGCAGATCGCTCGATGACTCACGGATGCCGACGCCGATGACGTACTTGCCGTACTCCTTGAGCTTGTTGACCAGGCTCGCGAAGTCGCTGTCGCCGGAGAGGAGGATGTAGGTGCCGATCTCGGGGCGCGTGAAGACGAGCTCCATCGCGTCGACGGCGAGTCGGATGTCGGTCGCGTTCTTCTTGGAAGACCCGTACGCCGGGGCGAAGATCATGTCGATCGACGACTCGGCCAGCGGCACGATGTACTGGGGGTATCGGCGCCAATCGGCGTAAGCGCGTTGAACGGCGACCTTCCCCTTGATGATGTCGGAGCCGAGGAGAGTGCGGAGCTCGTTGCCGAGATCCGAGCGAATCCCCATCGTGACGTTGTCGAAGTCGATGAGGAGCGCGGCGTTGGGGGCGTGCGGTGGGGCGTAGTTGGCGCCCGTGGTGTGCGAGGCGGTGTGCGCCTGCGGGCCGCGGTGGATCAGCGCTGCGCCGGAGCGCGACGGTCCATTCCGCGAGGAGCGTGGATTCATTCTGTCCCTTGCGTCCTGCGACGCATGGCGTGTGAGCGGGCGCGCCTGCAATGCAGTGCGACGTCCGTGCTCTCATCAGCGGCGGTCCACCCGACCGAGGTTCGGTCGGCGAGCGCGGGCGGCCGCATGAGAGGCGATTCGCGGTGCGCGCGCCGACCGGCTCGCCCGCTGCACGTTGCACGTTGCGCAGCCCCTGGGCGGCACCGATCACACGGTCACCGTCATTGACCGGTCACCCCTGACGCCGCGGGCTCGAGAGCTCGCGCCAACCTGAATGGCCGGGGGTGAATCTATGGCACCCAAAGGAGATGCGTAAGTCTGCGCCAGCGAGCGCGTCAGTCGCCCATGGCTTTGAACAGCACGCGCTTGGGTCGGCGACCGTCCCATTCGCCGTAGAAAACGCGCTGCCAGGGTCCGAAATCGAGTGCCCCCGCGGTGACGGGAACGATGACTTCGTGGCCCATGACGAGCGAGCGCAGATGCGCGGCGGCGTTGTCCTCGCCCGTGCCGCGGTTGTGGCGATACACCTCAGGGTCCCACGGTGCGATGCGCGTCTCGAGCCATTCGAGGATGTCCGCCCAGAGTCCCGGCTCGTGATCGTTGACGAACACCGACGCGGAGATGTGCATCGCCGAAACGAGCACCATCCCCTCGGCGATACCTGCCGTGGCGCGGCAGGCTTCGACGTCGTCGGTGATGTCGATGATCTCCTGACGCCTGGCGGTGCGAAAGGTTCGGTAGCTGGTGTGTACGCGCATGGTGGCCGTGGAGGGTGGTTGCTCTCCGGAGCGACCAGTATGTTATCGCGAAACATCACCCCCCTGCGCCGCGTACGGAGTGCCCGTGAAGCAGGTCGGTTTCCGCGCTCGTCTCTTCCTCATCCTCCTCGGCTTCGCGCTCATCCCGACGATCGTGCTCGCGGCGGCGTGGGAGCTCACCGTGGTGCGCGCGTTGCCGCTGCTCGGCACCACCCCGGCGATGGAGAGGATCGCCGGCACGGGGGCGCGCGCGATCGGAGAAGTACGCGGTGCGGCGCTCTCCGCCGAGCAGCGCCGCGCGCTCGACGAGCATCAGAACGCACTGGACGAAGGCTTGCTGCGCGCCAGCCAGATGGAGTTCCTCATGAAGCGCCGCGCACCCGCGGTCGCGGCGCTCGCGGCGCTCGGCGCGGCGCTGCTGTTCGGGATCGTCGCGTCGCGCGTCGCAGGCCATCTGAGCCGCAACTTGAGCCGTCCGCTGAGCGAGCTCGTTGGGTGGACCGAGACGATCGAGCGGGGAGAGCCGCTGCCCGATGGTCCGCCGCGCAAGGGCGCGCCAGAGTTCGTGATGCTGCGCAACCGGATGCGCGAGATGGCGATCGAGTTGCGGCTCGGTCGCACGCGGGCGCTCGAGGCGGAGCGCGCGACGGCCTTACGAGAGTCGGCGCGACAGGTGGCGCACGAGCTCAAGAATCCGCTCACGCCGATTCGCTTCGCGATCTCGAGGTTGCGTCGCGAGGCGCCGGAGTCGTTGGCGGAGACGATCGACGTGTTGGAGGTGGAGTCGAAGCGGCTGGAGGAGATGGCGCGTAGCTTCGCTCTGTTTGGCCGGCTGCCGGAGGGACCGCGTGCGCCGGTGGATCTCGGAGAGCTCGTGCGGGCGGCGACGCGAAGCGCGATGCCGGCCGAGACGCCGTTCGCTGTGCACGTCGCGGACGACGTCCCGATGGTGGCCGGCCACGTCGACGCGCTGGGTCGCGCGTTGACCAACGTTTTACTCAACGCGGTGGAGGCGAGTGCGCCGGGCGCGCCGGTGGAGGTCGCGGTGCGGCGCGCCGCGCTCGGAGGCAGGGCGATGGTGGAGATCGCGGTGCGCGACAGCGGCGTGGGGATTCCGGAGGGACGTCTGGCGCGAATCTGGGAGCCGTACGTCACGCACAAGGCGGGGGGCACGGGACTCGGCCTCGCCATCGTTCGGCAAACGCTGCTCGCGCACGACGGCGCGGTCGCGGCGGAGAGCGTCGCTGGAGCGGGGACGACGATTCGACTTTTTCTCCCGGCGCAGGCGCCGGGTCCTGGCGGAGGAACGATCTGATGGATGGAACCTGGATTCCGATCATGGCATTGGCCATCGCGCCGATCACGGCGATCGGGTATCCGCTCGCGAGGGCGTATGCGAAGCGAATGGAGGGCGGATCGGCAGGCCCGCAGTTCCCGAGCGACGTCTCGGCGCGGCTCGAGCGGATGGAGCAGGCGATCGACTCCATCGCGGTGGAGGTCGAGCGCATCTCGGAGGGGCAGCGTTTCACGACGAAGCTGCTGGCCGACCGTGCGCCGGCGTCACCCCACGCGCTGGAGAATCCACCGCCGAGGGGAAGCTGACGTGATGGCGCTGCTGGCAGCCACCACCGGCGCCTAGGACGCCATGTCGAGCGTTCTCATCGTCGACGACGAGCCGAACATCCGCCGGATGGTGGGCGCACTGCTCTCGAGCGAGGGATACGAAGTGCGCGACGCGGCGGACGGCGCGACCGGCGTGGCGCGCGCGGCGGAGAGCGTGCCGGACGTCGTGCTGCTCGACCTCATGATGCCGGGAGAGCTCGATGGACTGGCGACGCTGGCGCGAATCCGCGAGGCGTCGCCCGACGTGCCGGTGATCATGATGAGCGGAAAGGCGGGGTTGAGCGACGCGGTGAAGGCGACCAAGCTCGGCGCCTTCAACTTTCTGGAGAAGCCGCTCTCGCCCGAAGGGGTGCTGCTCGCGCTGGCGTCGGCGCTGGAGCTCCGCCGGGTGCGTCGCGAGGCGCGCTCGCTGCGCGAGGACCTCGGCCTCGCGGGCCAGATGATCGGCGACAGCGTGGCGATGAGCCGAGTGCGCGAGATGATCTCGCGTGTCGCACCGACGGACGCGCGAGTGCTCGTGACGGGTGAGTCGGGCACGGGCAAGGAGCTCGTTGCGTCGGCGATCCACTTCGGCAGCCCGCGCCGCGACCGGCCGTTCGTGCGCGTGAACTGCGCCGCGATCCCGCGCGATCTCGTCGAGAGTGAGATGTTCGGTCACGAGAAGGGCGCGTTCACCGGCGCGACCGACCGGAGGATCGGACGGTTCGAGCTCGCGCACACGGGCACGCTCTTTCTCGACGAGGTCGGTGACCTCGGTCCAGAAGCGCAGGCCAAGCTGCTGCGGGCGATCGAAGCGAGAGAGATCGAGCGAGTTGGAGGAGGCAAACCGATCCGGGTGGATGTGAGGATCGTGAGCGCCACGAACCGCGATCTCGCGCGCGCCGTGACCGAGGGAACGTTTCGCGAGGATCTGCTCTTTCGCCTGAACGTGATCCCACTGGAGATTCCGCCGCTGCGCGAGCGGCCGGACGACCTGCCGGCGCTGGTGGCGCACTTCTCCGCGCTTCATCGCACGCGCACCGGCCGCCGCGCGCCGCAGTGGACGAACGGCGCCCTTGACCTGCTCGCGCGGTACCGCTGGCCCGGCAACGTGCGGGAGCTGGCGAACATCGTGGAGCGGCTGGCCATCCTTCACTCCGGCGGCGACGTCGACGAGCAGCACGTGCGCACGGTGCTCCCGCTGGATGGCGGCGTGCGGCGCGCCGATCCGCTGCCCGACCCGTCGGCGCTGGACAGCTCGCTGACCGACACGCTGGACGAGCACGAGCGCACGCTCATCGTACGCGCGCTGTCCGCGGCGAACGGCAACGTGGCCGATGCGTCACGCCGACTGAAGACGGACCGCGCGAACCTGTATCGCCGCATGCGCCGGCTCGGGATTCCGGTCGGTGACGAATGATCGCGCCGGGAGGTAGGCGCGCGATGCCAACGAACCGGAGCCCGATGCGCACCCTGGCATTCCTGGTGCTGACGGTCTGCCTGCCACGGCTCGCGACGGCCCAACAGCGCGACACCACACTCGCGCGCGACCAGCTCCCCCGCGACGTCGCGCGCGAGGTCGTTGCGCTGTTCAACGCGACGACGACACTTCGCGCGACCGACAAGCTCGATATCGCCGCCGGCCGCGAGATCGCCGGCGATGTCGCCGTGCTCAACGGGCCACTGATACTCGGCGGGCACGTGACGGGGCGCGTGTTGGCGATCAACGCCGACGTCGTGCTCCAGCGCGGCGCGCGCATCGATGGCGACCTGCTCGTCGTGGGTGGAGAGGTGGAAGGGAGCGAGGGCGCGACGATCGGTGGTGAGCTGCGCATCTACCATCCACCACTGCGGTACACACGGGACGGCGATCAGCTAGTCGCGCAGCTCGACGGGAGCGGCGCCGAGGAGCAGTGGTGGCGGAGGCTCGAGCGACGAGGCCGGAGAAACTTCAACCGCCTGGAGATCGCGAACGCGGGTGTCTACAACCGTGTGGAAGGTTTGCCAGTGCGCGTCGGACCCACGCTGTATCGCGACCAGGGATGGGGTCACCTCCGACTGGACGCCGCGGCGATCTTGCGCACGGAGAGCAGTTTCTCCTCGTCGAAGCCCGACGTGGGTCACGACGTGCGACTCGAGGCACGGGCCGGACGGCAGTTCGGCGTGACCGTCGGCGGCCGGCTGTTCGACCTGGTGGAAGGCGTGGAGGAGTGGCAGTTGAGCAACGCCGAAGTCGGACTCGCGTCGTTCTTCTTCCATCGCGACTATCGCGACTACTTCAGCCGGCACGGCGGGCAGCTCTACGCCGCGTTGCGGGCGACGGAGGATGCCGACCTCACGCTCTCGTACGGCGACGAGCGCTGGAGCTCGCGGGAGACGCGCGATCCGTTCGCGCTCACGTTGAATGGCCTCGCCTGGCGGGACAATCCGCTGATGGATGCCGGGCGATTCCACGTCGCGAATCTCACGCTGCGCATCGACACGCGGAACGACGTGTTCGATCCGTGGGCGGGATGGTATCTGCTCGCCGACTTCGAACGCGGGGTAGGTACGATCGACGCCGCGGGACCCACGTCCGCGGGTGTGCGCTCGACGCCGCCGGGCACGACGCGATATCAGCGCGCGTTCGTCGACGTGCGGCGATACAACCGGATCGCGCCGAATGCGCAGCTCAACCTCCGCTTCGTCGCGGGCGGCTGGGTGAGCGGTGATCCACTACCGCTCGAGCGCCGCCTTTCGATCGACGGTCCGGGCACGGTACCTGGATTCGACTTCCGCAGCGCGGGCGGAAACGACGTCGGCACGTGCAGCGAAGGCACCGCTCCGGCTGGACGGCCAGCGCAGTGCGAGCGCATCGCGCTGAGTCAGCTGGAGTATCGCAACGACCTGCGTGTATCGCTCTCTCGGCGATCGGGCGGGACGCGATTCCGCGCCGACGGCGCGTGGGTGTTCTTCGCCGACGCCGGCCGCGGCTGGCTGGTGAACGCGCCAGGCAGCGCCCTCAACGTGGGGCGGCACGAGCTTCCGTCGCTCTCGTCCTACCGCACGGACATCGGCGCCGGCCTCGATTTCGACCGGCTCGGGATCTACCTCGCGAAGGCTCTGTCGGTACCGAAGGAGCCACTCAACGTGTTCATCCGCGTTCGGCACCGGTTCTAGCGTGGTGCGTCGTTCCACACGCTCAGTGCTCGTCGTGTGCGCGCTTCTCGTCATGTGGAGCACGCCATCGCTCGCGCAGGGCCGCACCCAACTCGAGGTCACGGCGCCGAGCGCGTTAGCGCCGTCCACCGTGACGGCCGTAGGGCTGTTCGGCGACCCAGACACGCGCGAGCTCGTGCGGAGCGGATTCCCCCTCTCGCTGCGGTTCCGCCTGGAGCTGTGGCGATCCGGTGGATTGTTCAACGACCTCGAAGGGCGCGAGGAGTGGCTGCTGATCATCCAGTATGACCCATCCGCACAGCGGTATCGCGTCGTCCGTCGCCAGGGTGGACGCGTAGAAGACCTCGGAAGCTTCGCCACACTGGCGACTGCGCAGAGCGTGCTCGAGCGCCCATTGCGCGTGACCCTGCTGCCACAGCGAGAAGGAGGGCGCTACTACTACAACTTCGCGCTCCAGATGGAGGCGCTCTCGGTGAGCGACATGGACAAGCTCGAGCAGTGGCTGCGCGGTGTGCGCGGAGGGACGGCGGCGTCGGCGCTGAGCACCGGCGTGCGCACGCTGATGCTGCGAATGCTCGGCGGCGAGCGAAAGAGCTTCGAACGACGGAGTCCGAGCTTCACGTCGACGCGATAGCGGCCTCGCACAACGAGCGAGGGCAGCCAGCTAGTCCGCTGCTGCCCCCGATTGGTCTCCGATCTCGAGCACGCCGTGTGGGCTCGCGTGCGGCGCCGAGTGCGATCGATGCGGATGATTGCGGTGATCGAGGGCCTCGAGCTGCTGGAGAATCGCGTCGCCGTAGAACATGCGGATGTAGCGCGCCTGGGTCTGGGTGAGACGTCGCACCGCCCAGGACAGGTGCACGAAATGCGGCTCGACCGGCCGGGTGAGCGGAACCATCCCGATCTCGAACGGAAGGCGGTTTCCCTTGCGCGTGTTACAGGGCGAGCACGCCGTGACGACGTTCGTCCAATCGTTCGTGCCGCCGCGCGACATCGGGATCACGTGGTCGCGCGTGAGCGCTTCGCGCGGCTTGAGATCGGCCGACGGTCGCCCGCAGTACTGGCAGCGATAGTGGTCACGCGCGAACAGGAAGGTGTTCGTGACCTGACGGCGGAAGCGGCGGGGAACGTGGATGAACTTCGTGAGCCGGATCACCGCCGGCCGGGGCATGGTGAGCCGCTCGGACCGGACGACGCGATCGTTCTCCGCCTCGACGATCTCGGCTTTTCCGTCGATGACGAGACGAAGCGCCCGACGCATTGGGACCATCGTCAGGGGCTCGAACGACGCATTCAGTGCCAGACATCCGAGGATCACGCAGTTCCTCCGGGCGTGTGCGACCTCCTCAAAGTACGGCCGTGCACCAGCCCCAACAAGACAGGTCGCCCGCGACGCAGGGGAATGGCGCCGTCAGCGTCCCCGTGCCGGGATCGGCGCGGTGATCGCGCGCGCGCCATCGGCAGAGTCGCGCCATGCACGAAGTCGATCCGCGGTCTCCTGCACTCGGCTCGGCAAGTCGGGGTCCGCGTTCAGCAGCATTCCGTTCCTCACAAGCGGCCTCCCCGCGACGGCGACGAAGGACGCGGGCGTTCCGGCGAGTGCGAGCACCGCGGCGGCGATTGGATCGTGAACCGGTGATCGTCCCGCCGCGCCGAGTGGAAAGGCAGCGAGGTCGGCTGCCTTTCCCACGTCGAGCGAGCCGACCTTGTCGGAGAGACCAAGGGCGCGCGCACCGCCCAACGTCGCGAGCTCGAGCGCGCCCGCCGCAGAGAGTGCGTCGGTGCGGCCGGTGCGCGCGGTGGCGAACAACAGCGCGAGGCGCGCCTCGTCGAGCAGGTCCATCCGATCGTTGCTCGCAACGGAATCCGAGCCGAGCCCAACGCGCGCACCCGCGGCGAGCAGCTCGGCCAACGGCGCGATCCCGTGCGCGAGCTTGGCATTGGAGGCGGGACAGTGGGCCACGCCACAGTCGTGCGTCGCGATCGCCCGCACGTCGTCGTCGTCGACGCGCACGCAGTGGATGAGCAACGGAGAGCGCTCGAGCACGCCGAGCGCGTCGAGCAGCGCGATCGGTGAGCGTGCGCGCGGCGGGGCGGCAATGCCGCGCGCGCGGAGACCATCGGCAAAGGGGCCTGCGCCCTCGACCACGAGCTCGGTCTCGAGCGCGCTCTCGGCGATGTGAACGGCCATCGGAGCGGAGAGCTCGCGCGCGAGCGCGGTCGTTGCGCGGAAGAGCGGGTCAGAGACGGTGTACGGTGAATGCGGCGAGACGCCGACGCGCACGAGCGGAGTCTGGCGCTCGCGCATGCGGATGACCTTCGCGCGAAGATCGGCGATGGCGGAGTCGCACTGCGCGGGATCCGGACCGAACACCTCGCGGTAGCAGATGCCGCGAACGCCGAGCTCGAGCATCGCGTCGAAGCCGGTGCCGGAATCGCCAGTGTCGGCGAATGTCGTGACGCCCGCGCGGACGCCCTCCTCGACGCCGAGTCGCGACGCGTCCAACAGCGATTCAGGCGTGAGTACGGCGCAGCGCGCCGCGGTGAGGCGAAGGATCCAATCGCGGAATCCGAGCCCGTCGAGAAAGCCGCGCATCGCGGTGAGCTCGAGGTGGCAGTGCGCGTTGACGAGGCCGGGCAGCAGCAGCGCATCGCCGAGATCGACGTCGCCGGATTGGTCGTCTCTCGGTGCGTCCGCTCGCGAGCCGACGTACGTGATGCGTCCGCCCTGCTCCACCAGGGTGCCGTCGCGGATGGGTGGCGCGGATACCGGCACGAGCCAGCGCGCGTGGTAGCGCGTCATGCCGCGTCGTGCCGGCGTGTCATTCGTCGAACGCGCCGGTCCGTGAACCGTGCCGAGTGGGATCGTAGAGATCGGCGTCGTTCACACCGAGCGAGCGCGCGAGCGCGAGCGGATGAGCGACATCGGCAACTTGCGCGAGCGAATGACCGTCGGAGCCGAGGGACAGCCGCACACCGCGCTCGACAGCGCGGCGTACGAGACGCTCGTGCGGGCGATAGCGGTTGGAGACCTCGAACGCGATGCCCGCGGAGTGTAGTGCGTTCACCAGACGCTCCTCGAGCGGCCCGCTCCACAGCTCGTGCGGATCAATTTCCCGTAGCGACGGCGAGACGAGGGTCGGGTGCGCGAAGATGTCCACCGGCATCTCTCCGGCGAGCGCCTCGAGCGAGGCGACGTGTGCTTCCATGTAGTGCGACGGCGTGAGTCCTTCCGGGAGCGCGCGCTGGAAGACGCGAAAGTACTGGTCGCCGGGAAGCCGGATCGAGTGCAGCGATCCCACGCGATGGGTGAAGCGTCGCACCGTTTCCGGAGGCAGCTCGTACCAGAGCGTGTCGTGCCAGCAGAACTCGCCGCCGCGCAGCACGTCGAACCGATCGAGGTCGTCCAGATAGCGCTCGACCGCGTCGAGTGAATCCACGTTGGTCGGTGCGTCGCGCGAGATGTGGTCCGTCACACTGGGACGCGTGCCAAGCGCCTCGGCGCGCTCGGCGACTTGGAGCACGGTGAGTGCTCCGTCTGAATGCGTCGAGTGCGCGTGACAGTCCACCGGCCGAAAAGTCATCGGCGACGGGTGGGCGGCAGGGCGAACGGATTGCTCGTGTCGCGCGGTGCGGTGGCTGGCGCGCCCGCGGATGTATCGCGCGGTGGACGCGTGCGCGACGGGCGCGGAATCGGCGCGGCACCCTGCGTCACCATTGCGCCGGGAGCGCCCCGCATCCGGCTGGTATCGGGGCGGGGAGCCGGCGTCGTCGGCGCCGGAAAGCCGAACGAGGTGTCGATCGGCGTCGTGCCAGCGGGTGGATACGCCGGAGGCGCGCAGGTGCCGACCGGATCGGTGCCGGCGAGGAAATAGTCGGTGATGGCGGGTCCGCAACCGGGCGCCCAGAGCAGTCCGCTCAACGCATCTACCTGGCGGATCTGGATTCCCTCTGGACGCGGCCAGTCCGGTGACGCGGGCTTCCGGCGATACACCTCGCGCATGAACGCCGTCCACGCCGGCGCGGCGAGAATGCCGCCCTGTGCGTTGCTCTTGATCTGCTTCGGCTTGTCGAGTCCCATCCAGACGCCGGCAACCATGTCGGACGTGTATCCGATGAACCAGACGTCGGCGCCATCGTTGGTCGTGCCCGTCTTGCCGCCGGCGGGA
>JBDTOD010000130.1:0-12695 GCA_039933415.1 bacterium
GCAGCTCGCTGAGCTCGCATTTGGTCTGACTCGCCCGCAGCTGACCTTGGTCGTTAGATGGCTACCTACATCCATACATGAGCGACGCCGTGAGCTCTCCCTCGGACCCAGAGCTAGCGCTCTGCATCGTTGTTCGCCGACCGCCGAGCGGAGTGACGTTCGCCGTGCAGCGCGGCTCCGCCGAACTGGTGGCACCGACATCGCGGACGCCGGACGCACTGATCTTCGATGTCACGGTGCGAGTGGGCAGCGTCACCCCTAGCGGTGCGTCTCGATTCCTTGGACCATTCACGCACGGGCCACCGTCGGCTCGCGTCGTTTACGTAAACTCGGGCCAGAGCGCCGGGCAGGCGGATACCCGATGGAACCGACGGGCGAAGGTACCACTCGTTGGAATCACCGCGGCAATGATTCGTGAGGCCGAGGGATCGCCCGGGTCCCGGATCGAAACCGAGTTCGAAGGCACGGGCCGGGATGGTGGCCCGACGTGCGCATCAGTGAAGTCGATTGTGTGGCGAGTAGCACGTCGGCAGGCAGCATCGAGCAAGCCATCCAACGAGCGCTGAACCAGTCGCGCTGAACTATTTCATCGACTGCACATGCGCCACAAACTGATCGAGGGCGATCTCGGTCCCCTCCAGAAAACCCGACGTTTTATTTGTCTCAAAGTCAGCTTCATCCCGATGCAGCGCCGTGAAGACGTAGCGAGTTCCGGTTCCCACGGTTTCCATCGTGGCGATGGCCGTGATCGGAACGTCGTCAAAGACTGCCGGCCGATAGCCGGGAAACAACATGGACGTCCAGACGAGCCGCTCCAGCGGGATGACTTCCAGGACACAGCCGAGGTTGGGAGTGTCCTGACCCTCTGTCGCGATGTCGATGCGGAAGATGCCGCCCGGCCGCACGTCCAGTTCGCAATGCGAAACACGGCCCCAAGGCTTGGGCATGTACCACTCCTTGAGATGTTCCGGCTTCGTCAACGCTTCCCAGACCAGATGCTTGGGCGCGTCGATGAACCGCTCGAGCGCGAAATCAAGTTGCGGATTGATCGTGAAGGGCTTGCTCATGATTTGGATTCCTTCTCCTTGAGGTGTTTGACGTATTCGTCGAACCGGTCCAATCGGGCTTCCCACAACTGACGCCGCGCAGTCAACCAGTGCTCAGCGACTTTGAACCGTTCGGGTGCGATCTCATAGGTGCGCACCCGCCCTCGCTTCTTCGACTTCACCAGTCGGCTCTGTTCGAGCACGGAGAGGTGCTGCACGAACGAGGGGAGCTTCATGTCGAACGGTGCTGCCAGCTCGCTGACCGTGGCTGGTCCGACAGACAGCTGTTCCAGGACTCTCCGCCGAGTCGAGTTGGACAGGGCATGAAAAACGTCGTCAGCGACTGCGGCTTGAACCATCTCGACACCATGCGATTGGGTGGGTGACCCGATCTGACTGAAAGGATTCTAGCGCCAGAAAACACTAAGGTCAATACCTAAGTAATAGGTCGCGTGCGGCACGGCGTCGATGCGCCCAATGAGTCCCGGCAACATCGAGACAGTTGACGCACCGGCGTCCCGTCAGTTCAGCTCCGTGAACTTGCTTTATCTCCCGCTGACGACGGCGCAGTGTCAGCGACGGGGATGGCGACGATCGCGGCGCGGTCAATGACCTGATTCGCAGCACCACGGAGCGCCCCGGTGGGACGACCTTGGCACCAGTATTGTTCTGCGGTGGGCGACGCCTCTTCGAGCACCTGAACGAGCCAGGGCACCAGGTTCGGATGGACATGACGTTTGATAGTCCGGCTGCCACGCCCCTGCGCTGTGTGCGTCAGTGAGGGCGGCCTGACAACCGGGTGCGCGGACGGTCCGCTGCGCGCCCGCGATGAACCGGAGCGTTACGACGGGTCCTGATCTCTTTCAATTCGGTAACTCCATGCGCGCTCACTCACTCACGGTCGTGTTCGCGCTGATATCGGCGGCGGCGTGTGGCTCGTCTCCTTCGACCGGTCCCAGCCTTCCTTCCACTGGTACGGGGGGGACCGGCGGAACGGGTGGCACCGGCGGGCAGGTCGACACCTCCGGTGTGGGAAACGGCACGACGACGGCGACGACGGATTTTGTCGACAAGACGCTCTTCGTGGGAGGAGCGACGTACAAGTACAAGGTGTTCGTCCCGGCGAACTACAACACCGCCACGACGGTGCCGGTGATCCTCGCCCTGCACTCGTCGGGTGACCGGGGATCGGACAATCTGGTGCAGACGCAGACGGGAGTCGGCCGAGTCGTTCGCGCCGCACCGACGACCTTTCCTGCGATCGTCGTCTTTCCGCAGGGCCCGGCGGGAGACGTGAACCAGTCCCACCAGACCTTCGTCGACATCGCCCAGCTCGCGCTCGACCTCACGCTCGCCGCATACAAGAAGTCCGACCTCGAGCGAGTGTATCTGACGGGTCACTCCTATGGCGGCATCGCGGCGTTCGACATCGCGTATTTCAATCCCACGAAGTTCGCGGCGTTCCTCCCGATCGCGGCCAACATATGCGCCGCCTGCATCACGGGCTCGGGGACGACCACCAACGCCCAGGCGGCCGCCATCGTGGCCTCGAGGTTGAAGCCGCTGCCGATCTGGCAATTTCAGGGAGAGCTCGACACCAACGTTCCCACTGCTCAGGTGCGACAGATCCGGGATGCGTTCGTCGCGGTCAACGCGAACTACACATACACGGAGCTCGAGGGCGTCGATCACACCATCTGGGATGGCGTCTACGCTCGGCCCGACGTGTGGGCGTGGCTCTGGGCGCAGCACCGATGATCCGCCCAGCAAAGAGTGATCGCGCTTACGTAGCTCCATCGCGCTCACCTGCGTGGTCCCCGGATGTGCCGCGTCCGCCGTTCCATGAGGTGTCGTGCCGCGTCGGAACAACGAATCGTCGCAGCTGACGAAGGCGCGCAGCGTCCCGTGCGGCAGCGCAGATCGCGAGCAGGAGTCGAGATGCATTGAACTCGACCGGTAGGAGATTCCTCGTCGTTTCACCCCGCGGGATGACGCCCTGCTCTGTGAACCAAATCGCGTGGGGCTTTCTCGACGCGCGTGTCGATGTTGACCGATCTCGTTCGACGTGTTGGTGAGGCCGCGAAGGGCGCGGCACCGACACGAACAGAATTCAGGAGAGGATCCGGACGTCCTGCAAGCGAATCCATACCGTAGTCCGCTCGGACAGCAGCGAGAGAATTGAACCTACGAGGAAACCATGACGCAGATCGAGGGGCCCGAGGACGTGCCGGAAGCGTTTCAGGCCGCCTGGAATGCGCATGATATGATGGCCTTCGGGGCTCTCTTGGGAGAGGCTGTCCTGCGGCGCTGAGTCGACGATGTGTACCGTTCTCGCGTTCGCCGCTCGCATCTCGGCAACCAGTACCAACACTCGGTACAACGGCACGGGCACCACCGATGATGCGGCGGCGTTTTACGTGTCGGTAAATGCTCACACGGAGGGGCATGCGCGGGAGCGGACCGGTGGTGGGGCAGTGTATGTCGAACGCGGAGTGCGTACATGCCCGGCATGTGATCGCGCGGACGCCGCGCAGCACTATCGACTTCCCGCGCTCCCGGCAGCCGAGATGCGCGAGACCGGCAGCGGCACGATGGCACCCGCTGGATTTCTCCGTGGGATGAGCCTGGCCGGCGGACGATACGCCGCGTGACCGGCGGTGTTGTAGGGCACGTCCTGCGGCGCTCCGCCCTTCGGCCAGTCGCGCTCCTTCTGCGGTGAGTCTGGCCGCGGCTTGGAGTCGATGTACGCCGCCACGTCGTACGCCTGCTGGTCGGTGAGCGAGCCTGGTTTGTTCTGGGGCATGAAGTGCCGGATGAACGTCGCGGCACGCTCCTCGCGCGCCATCGACGCGCCAATGCTGTACGACGTGGGACCCCAGAGGGCCGGAAACACCGGTGGATTGCCGTGCCCCTCCGCCCCGTGGCACAAGGCGCACGTCGTCGTGAAGATCCGTGCCCCACGCGCGGTGTCGCCGCTCAAGCGCGGCATCTTCGGCATGCCCTCTCCCTTCACGTGTGAGCCCGGTGGAACACCCGTGGAGAGAAACGTCAGATAGGCCACGATGTCCTTCATCTCTCGCGACTCGCTCGGGATGCGGTTCCCGGCCAGGCTGCGCGTGACGCAGTGGTTGACCCGGTCCACGATGGGGATGACTGCACCCGTGCGATCCATGTACTTCGGATAGCGTGCGGCCACGCCGATGAGGGACGCGGCGTCGCGACGACGTCCCGCGTCCACATGACAGCTCGCGCACTGGATGTTCCCTGGCGCGTAGCGCGGGAGACTGTCGGTGGTATGCATGATCAGTGCGAGCCCACGCTGAATCGAAGCACCCAGCTCCCCCCTGGGGATCGCCGAGTCGGCTGGCGGTGTGTAGTCGAGCACCGCGTTCGCGACTGGCACGCCACTGCGTGCGGTCTCCGCCGGCGCAACCGCACGAGCCAGGTGGGTGCTGTCGTCCGCAGACGCGCTGTCGCGTGGCCGCTCGCAGCGTGCCAGGAGCATGGGCAGCAGAGCGACGCCAATGACTGTGCAGGCGCGCCGGGTTGCTCCTGTGGTGCTACGGTGCATCGATGTGTGCATCGAGATCCCCTTCCGTCGAGAGAACGTGGAGCGGCGTGCCAAGCTGCACCTTCTCACGAAAATGCGACAGCGGAGCCGACATCGAGGTGGACGCGATCGCCTCCCGTCGCGTCGGACGCCGTGGCGCCCTCGGTGAAGGCGAGCGACTCTCTCAGGGCACCAACCCCATTTTCCTCACCAGAACGGCAAAGCGTGGATCGGAGTGCAGGCTTTCGAGCGCTGGGTCCCGCTTGATCTGGAACAACATCCAGTCTCGCTTGGTGATGGCGCTGTCCAATTGCGCGAACGCCGCTTCCTTGTTTCCCAGCGCGGCGTGGATCGCGCCGAACGTGTAGTGCGACTCGAATGCGCGCGGACCGTAATCGGCGCGGAGGGAGTCCATCTCCGCCAACGCCATCGCTCGACGATCGCATTTTGCGGTGTGCGGCACCTCGGCACGCAGTTCCGTGACCTGCCGCGGCGTCGTGCTCAGCTGCGCCGCCGCCATCTGGTGCGACGGCATCCCGTGAACGGTGGCTTGCCGGTGAACAACTCATACGCCAGACAGCCAAAGGAATAGATGTCGGCCCGATGATCCGTGTCCGGGTCGCCCAACACCTGCTCCGGCGCCATGTACGCCAGCGTCCCGATGCCGAGCCCCGTCTGGGTCAAGCCCGCTCGTGCACCCTCAGCGCCCGTAGCGGCAGTCAACGCTTTCGCGATCTCGAAGTCGGTGACCATCGCGCTTCCCTCCGAGAGGAGCACGTTGTCCGGCCTGGGGTCGCGGTGCACGACGCCGTGCCCATGGGCATACGCGAGCGCCCGCGTGACGTCGCGCAGAATGGCCATCGCGTCGATGATCGGGAGCACGCCTTCGTCGCTCAAGCGCGCGCGGAGCGAGGGCCCATCCTCGTACGGCATCACGTAGAACAGGACGCCTTCAGCCTCGCCGGAATCGTAGAGCGGCACGATGTGGGGGTGATGCAACTGAGCCGCGATGGCGATCTCCCGGAGGAATCGCTCACGGCCTGTCGCGGCGGCCCATGCGGGTCGCACGACCTTGACCGCCACGTCGCTGCCGTGTTTGAGGTCGCGCGCCAGGTACACGGCCGCCATTCCGCCACGGCCCAGTTCCCGAGCTACCGGATAGCGCTCGGCCAGCGACGGGGGAACGCGCACCGCCTCTTCGTCGAACAGCCCCGTCGGGTCGTGGGAGTATGGAGCGAGACACCACGTGATCGGGATCGTGGGAGTATGTTGCGAGAGCCCACGTGGCGCGAGGGGTGGTATCGCGCACGGCGGACGGGACGTCCGGCGGTATGAGCAGGCGTACGGCTCCGAGCGCGAACCGCGCGGCACGCAGGTCTGAAGAGTGTCTGAACTGTGAGCGCGACGTATCCCGGCACGCGGTGCCGGTGTAGCGTACGACGGTTGGGCGATGCGACGCTCAGCGCCGTCGTCTTACTCCTCCCATAGGAGGCACAGATGTCGATGTCGTCGAACGATCCCAGCGATCGCCGCTCATTCCTGACCACGCTCGCCACAGGCTCCGCCGCGATCGCGGCGGGCGTGATGGCACTGCCGCACGTTGCCGACGCAGCGCCCGCAGCTGCAGTCGATGGTGCGAACGTCGACGAAGCGTGGCTCGGGAAGCTCACCGGCAAGCACAAGCAGTTCTTCGATGCGGTCACGGTGAATGATGGATTCCCGATGGGCTTCGCGATGAACTTCCTCAACGTGTACAACGACGCGTACAAGATTCCCGACGCGAATCTCAGCGCTGTGGTGGGGCTGCGTCATTTCTCGATTCCGCTGGCGTTCACCGACGACATCTGGAAGCGTTACAAGCTGGGCGAGTTCACGAAGGCGATGGATCCGGCGACGAAGACGCCGGCGACGCGGAACATCTACTACCACGCCCATGACGGCGAGCTGATGATGGCGGGGATGGCGATCGAGAAGCTTCAGGCGCGTGGGGTTGTCTTTACCGTGTGCAACATGGCGCTCACGATCCTCAGTGGGTTGATGGCGCCCAATGCGGGAGTGACGGCGGATGTGGCGAAAAAGGAATGGACCGCGGGCCTGATTCCCGGCATGGTGCTGGTACCGGCGGGCGTGATCGCGGTGAACCGGGCGCAGGAAAAGGGGTGCGCGTACTGCTTCGCCGGCTGAGCTGAGGGTAGAGGATCCAGGCTCGGGAATCGCTTCTCCGGCGGTTCCCGAACCTTCCCGACCTCGAATTGCAGCGCACGTGCGGTCTGCCGCGAGATCGTTCGGCCGCTGGGGCCCTACCTCGACGGCGCGCTGCCTGACGAGTGGCAGGCACGAGTGACGGAACACCACGAGGCGTGCGACGACGGGCGTGGTGGCAGGGAGCTTCGAGCTACAGCGACCGATGCCGGCGGCGCGAGCGAGTCAGTCATGGCGATCTGGTCCGATCGGAGCTGGTGCGCCACGCGTCGACACTGAGTGCACGGCCGGACGGCGCGACGAGGACGAGCAGGTTCACAGCGAGGATCGCCGCGTAGATCCACGGACCTTCGGGCGTGCTCGCTTGCGCGACCAGCAGATTCACCGCCTGAAGCACGCCGAGGAGCGCGCCGATCTTCGTCCACGCACCGAGGAGGAGCGACAGTCCAATCACCATCTCCGTGAGCAGGAGCAGCCATCCGAAGAGATGGAAGTGCGGAATGACCACATCCTGAATAAAAGCGCCGTAGAGGTGAATCGTCGGATAGGCAGCGCTTTCACGAAACGCGAACATCAACCCGCGAGGCTCGTGCAGACCGAAGTCGGGGGGCAGCTTCCAGTGCTGCTCGAACAGCCAGTACGCGCCCACCGCGATCCGGAGCACAGTGAGACCCACGTCGACGCCGGCACTTCGCCGTTTCATCGTTCGGCACCGTAGAGCCTGCGCAGAGTGCGCCCCGATATACCGATGCGATGCAGGAATGAGAGGACCCAGACTGTCACCAGCGTCCGGAGCCAGCCGCGATTCTCGTGGCGCCGCGCCGAGGTGATGACGCTCAGGTCGAGCAGCACGAGGCGACCGTGGCGGCGCAGCCGCCGGAGGATCTCGAGGTCTTCCATGACACTCCAGTCCGAAAAGCCGCCCGCACGAGCGAACACGTCGCGACGCACGAACATGGCCTGATCGCCGAAGAATGTATTGAACAGATGAGAGCGGACATTGACACTGCGCGCCACGAACGAGGCAAGTCGCCCGCGATGATCGAACCGGAGACGGAACGCGCCACCAACGACAGCGGGGTCCGCCAGCGCATCTGAAATGGCGTCTGCGGCACCGGAGGGAACGATGGTATCGGCGTGGAGGAACAACAGGACATCGCCTGTTGCAATGGCGGCGGCTGCGTTGAGCCCGGCACCACGGGATGCCTCGCATGCTATCACGGTGGCATACGCTCGCGAACGCTCGACCGTCCGATCGGTACTCGAGCCGTCTGCGACAATCAGCTCATGTGGGGACAGTGTGGCGCGACTGTGCTGCAAGGTGGCGACGATGATCGCCTCCTCGTTGAAGGTTGGAACGATGACGGAGAGTGTCACTTTTTTGTGAAAACGAATGGCACGGTTGACGCCAGGTGCGTTGACAGGGATACTCGCCGTCGCCACGCCGCCGACCCAACACCCCGTACGTGCCTTGGAGAGTCTGATATGCAGACAGAGACCGCCACGAGCAACGCGAGTCTCGTTGCGCGCGACGTGCTTGCCCCCGCCGCCGCCGATAACGACAAGCTTGGACGATTCTCCACGGAAGCGGTAGACGCCCTTGGCGAGGCCGGACTGCTGGGACTTCTCGTGCCCGAGGACGTGGGAGGGGCGGGGTTGGGACCGCGTGCGCTTGCAGACGTTGTCGCGACCCTCGCGGAGGCGGATGCGTCGGTCGCCATGGTGTTTCTGATGCATTCGCTCGCAGCGGCCACCGTCGCGGCGGCGCCGCGTTCGCCCGCGCTCGTGAAGATCCTCGAGGCGATGGCGCGCGGAGAGCATCTCTCGACGCTGGCGTTCAGTGAAGCGGGCTCACGCAGCCACTTCTGGGCGCCGGTGTCTCGCGCAGAGACTCTGAACGGCTCCGGCGTTCGACTGGGCGCGCGCAAGTCATGGGTCACGAGCGCCGGTCACGCGCACAGCTACGTGGCGTCCGCGCTCTCCCCCACGGGAACCGCTGCGACTGACTCCACGTTGTATCTCGTGATGGCCGGCACTGATGGGCTTTCGGTCGCGGGTGCGTGGGACGGACTCGGATTGCGCGCCAACGCCTCGTCGCCCATGACGCTCGAGGGATGCGTGGTGCCGAGCGAGATGCGCCTCACCGACGACGGCGCGGGGTTCCAGACCATGCTCAACGTGGTACTCCCTCTATTCAATCTCGGACAGGCTGCGGTGTCATTGGGTCTCTGCCGCGCCGTCCTCTCCGCGACGACCAGGCATCTCGGCACGGCAAAGTTCGAGCACATGGGCGGGATGTCGCTCGGCGAAGCGCTGCCGACGCTGCGCGCGCAGCTCGCCTCCATGCAGATCGAAACGGATGGCCTGGCCGCGCGCATCGATGACGCTGTGCGACACCTGGAGACGCCCGGCGACCTCACGATGTTGCGCGTGCTCGAAGTGAAGGCCGCCGCTGGCGACGCGGCGATCGCCGTGACCTCGCAAGCAATGCGTGTGTGCGGCGGCGCGGCGTTTTCGAAGCACACGGGCATCGAACGCTTCTTCCGCGACGCGCAGGCCGGCGCCGTCATGGCGCCAACGAACGACGTGCTGCGAGAGTTCATCGGGCGCGCCCTGCTCGGTCTGCCCCTGTTCTCGTAACCGACCACACCATGAACCCACACATGTCGCCACGAACCATCTGGCTCGGTGCAGTCGCCTACGACCCCAAAGTCGTTCCGATCTGGGAGGGCATGCGCCGCTATTTCCACGATGAGGCGAGCCTCGACGTCGAGGTCGTGTTGTTTCAGAGCTACGAGGCGCAGGTGCAGGCGCTGCTGGCGTCGGACGGCGACGCCACACCGCGCATCGATATCGCATGGAACACGAATCTCGCGTTCCTTCAAGCGCGCGAGTGGAGTGGAAGCGCGTGCCGACCGCTCGCCATGCGCGATACGGACCATGGCTGGAAGACACTGATCATCGCGCCCTCCGGCGGAGCGGTCGCATCACTGGGTGATGTGCGGGGACGCACGCTTGCACTTGGCAGCCGGGACAGCGGTCACGCCGCAATTCTTCCCGTCCATTTTCTCGCCGTCGAGGGTCTCGTTGAAGGGCGCGACTTCACGTCGCTGCGCATCAACACCGACGTCGGAAAGCACGGCGACACGGGCACCAGCGAAGTCGAGGTGCTCAAGGCGGTGCTCGACGGGCGGGCCGACGCCGGCGCCGTGGGAAGTCCCTTCTGGTCCGGTATGCTCGAGCAGCAGCTCGTTCCCGCGGGCGCCGTTTCGGTCGTGTGGTCGTCGCCCGAGTATTCTCACTGCATGTTCACGGCGCGCGTTGGCTTCGAGGACGATCTCGCGCGCCGGTTTACGGACGCCCTCCTCGCCATGAGCTTCGAGAATCCCGTGCACCGGCCTGTTCTCGAGGCCGAGGGATTGCGACGCTGGCTTCCAGCCGACGTCAGCGGCTACGACTCACTCCAGGCCGCGTGTCGCGCACAGGGATTCTTCGTGCACGCGCCAGAGTTGTCGCGCTAGGCGCAGTGAAAGACGGAAGCGAGGCGCTCGCCGTGCGCTCGCTCTCGGACGAGGTGGGCGCGAACCGCGGCAAACGCGGCGGCAAGTGGAAAGACATCGCGCGTGACGAGCATGTCGTCGTCGTCCGCCCCGACGGGATGCCAATAGACGCCGTCGGCGGTCAGCGTGATCTCGGGCACCAGATCGGAGCGCGACAGCGCCACGCCGGCGCGCGCCGCGCCTCGCAGCGCGACACGCCGAATGACGCGGTCGGCGGCGGCGACGTGCTGTTCATCCAGAAACAGCTTGAAGCGCTCCTCGTCCGCATCGGTCGCCACCGTGCCGGCAAGGCGGACGCGAAAGCCGAGAGCGCGCGCGATGTCGATGCCGCGCATGGCGCGTTGCCAGGCGCCGGACCCGCGATGGCTGTCGTGCAGCGTGGCAGTCGGACTATCCAGACTGATTTGAAGCGTCACGCGGTCGCGGGGCAGCCGTGCGAGCGCGGCGCGGCGCGGCCCCTCGAACAGCATGCCGTTCGTCAGCAGCGTCAACGGCGCCGCCTCGGCGAGGGTGCTCACCACGTCGTCGACGTCGTTCAAAAGGAACGGCTCGCCCCCGGTCGCAAACAATTCCCGTACGCCGAGGGATGGCGCCTCGCCTGCAATGCGTCGCGCGCGCTCGATCCCGAGCTCTCTCCGGGATGCGGTGGGCGACGACCGCACGCAGCAATAGTCGCACTTCAGGTTGCAGTGGAAGTTCAGATACACCCACAGGCGCTCTCCGAGCGGCCGAGCGTCATCGTCGCCATGCGCCGCAGTGCCGTTCCGAATCACCCAACGTCTGGCATCACCATCGGATGCTTGCGCGACGATGGCGTGCCCGGTGAGTCGAGACCACGCATCGAGATCCGCGGCGATCGCCGAGGGAGTCGTGCTCGTGAGCGCGATGAGCTCGCCGGGTGCGGTTTGGCGGAGCGCCGCCAACAGATCGAGCAGCAGGCCCGATCCGAACGTGCGGTCGCGAGACTCAACTTCGACGTTTGCGGTGAGCGGCGTGTCGGGCATCGGATGTCGAATTGAACGCATTGCCGCGAGATCACAAGACGAAGGATGGAGTGCGTATCCTCGCAATCATGGCCAAGGCTCCACGCCCGGGTCATGTGAAGACGCGCCTCGCCTCGGCAGGCACGCCGGCATTCGTCATCGAACTGTACCGAGCGTTCATCGAGGATTCCATTGCGCTCGGCGAGAGGGTCGGCGCGCAGGTGGCGATCGTGTGTCCGCCGGACGACGCCGACGAGATCAGCGAGTGGATGCCGCGCGTGTGGATCGTGCGCCAGCGCGGCCGTGGCCTGGCAGAGGCACTGTCCTCGAGCTTCGACATCCTGTGCGCGCAGTCGGAGCGCGTCGTGGCGTTCAATGGCGACAGTCCGCATCTCGCGCCGGGCGTGCTCGAGTCGGCCTTTGCGGCGCTTGCCGACCACGATATCGTTGCCGGGCCGAGCGCTGATGGAGGATACTATCTCGTCGGCGCGAGGACGGCGCATCCGGGATTGTTCGCACCGGCGTCGCTCGGGACGGGCAGCGCGCTCGACTCGCTCCTCGCGCAAGCGGGCCAGCGAGGCCTTTCGTCGTATCTCACGGCTCCACACTATGATGTCGACGTGCCCGGCGACCTCGCGCGCCTCGCCGACGAACTGAGGGCTGCGCCTGAATGCGCGCCACGAACTGCTCGCGTGCTGCGCGCATGGGTGCCGCTCGGCGCGTAGTGATCGTCCATCCCGCGGTTCCGCGCGCCTGAGCCAGATGGCAGCGGCAGGCGCTTAGCTTTCTTCCGGCGCGGCGCACTTCGCCGTATCGGCTCCGTGTGCTGCTACCGCCTCGACCAGGTCCTCTCCCATCGCAGCGTGACCCTCCTCACCGTCTCCAACGTCGGCATCTCGTTCGGCGCGACAGAGCTCTTCAAGAACATCACCTTCACCGTCGCCGAGGGCGAACGGTGGGGCATCATCGGACGCAACGGCGCGGGCAAGACGTCGATCTTCAAGGTCATCACCGGCGACGTCCAGCCCACGGTCGGAAGCGTGGCGCGCAAGCCGGGTCTGCGGCATGCTCTGCTCGACCAGCACCGGGCCTTCGAAGGCGCCACCACCGTCTGGCAGGCAGGCGCCGCCGCGTGGCGCGAGGTCATGGCCCTCGAGGATCGCATTGCCCAACAGGCGATCGAGCTCGGCGAACTGGGCGAGCGCGTCACCGACGAGTTTCTCGAACGGTTCGGGCACGACCAGGAGCGCTTCGCCGACCTAGGCGGCTACATCTATCACGCCCGCGTGGACGCGGTGCTCCAGGGACTCGGCTTCGATGCCGAGGAGTCGAAGACGCGGCTCGTGTCGTCGCT
>JBDTOD010000131.1:0-12646 GCA_039933415.1 bacterium
TCGAGCGCGCCGCGGAAGATGAACGGGAAGCCGAGGACGTTGTTGACCTGGTTCGGATAGTCGCTGCGCCCCGTGGCGACGATCGCGTCGTCGCGCACGGCGCGCACCTCGTCTGGCGTGATCTCCGGATTCGGATTCGCGAGGGCGAAGATGATCGGCCGCGCCGCCATCTGCGCGACCATCTCCTGCGTCACCGCGCCAGCGACCGAGAGCCCGACGAAGACGTCCGCACCGACGAGCGCCTCGGCCAGGGAGCGCGCAGCCGTGTCGCGGACGAAGCGTGCCTTGTACGGGTCCATCTCGGCGTCGCGGCCGGCGTAGATGACGCCAGCGCGGTCGCACATGAGAATGTGCTCGCGCTTGACGCCGAGCCGCACGTAGTGCTCGGCCGTGCTGATCGCGGCGGCGCCGGCGCCGCTGAAGACGACCTTCACCTGGGCGATGTCCTTGCCGACGATCTCGAGCGCGTTGAGCAGCGCGGCGCCGGAGATGATCGCGGTGCCGTGCTGGTCGTCGTGGAAGACGGGGATGCCCATCGTCTTCCGCAGTGTCTCCTCGATGTAGAAGCAGTCGGGCGCCTTGATGTCCTCGAGGTTGATCCCGCCGACCGTCGGCTCGAGGAGCTGGCAGAACTTGATCACGTCGTCGGGCGACTCCGACCCGACCTCGAGGTCGAAGACGTCGATGTCGGCGAACTGCTTGAACAGGTTCGCCTTGCCCTCCATGACCGGCTTGCCGGCGAGCGCGCCGATGTTGCCGAGGCCGAGCACAGCGGTGCCGTTGGTGACGACGGCGACGAGGTTGCCCTTGGCTGTGTACCGATAGGCGGACTCGGGATCGTCGCGGATGGCGAGGCAGGGCTCGGCGACGCCGGGCGAGTAGGCGAGCGAGAGGTCGCGCTGGTTGTTCAGCGGCTTGGTCGGGACCACGGCGATCTTGCCGGGCCGGCCGCGCGAGTGGTAGTCGAGAGCGTCGTCGCGTTTGGTCATAGCAGACACTAAAGCTAGTGGAGGGGTGCGCAGGACGGAGTAGAGCCGTTGCCGTCCGACGTGAGGCGAGCCGATCCGAGCCCAAGGCCTTCACCTTGCAAGACTATGTAAGAGACCCTATCATAGCGGCAGACCCCAATGAGGAGCGTCGATGGCGCGCGAGTCAGGTGGAATGCTGCAGGGAACGCTCGGCCTGCTGATCCTCAAGTCGCTCGTCGTGCAAGAACAGCACGGGTATGGCATCGCCCGGTGGCTCCAGGACGTCAGCGGTGACGTGCTGCAGATCGAGGAGGGATCGCTCTATCCGGCGTTGCGTCGATTGGAAGATCGCGGCTTCATCAGCTCGAAGTGGGCGATCACCGACAACAACCGCCGCGCGCGCTACTACGCGCTCACGCGGTCGGGCCGCCAACATCTGCGCACCGACGCGAGCACGTGGTTGCAGTTCTCCCAAGCGGTGACGTTGGTGCTGCGCGCCGAGCCGTCGGTCCTGTGAGGGAGATGTCATGACGCTCTTCGGCCGCCGAGACCCAGCCGATCCGACTCCGTTGTGGCGCCGGTACCTGCGCTTCCATCGTGCGGACGTCGAAGCCGACGTGGAGGACGAACTCCGTTTCCACCTCGAGATGAGCGCGACCGACCTCGAGCGACGCGGACACGACCGCTCGGAGGCCGAGCGACTGGCGCGCGCGAGGTTCGGTGAGGTGAGCGCCATTCGGAAGTGGCTGTTGAGCCACGATCGCAAGCGCCAGCATCGTGAGGAGCGAGCCGATGTGATGGACACGATCCTGCTCGATCTCAAGTACGCCATGCGCAAGCTTCGCCATCAGCCGGGATTCACGTTGGGCGTCGTGCTCGTGCTCGGACTCGGCATCGGCGCGGCGACGACGATGTTCAGCGCGGTGGACGCAGCGCTGCTGCGGCCGCTGCCGTTTCAACGCGACGACCGACTAATGAGCATCAATGGCCTGGACATCCCGCTGCTCGAGGCCAAGGGCGCCAAGCGTATGGCGGAGCTCGACGATGCGCGTGCGATGCGAACGCTGTTCACGCACGTCGCGGCGTATGCGCCCGGTGGGTTGAACCTCTCCGACGTGAACGCGCCGATGCGGCTCAACGTCGCGCTGATGACGCCGGATCTGTTCGCGACGCTCGGCGTGCCGGTCGCGCGCGGGCGCGGCTTCGCCGCTGAGGAGGGGAAGCCCGACGCTGCCCATGTCGCCGTGCTGTCGGATGGACTGTGGCGGCGACAGTTCGGCGCCGACCCGTCGATCATCGGCCGGGACGTTCGGCTCAACGACGTCGCGTATCGCGTCGTGGGGGTCATGCCACCGCGGTTCGGCTTTCCCGAGGCAACGGAGATCTGGCTGCCCCTCACCATACCCAGCACGTTCAGTCAGTACGAAGCGTTTCGGAGCTACATGCCGACCACGTTCGTCGCGCGGCTGGCCCCCGGTGTCGAACCCGCATCGGCAGACGCGGCGTTGACGACGCTGATTCGTCGCTTTCAGACGCCGGAGCGCCGAGCGAAGTCACTGGACAACGAAACGTTGGAGCCGTTGCGCGACGTGTTGGTGGGCAAGCGCCGAACGGCGTTGCTGGTCCTCCTTGGCGCGACGGGACTCGTGTTGCTCGTTGCCTGCGCGAACGTGACAAATCTCCTGTTGTCGCGCGCCATCGGGCAGCGAAGCGAGCTGGCATTGCGCGCTGCGCTCGGCGCGAGTCGCGGACGAATCGTGCGGCAGCTGTTGGCCGAGAGCGTGGTGCTCGCGCTTGCCGGTGGATTCGTTGGTGTGCTGCTCGCGTACATCGGTGTGGGTGCGCTGGGGTCGCTGATGCCGCCGAGTCTCGCGGGCGCCGCGCCCGCGCGGGTCGACGCGCGGGTGCTCATGTTCTCGACCGCGATCGCGCTGATGACAGGTCTCGCGGCGGGTCTCTGGCCGGCGCTCGGGGCGTCGCACGCCAATCCCAGTGAGACGATCAAGAGCAGCGCGCAGAGCGGAACATCAGGGCGAGAGGGGATGTGGACGCGGCGGATGTTCGTCGTGGCCGAGCTCGCGCTCGCGCTGATGCTCGCGGTGGGATCGGGGTTGATGCTGCGCAGCCTGCAGTCGTTGCTCGGGAACGAGACCGGTGTGAATCCTGTGTCCGTCGCGACACTGGAGCTGACTCTCCCGCAGGTGTCCTACCCCAATCAGCTGTCCAGGCGGCGATTCTTCGACGACGTGATCGCGCGCGCCCTCGCGACGCCGGGCGTCGAGCACGCCGCCGTGGTGAACGAGCTTCCGCTGCGCGGGAAGTCCAGCATAATGCTCCAAGTCTTGGCTGGACTGCAGGCTCCGGCGAACGAGGACGAGATGAAGTTCGCTCAGCTTCTCCAGACCACGCCCGACTACTTCCAGACGCTCGGCATCCCCTTGCTGCGCGGACGAACGTTCAGCGCCACGTTCGACTCGGCGCGCGCTCCGGAGGTCGTGATCAGCGAGAGCATGGCAAAGCAGCTGTGGCGGGGCGAGGATCCGATCGGGGGCCAAGTCGGCCCAGCCTACGGACAGCAAGTCGCGCCGACGGTCGTCGGTGTCGTCGGCGACGTGCGCCCATGGTCGATCGAGTCGGAGCCGATGCCGCAGATGTACCTGGCTCTGGCGAACTCCGCGCCGAACAACGCGGCGATCCTCGCGCGTGGTTCGCTCGCGCCGACAGCCCTGGCCGCGCGCCTCCGCGAGGCGGTGCGCGCCGTGAATCCGACGTTGGCGGTGTACAACGTGCGGCCGATGACGGAGGTGATCGCGGGCGCGATCGCCCCGCGGCGCACCAACACCTATCTCATCACCCTGTTCGGGGACGTCGCGGTGCTCCTCGCCGCAATCGGCGTCTATGGAGTGATCGCATATGGCGTGGCGCGCCGCACGCGCGAGATCGGCATTCGTATGGCGCTTGGCGCTCAGCGCAACAACGTGATCGGCCTCGTGGTGAGCGAGGGGATCGTGCTCGCGGTGCTCGGCGTGTCCATCGGCCTCGCCAGCGCGTGGGCACTGCGGCGCCTCCTCGCGTCGCTGCTCTACGGCGTGACGCCGAGCGACCCGGCGGCGTACGTCGGAGCAGCCGTCGTGCTCCTGACGGTGGCGGTGATCGCCGCGCTCGTGCCAGCGCGCCGGGCGCTGCTGGTCGATCCAGCTCTGGCAATGAGAGCGGAGTGATGCGGAGCGGCGAGTGAATGGCGGGCGCGGGGCACGCGAGCGCTAGCTGGAAGACGCGGCGATACTATCGAGTGCCGAGCGCCCGTGGCCGCATTTCATACACCGAGGCCACGTCGAACTTCCTCAGCAACACTGGGTCATCCATCTCCGTCCATTTCACGTCGGGGCGCTGCACCTGCACCAGGCGCATGGTTTCTCGATACGCAGGATTGACGACCACCAGGACGCGTCCCGTTCGCGACGAGTCGTCGAACTGCACGAGTCGCTTGCCCGTGATCGTGTAGAGGTAGTAGTCGATCACAGCAGACCCGCCATTGATCGCGATGATGCGATCGTCACCATGAAAGTCGGCCAGCAAGGCGCGGGCAACCGCCTGCCCGTCGATGAGCGTCCCGTTGTCGGGCGCGTTGAAGACTGTCCGGTCCACGATCGACCTCACGCTGATCGAGCCCGTGAGTACGAACACGGCAGCGACGGTCAGGATGTCTGCGCGTACCCCTGTGGCGCGCGAGAGCAGGTCTGCAGCGACGGCCAGTCCGACGCCGACATACAGACAGGCCACGGGTGCGAGAAAGAGCCATGCTCGCGCAGGCGGAGGGCGCCTCGTCACGAGCACGAGCAACAGGCACCATCCTGCCAGGCAAATGAAGAGCGTGCCCAGTTTGGCGCGTTCGGCTCTGGATGCGCGCTCGGCGCTGGGTGCGAAGAAACCGAGTACGCCAGCAAGAGCAAACAAGGCCAGAAGAAACTTGGAAATGCCCAGCCCATGGAGTGCCCGCATGTTGCGCAGGAGCCATGGAATGTCTTTCCAGATGATCTGCTGCCACGAGTGTGCGGTCACATACTGATTGCTCACCAGGGGAGCAAAACCGGATCGCGCGATGACGGGTGCATAGGCCACGAGGGTGAGCGCAATGGCGAGTGCTGTTGCGGCAACTAATCGTGGGACGAGACTGATGGCGGCGGGGAGGCCCTTCCGACGTGCACGCTCCACGATGATCCACAGTCCCGTGGCTCCGACAGGATACAGCATCACTGGCACCGTGAACGCGCCAAGCGCAACGAGTGTGGCGAACGCGATCCAGCGCTTCAGCGAATCCTCGTCAGCGAGGGCATTCGCCAGTGGGATCAAGATGAGGAAGCACAGGCAGACGATCGAGTAACCGCGCGCATTGGTGGAATACAGGACCAAGCCAGGCAGCGCTGCCGCGAGGGCTGCCGCAAGGAGCGCGGATCGACCGCCCGCTAGCGCACGCGTTGCGACATACGTTGCCGGCACCATGAGCACGCCGGCGAGGAAGGCTGGAAGCCGGATCATCCACGGCGCGTAACCCAGCACGCGGATGCTCAGCCACACGAGCACTGTGTGGAAGACGTGATTATTGGGGCGGGAATAGTCGCTGAGGGCACCTGACAGCGGCTGTAGCGCGAAGTCGAGGAAGGTCCACGACTCGTCTGGCCGCATCGGCTGATTGAGATAGAGCAGCCGAATGGCAAAGGCGAAGGCCAGAATCGCCACACAGGCCAAACGATGGAGCATGGTCTCGGCGAGCCAATCCCGATACGCCGTTCTCAATGGGGCGCGCTCAACGGCAGCTGGCATATCGCGGGTCGAGGTGGCTCCATTCTTCCGCACAAGCGAACGTCAAGCTACGGGCGCCTCGGCACCTTCGCAAACAGGCGTGCCGTGTTCCTTCCCTGCACGCGCGGGGCAGGTGACGCGTACCTCCGTGACCGCAATGCTGGTGCGCACTGCACGGACGGTTACATTCGGTTTGCGGTCACGTCGCTGCCGAGAATCGCGAGCCGTTGGGGTTGTGGCGAGACCACCGCTCGGAGAGACCTTGACCGATCCGAGCATCGACCTCTCATTCGAGAACCCGTTGCTCGAGCGATCGCCGCGGTCGCACGCGAGAATCGCACCCGAGCACCAACAGGCGGGGTTGCGGCAGGCGATGTTGGAGTTGCGCGAGATCCGATTCAATCTCAAGAACCAGGGATCCCAGGTGAGCTGTCCTGTCGATGAAGGTGGCCCGGCGGTTGCGCGCGGAGCCGTCCAATGACGTTGCCAGCGAAGCCCACCGCTGAGCGTCGACTGCGTGGCGGCGCACGCGTGGCCGCGGTGCTCGTGTGGATCCTCTTTCTGCTTGCTCTCGGCGAAGTCGCGGCACGAAGCTATTGGAGAATCCGTCTCGGCCTGAGCCTGCGTGATACGCGTGGCCGCGCCACGATGTTCTACCCGGAACTGCAGACCGCGCTGGATCAGTCGCCCAGGCATCACGACTCCTCGACCAACGTGCTGCTTCTGGGCGGGTCTACGCTCCACCGTGACTTCGGTTCGATCGCGCAGGCTCTGCAAGAGCGACTCACCACCGTAACGCGTCGCCGTGTACGCGTGTTCGACATGGCGATGCCGGCGCAGACGTCGCTCGACAGCTACTACAAGTACAAGGCCCTTGCCGGTGTCGGCTTCGATCTGGTGATCATCTACGACGGTTTCAACGAAGTGCGCGCGAACAACGTTCCACCGGAGCTCTTCCGCGACGACTACTCACACTACTCCTATTACGAGCTGGTCAACGACATCCTGGGCGCCCATCGTCTGTACCCCTTTGCGACTCCGTACACCATCGAGTACCTCCTTCGCCAGGTCAACGAGTCGAGAGCTGCCCGCGCTGGCCACCCCGTCCGTGTTCCGAAACACCGGCCCGACTCGGCGTGGAGCAAGTTCGGGAGCACGATCAACACCGCCGGACCCTTTCGGCACAACATCGACGCGATCTTGAAGATGGCTGCCGCTCGCGGCGAACCGGTCGTGCTCATGACCTTCGTGACGTACTTTGCGCCGGGCTACACGACCGCTGCCTTCAACGCGCGACAGCTGGACTACACCACGCACAACACCGCGACGGTTCTCTGGGGCGAACCCGACAACGTGGCCAAGGGAATTGCGGCCCATAATCTGGTGATCCGCGATCTCCACGCGGCCTGGCCAGCGACCGGGTTCGTCGACATGGCCACTGCGCTGCCGCAGCAGCGAGAGTATTTCAATGATGTCTGCCACCTCACGGTGCCGGGCTCCGAGCGCTTCGTGGAGATCCTCATGCCAACCGTGTTGCAGAAGCTCGGTATCGCAGCGCCATAGGCATGGCGCGTGTCAGGTCATCGAGTCGGTGCGCGGAGGCGTCCGAGTTCGGCGATGGACCCGTGATACTCGGAGGCCGCGTGTACGCAATGATCCCTGGCGTCCTCGAAGAGGCGTGTCGCTTCGGCGATCTGACCTTCGCTGAGCAGCTGCTGGCCCTCGTAGAACATGGGGCAGTAGAAGTTCCGGGAACCAGGCGGATGGGCGTGCTCCGACGCCGAGTCCAGCTGAGCCACCGTAATTTGTTTGAGAAGATAGCGCGCGATCGGCGCGGGCCACGTTGCAGAATCGGCGTGCGACAACTGCGTCTTCAGTTCGTTCGAGGCGTCGCGGCCCTGCCGCCGAGCTGAGAGCTGGATCCAGATCCCCATGAAGAGGTTGGCCGAATCCAGCGCGCTTCCGCGCCGGAGATCTGCCTCAGCCGCGGCGAAGTGACCAAGATAGAAATGCGTGCGCCCGCGGTTCTTGATCGCCAGCGCGTAGTTGGGTTTGAGCGCGAGTGCCCGGTCGAAGTCCTCGACGGCCTTTTCGTACTTGTCCATGAACTGATACGTCGTGCCACGCGAGTTGAGCAGGCTCGGCTCATCGGATCGCAGCAGGATCGCGGCGTCGAATTGTTCGATGGCCTTGTCGTACTCACCCTTGTTCTTGTACTCGAGGCCTTTGCGACGGAGCTCGTCCACATCCGGACGCGCCTTGCACCCTGTGGCGAGGGACAGCCCGACGATCAGTAACCACGCGGGCACTCGAAACGTCATGTGCAAGCGGCGGAAGGGGTTTCTGCGAAGGCGAATCACGCGACACGGTCGGTCGCGGCCGCAACGTCATACACATTACTGGCCATGTCAATGGATAGGGTTCCCGGGGGGGAACGTTCTCGCTTTCGGCCCGACATCGAGGGACTGCGGGCCGTCGCGATTCTCTTCGTGGTGTTGTACCACGTCGGCTGGCGGCGCGCCGTGGGCGGGTTTCTCGGCGTAGACGTCTTTTTCGTCCTGTCCGGTTTTCTCATCACGGGACTTCTGGTGCAGGAGGTTGCCGCGAACGGTTCGCTGTCCCTGACGAATTTCTGGGCGCGTCGGGCGCGGCGGCTTCTCCCGGCGGCGACGTGCATTACGCTCGTTGTTCTCGTGGTGAATGCGATGCTGCTTTCGCCGTTCGAGCAGCTGTCGTTTGCAGAGACTGTGCGCGCCTTCGCGGTGTACGGCTCGAACATCCTGTTCGCCGTCCGGAGCACGGATTATTTCGGCGGGGCTGCCAGCCGCGATCCGATGCTGCACACGTGGTCGCTCTCCGTGGAAGAGCAGTTCTACCTCCTGTTTGCGCCCGCGCTGCTCATCCTTGCGCTGTCGGCGCGGCGCAGGGGGTCACTGATCTTCCGCCACCGCTTCCTGGCGCTGACGCTCGCGCTGTCCGTCGCCTCGTTCGTCGGATGCGTGTTGTTCGAGCGGCGATATCCATCGATCGCCTTCTACATCCTTCCCGCGCGAATCTGGGAGTTCGGGATCGGCGCGCTGATGGTGCTTGCCGTTCCCCACGTTCGCCACGCGCGTGCGGGAGTGGTTGAAGTGGTGTCGCTCGTGGCGCTCCTGGGGCTGATCGCCTCCGCCATGCTTGTCCAAGAGGACACACCCATCGCATGGGCGGCACTGACCCCCGCGGTGTGCACGGCGGCGTTGATTCTCTACGGCGCCGGCGAACGACAGTCTCTCGTTGCGCGAGGACTCTCGATGTCGCCGATGCGGCTCCTCGGCCGGCTGTCGTATTCCTGGTATCTCTGGCACTGGCCCATCCTCGTCTATCTGCGCGAGATCTCCGCGGAACCCTCGGTGCGTCAACGCGGGGCAGCGGCGCTGCTGGCACTCGTCCCGGCAGCGATCACGTACCGGTGGATCGAGTCGCCGATTCGTTTTTCTCGCGCCTTGCAGACACGCCCCAGACAGGTCATCGCCGGAGCCATCGCGCTCGCCGCGCTCACCGCGGGAGCGGCAGTCGTCGCCACCGCCCACGCGAATCAGGTGCTGGCGCGCCCGAAGTACGCCGCCGTGGTCGCCGCGATGGCGCCGTCGCGTGTGTTTTCGAACGGTTGTCAGGTTGCAAACGTCGATGAGATCTCACCACCGTGCACGTTTGGACCCGGTTCGAACGACACCACCTTGGTCCTCTACGGTGATTCGCACGCCGCACAGTGGTTTCCCGCTTTCGACTCGCTTGTCGTGCTCCGCGGCTGGAGGCTCGTGAACCTCACGAAGACCGGCTGTCCCACGGTCTCCGTCAACGTGTTGAATGCCAGACTCGGGCGGCGATATTTCGAATGCGAGAAATGGCGGACGAACTCCGTCGCGCGCATCGTTCAATCGCGTCCGACCATCGTCCTGCTGACCAACGAGCGACGATACAATTTGTTGGTCGGCGACGGTACGATCCGCAGCGACACCGGCACTGGCCGCCAGGTGTGGGGGACCGGGTTGTATAGTACTCTCAAGTTGCTTCTCCCGTCGGGCGCGCGGCTGGTCGTGCTTCAGGACACCCCTCATCCCGGGTTTGACGTGCCGCGCTGTGTGGTGAAGCACATTGACCAGCCATCGTCCTGTACGTTTCCGCGGAAGTCCGGGGTCAACCTGGGCGTGGCGGAGGCGGAGCGCGAGGCGGTGGGCCGGGTCCCGGGAACGACGTACGTCGATCTCACCTCGATCCTGTGTGACGGCGAACGGTGCCCGGCCGTCCGAGACGGTATCGTGCGCTATCGGGACACCAATCATTTGAGTGTTACTTTCACCGCCGCACTTGCAGCCGAGCTCTCCAGGGCACTCTCCAATGCGCTCGGGAGGCTGGACTAGATGCCTGCCCTTTCTTCCTCCACGCGATAACCGCAGCGTATGTCACCATCGTTTCGCTCCTTTGCGGTCGCGTCGTGGGCTGCCCTTCGGTCCTTCTGGCTGATCATCGGATTGTGGCTCGCGATGCTTCTCGCCATCGAGACCTGTTTTCGCCTCAAGAACGACGTGATTGACCGACGTGTTGGCCAGCGCCCGAGCGCACGCGTTGCGGGCGACCCGCGAGCGGCGCCCTGGGAGGCGGACTTCACACGCGAATTCAACGCGACGCGTCCGAACCGCTGGATTCCGTATCTCTACTTCGGGCGCCGACCGAACTATCAGGGCCGGTACATTCAGATCGACAGTGCCGGGCACCGGGTCACGCCGCAGTCATCCACGCCATCTGCGTCCGTGTTGCGCGTGTTCATGTTCGGTGGCTCGACCATGTGGGGCGATGCGCAGCGCGGAGATCACACGATCCCCGCGGAAACCGCTCGTCGGCTCAACCAACTGGCAGGACCACGTGCGCGTGTCGAGGTCACGAATTTCGGTGAAGTGGGTTACGTCTTCACTCAGGAAATCGTCGATCTGCTGCTGCAACTGCGAAACGGCCACCGGCCGAACGTGGTCGTATTCTATGACGGGCTCAATGACGTCGCGGCCACCGTGCAATACGGCGTCGCGGGGCTGCCACAGAACGAGGCGAAGCGCAGCGCCGAGTTCGACATGGGACGCGCGCTCGACCGGACTGGTTTTGCGCGTGGCTTCGGCAAGGACGCGCGCGCACTCGGTTTGCTTTTTGGGCAGTCGATGCGGCAGCTGGAATTGTCCGACTGGGTGCTGTCGCATAAACCCGCGCAGACAGCGGCCTACGTTGCCGCTGATTCCGCCGCGCGGGCGACGGTGCGCAACTACGCGGGCAATGTGGAGCTGGTCGAGGCACTCGCGGCGCGGTACGGCTTCACGCCCGTGTATGTGTGGCAGCCCAGCCTGCACGCGTCGGAGAAGCAGTTGAACGCGTACGAGCAGCGTTTGCGCCGCCGGATCGAGCGGGACCCCTACCACAGTCGGATTCAACAGGTGCACCGCGTGCTTCCGCCGCTTCTCGATTCCGCCATGACAGACGTGGCGCCGGGCCGCTTCGTCGATGCGGCGTCGCTCTTCCGCGGTGACACGCTCGCTGTCTACACGGACTGGCTCGGCCACAACACTGAAGTGGCTGTTCCGCACATTGTCGATGCATTCTGGCCTGCCCTCGAACGCGCCGCGCGAGGCGCGCTCGAGCATCCTGCCGCGACACAGACCGCTCCGGCCGCGCGACGGCCTGCGAGCAACTGAGGGATACCGGCTCGATGCCAACGAATGAGGCGGGATACATTGCCAGCAATCCGGATGTCTTCTGTTGCCCGCGCTGCCAGGGGGTTCTCGCGCTGGAGGGAGACGACCTGGTGTGCCAGGGATGCCGCCGGTCGTACGAATCCACCGGCGACATCCCGCGAATGTTCACGTCCAACGAGTGGGATGAAGACCGCGGCGATGTGACGGATCGGATCAAGCAGTTCTATGAGGCGACGCCATTCCCGAACTACGATGACTTCGACAGCGCGGGCAGTCTCATGGAGAAGGCGCGGCGTGGAGTGTTCGCACGTCTGCTCGACGAGCAGGTGCCGATCGGCGCACGCGTGCTCGAGGCCGGATGCGGCACCGGTCAGCTCACCGCGTTCATGTCGATTCACAACCGGACCGTGTTCGGTGCGGACTTGTGCATCAACTCACTGACGATGGCCAAGGGGTTCCGCGATACGAACAGACTTCGGACGGCGCATTTCCTTCAAATGAACCTCTTCCGACCGTGCTTTCGGCCGGCCTCGTTCGACGTGGTGATCTCCAACGGAGTGATCCACCACACGAGCGATCCCTATCTGGCGTATCAGACGCTCGCGAAGCTCGTCAAGCCAGGGGGTTACCTCATCATTGGGCTGTACCACAAGTACGGCCGCCTGGCGACCGACATCCGCCGCGTCGTCTTCAACCTGACGCGCGACCACCTGAAGTTCCTCGACCCACGCAACCTGAACAAGAACCTCAGTGACGGCAAACGGCGCGCGTGGTTCATGGACCAGTACAAGAATCCGCACGAGTCGAAGCACACCATCGGCGAGGTTCTCGGCTGGATCGAGCAGAACGGACTAGATTTCGTCAAGAGCATTCCCAAGACGAGAATGGCGACGTCATTTTCAGCGTCGGAACCCCTGTTCGAGCGCGAGCCGGCTGGCGGTACCATCGAACGCACGCTCGTCGAGATGGGAATGGCCGTGCGAAGCAGCCAGAT
The DNA here is from genome assembly GCA_039933415.1 of bacterium. Taxonomy (GTDB): domain Bacteria; phylum Gemmatimonadota; class Gemmatimonadetes; order Gemmatimonadales; family Gemmatimonadaceae; genus AG11. Next base: position 12,486 of record JBDTOD010000131.1, read on the forward strand.
CAAGGAAGGCGGATTCTTCATCGTGATTGCGCAGGCGAAGCGGGCATGAACGCGTCGACGCGCCGCATTGCCACGATGGCATGTTCACTACGAGGCAACTGAACGCATGGCTCACGAATACATTCTCGGCCTTTCCGCTTTCTACCACGACAGCGCGGCCT
>JBDTOD010000132.1:0-12542 GCA_039933415.1 bacterium
ACGCGCTATCCGCGCCGCGACGGCGTCATCGTGCTACAGGCTGATTTCACCGATCAGCCGGAGCATCTTCCGGAGCTCGTCAAGCGATTCGATGGCGGAGCGGACGTCGTCGTCGCTGAGCGGCCAGCAGATGCGCCGACCGTGCCCCAGCCCGTGCGTACCTTGCGACGCGTGGCGCCCTGGTTGATGCGGCCCTTCGTGTCGGTGGCGGGCGTGCGCGATCCATTCGGATCGCTTCGGCTCTATCGCGTCTCGGTCATCCGCGATCTGATCAAGGAGCGCGGCGACGCGCCCCTCGTCGAGGGGGACGGTTGGTCGGCCAACGTGGATCTCCTGCTGCGTGCCGCCGCGCACGCGCGCCGCGTCGAGACGGTGGAGCTGGCGCCGCGGTACGACGTGCGCTCGCGCGAGACGCGGGTGCGCGCGTGGAACGACGCCATGGCGCTGTTCCGTTTCGCGCGTGGCGCCCGGGGACGCAGCGTGCGGTCGGCGCGCGCATGAGTCGATCGTTCGTCCGTCGTGTGCTCGGCGTGCTCGCTGCTCTCGCGCTCGTCGCGGGCCCCGCGATCGCGCAGGGTGGACGGCTGCCCGTCCCCTACGACGTCGGCGAGCGCCTGGAGTACAACGTGTATTTCGGAAACCTGCGCGTCGGCTCCGGCGCCATGGAAGTCACCGGGCTCGCGGACGTGCGCGGCCGCGAGACCTGGCACACCATGTTCACCGTTCGGGGTGGGGTGCCGTTCGCATACCGAGTGAACGATCGCTACGAGAGCTGGATCGACACACACACCGGCAACTCGCTGCGGTACAAGCAGGACCTGAGCGAAGGCCGGCGCGACGTGGAACGCAACTTCGAGTTCTTCCCGGAACGGAGCGTGTTCATCGAGAACAACGAGCCTGAAGCGCCGAGCGTGCGCAACCCGCTCGACGACGGCTCGTTCATCTACTTTCTGCGCAGCATTCCACTCACGGTCGGCGAGACGTACACGTTCGAGCGCTATTTTCTTCCCGACCGCAATCCGGTGACGATCCGCGTCCTGCGGCGCGAGCGCATCCGCGTACCCGCCGGCGAGTTCGATGCGCTCGTCATCCAGCCGGTCATCAAGTCGAAGGGGATCTTCTCCGAGAACGGGCATGCCGAGGTCTGGCTTTCAGACGACGAGCATCGCATCATGCTGCAGATGAAGTCTGCGCTGTCGTTCGGGTCCCTCAACCTGTACCTCACATCGTACCGTCGAGCCCCGGCGCGGACGAGCGTCAAGTAGCGTCGGTGCCGCGACCGGCGGACGAAGCCGATCTCTCGGCGGTGCGCACCGTGCCCGTTGCGGTGCGCCCGAACAAGGTCAACGCACGCGACTTCGCGCAGCCGCCCGGCGACGACCGTTCGCTCCGCGCCTTTCTGCACGCGCTCCCCGACGTGCTCGTCGCGCGCGACTTCCGCGCCGTCGTCGATGCGATCGTCTCGGCCGCACGCCGCTCGCGCGGCGTCGTGGTGATGCTCGGGGGACACGTCGTGAAGACGGGACTCGCGCCCGTGCTGATCGACCTGATGCGGCGGAAGATCATCACGCACGTGGCGATGAACGGATCCGCCGCCATTCACGACTACGAGATGGCGCGCTTCGGCGCGACGTCGGAAGACGTCGCCGCCGGGCTGACGGACGGCACCTTCGGCATGGCGGAGGAGACCGGACGCGAGATGAACGACGCGTTCGTCGCGGGCATGCGTGACGGCATCGGGATGGGAGAATGCCTCGGTCGCGCACTCGATGCTCATGGCTCGCTCGCCAACCCCGAGCTCTCCATCCTGCTCGCCGCATACCGCCTCGGCATCCCGCTCTCGGTGCACGCCGCGCTCGGCGCCGAGATCATTCATCAGCATCCCGCCGCCAGCGGGGCGGCCATCGGCGATACGAGCCATCGCGACTTTCGTCGCCTTGCGCACTCGCTGACCGATCTCGATGACGGCGGCGTCGTGCTCAATCTGGGTAGTGCGGTGATCATGCCCGAAGTGTTTCTCAAGGCGCTCACCGTCGCGCGCAATCTCGGCGCGGGCAAGCCGCTTGGCTTCACGAGCGTCGACCTCGACATGCAGCGCCATTATCGCCCGCGTGTGAACGTCGTTCAGCGGCCGACGCTGCACAGCGGCAAGGGTTACGAGATCACCGGGCACCACGAGATCATGGTGCCATTGCTGGTGTGGGCGGTGGTGGAAGGAGTGGAGCGGGGAGCGTGATCGACCACCGGGGTCAGAGCCCGGGGTCAGAGCCCGGGGTCAGAGCCCGGGCTCTGACCCCAATCCGTTTCGCGCACGCCACTAGCTCCTCGTAGCGTCCAAGAATTCGTCGGGCCAGCGGACTGAGTCCGGGTACCGACTACGATGATACCCGGTGCAGCAGTGCTGAAGTCAGTACGAGCTCCCCGACCACTTCTGCCTCAGCTTTCGCGCCGTCTCCGGGCTGAAGATCCGGATCGCCAGATAGATCAGGCCTCCGATGATCACGACCCGGATCGCCAGCGCGAGCAGTACGCCGAAAATGCCGAGCGCGAAGCCGAACAGCCCGAACGCGATTTTGAGCACAAACAACCCGCCGATGGCGAACAGGCCGATCATGAAGATGGTGCGAAGCATGGTGCGGTCTCCCGAACTGGTCTGACTACCCTACGCGCGACTCGGTCCGGGGTTTCACCGCCATCCACCGCCTGCCCTGGAACCCGCCGCGTCCCGCGGTGAGATTGCGCACATGCGCCCACCGGCCGCAAGGCACCGATCCCTCGCGTGAACGACACCACAGCGGACCTCCTCGTCCTCGGCGGCGGGATCGCCGGACTCACGACCGCGCTCGCGGCCGCGGAGCGTGGTCTGAGCTCCGTCCTGCTCGACAGTCCCAGGACGGGCTCCGCCTCGCGGGCCGCAGCAGGGATGCTCGCGCCCTCGGTGGAGGAGCTTCCACCGCACATACTCCCTCTCGCGATCGAGGCGCGTGATTTCTACCCGGACTTCCTCGCCACCCTGCGTGAAGGTACCGGCATCGACGTTGCCCTCGATCGCAGCGGCATTCTCCAGCTCGTTGCGGCTGACCAGGTCGCGCCTCCTCGCCTCCAACGGACATCGCGTGTTCAGCGGCTGGACGAGCGCGCACTGGCCGACTGGGAGCCCGCATTCCGTGGACACCCGGGCGCGCTGCTGCACTCCGACGACGGTGCGGTCGACAACGTAGCGCTGATGGACGCTCTCGAGCGCGCGGTCGAGCTACAGCCCCGCATCACCAAGGTCTCGGCCGAGGTCCTCTCGATCGACGTGGATCAGCCGAGCGCGCTCACTGGCACCCGGGGGCGATTCTCCGCGTCGCGCATCGTGCTTGCCACGGGCGCCTGGGCCGGCGCCCTCCACGGGCTTCCCCGGGTTCTCCCGGTGCGACCAGTGCGCGGTCAACTCATTCGCCTTCAGTCGAGCTCCCTGCGGCACGTCACCTACGGTGCCGGCGGATATCTCGTTCCTCGCGGCGACACCGTGCTCGTGGGCGCCACGAGTGAAGAGGCTGGATTCGAGAGCGAGACCTCCCTGCACGGACTCGCGACGCTCAGAGGCATCGCCAGTCGCTTCATCCCGGATCTCTCCCGCTCGCTCGTCGTGAGCCATTGGGCCGGGCTTCGCCCGATGTCGCTGGACGGGCACCCAATCCTTGGAACCGATCCGGAGTTTCCGACCCTCGTCTATGCGTGCGGCTATTCGCGCAACGGCATCCTCTTCGCGCCTTGGGCCGCCGCACGCCTTGCGACGCTTCTCGCCGGGGAAGACTCGCCCGCGTTGGCGCCATTCGGCGTCGATCGCGCTACGCTTTCCCGGTAGCGCTGGCGGCGCCGCTCCGCGGCCGATCGGACGAGCTCTCCGTTCCGAAAATGCGACCCTCTCCGCCATTAACCGTCTATCTAAACCGATGACGGTTATGCTCCCTTACTTGCTCCCGCACCCACCGCTACTTTCCGCGTCAACATGGGCGAACCTCTCTACCAGATCATGGGCCGGCATCGCGCCGAGACGCTTCCCGAGAGGAAGCCGTCCTGGCTGAAGGTGAAGGCGCCCGGCGGCCCGAACTATCTCCGCCTCAAGCAGTTGATGCGCGACCTCGACCTCCACACGGTCTGTGAGGAAGCCCACTGCCCGAATGTGGGCGAGTGCTGGGAGCACGGCACCGCCACGTTCATGATTCTGGGCGACGTCTGTACTCGCAACTGCGCCTACTGCGCGGTCGCACACGGACGCCCGCCGAAGTTCGATCCCGCCGAGCCGGAGCGTGTCGCCGAGGCAGCGACGACGATGCACCTCCAGCACGTCGTCCTGACGTCCGTCGATCGGGACGACCTTCCCGATTTCGGCGCATGGGCATTCGCCGAGACGATCCGTCAGATCAAGGCGCGCAGTGCACAGACGTCGGTCGAGGTGCTCGTCCCCGATTTCCAGGGAAAGGAGGCGTCGATTCGCACCGTCCTCGAGGCGGAGCCGGACATCTACAACCACAACACCGAGACGGTGCCCAGGTTGTACAAGAAGTGTCGCCCGGGCGGTCGCTACGAGCGCGTCATGAACATCTTCACGACCGCCAAGCGAATCGCTCCGCAGATCCCCACCAAGACGGGGATGATCCTCGGTATGGGCGAGACGAACGAAGAGATCGTCGCGGTGATGAAGGATCTCCGCGCCGTCGACGTCGACATTCTCACGCTCGGTCAGTACCTGCGGCCGTCGGACGGCCACATCGCGCTCGACAGATACGTCACCCCCGATGAGTTCCGCCGCTTCTACGAGATCGGCATGGAGCTCGGCTTCCGACACGTGGAGAGCGGACCGCTCGTGCGATCCAGCTACCACGCGTGGGAGCAGGTCCAGGCGGCGGGCGTATGAACACGACGGTGGGGAGTGGGGAGTGGGGGGTGTCCTGCCTTGGGAAACCACCGCGTCCCGAGGCGGTTGCCGTCACCCCCCACCCCCCACTCCCCACCCATCAGTGACAGTGGCTACTCAATCTTCCTCCGCCCCTCGCATGGCCGCCAAGAAGAAGTCCGACGCGCAGCCGCAGCGCTCCGATCCCGCACTGAATCACGAGCTGCTTCGGTCGATGCTCCTGCAGCGCCGGTTCGAGGAGCGCACCGCTGAGGCGTATGCGCTCGGCAAGATCGGCGGCTTCTGTCACCTGTACATCGGGCAGGAGGCGGTCAGTTCGGGCACGATGTCGATGCTCCGCCCCGACGACTACGTCATCACGACGTACCGCGACCACGGGCCCGCGCTCGCTCGCGGCATGTCGGCGCGAAGTGTCATGGCCGAGCTGTTCGGCCGTCAGGACGGCTGCTCGCGCGGCAAGGGCGGCTCGATGCACCTGTTCGACACGAACACGAACTTCCTCGGTGGGCACGGCATCGTCGGCGGCCATGTGCCGATCGCCGCGGGAGTCGGATTCGCGATCAAGTACCGCGGCGGCGACCAGGTCATCATCTGCTTCATGGGCGAGTCGGTGGTGAACACGGGCGCGTTCCACGAGGCGCTCAACATGGCCGGGCTGTGGAAGCTCCCCTGCGTGTTCATCATCGAGAACAACCGTTACGGCATGGGCACCGCCCTCGAGCGCGCCTCGGCCATCCACGACATCTACGAGCGCGGCGCGGCGTACAACATGCCGCGCAGCCAATGCGACGGGCAGGACGTGTTCGCCGTGCGCCAGGCCGTTGGCGAGGCGATCGAGCGTGCGCGCAAGGAGCAGGTCCCGACGCTCCTCGAGGTACGCACGTACCGCTTCATGGGCCACTCGATGTCCGACGCGGTCAGCGGCACCTATCGTCCAAAATCGGAGCTCGAGGAGCAGATGAAGCGCGATCCCATCACGCTCCTGCGCAATCACATGCAGGAAGAGGGACAGCTCACCGACGATCAGCTCGAGAAGCTCGACGAGGAGCTCAAGGCCGTGGTGCAGGACGCCTGGGACTTCGCCGACGCGAGCCCCGAGCTGCCGGTCGAAGCGCTGTACGAGGATGTGTACGCGGATACCACGACGTGACGGTGAGTTGGTGAGGTGGCTCGTTAGTTCGTTGGTCGGTTGATGGGTGAGTTGACGGCGTGCGCGACGAACAGCTTGGAAGCCACACGTTCGAAGTCTCCAGGCCGGTTGTCGCCAGGGCCGTTCAACTCACTAGTTCACCGACCAACTAGCCAACTATCCAACTCACCAACCCACAGTTCTCAACGACTCACTGAGCTCGAACATAGATGCCGGTAATCACATACAGAGACGCCCTTGGCGCCGCCATTCGTGAGGAGATGCAGCGCGACGATCGCGTCTTCCTCATGGGCGAAGAAGTCGCCGTCTATCAAGGCGCCTACAAGGTATCCAAGGGGTTCCTTCAGGAATTCGGCGAGATGCGCGTCGTCGATACGCCGATCACCGAGCTCGGATTCGCCGGCGTCGGCGTGGGCGCGGCGATGGTCGGTCTGCGGCCGGTGATCGAGTTCATGACCTGGAACTTCGCGCTGCTCGCGCTCGATCAGGTCGTGAACGTCGCGGCCAAGATGCTCTACATGTCGGGCGGCCAGTTCAAGATGCCGATCGTCTTCCGCGGACCGAACGGCGCAGCGCTCCAGCTCTCGGCACAGCACTCGCAGGCGTGGGAGAGCTGGCTCGCGCACATCCCGGGACTCAAGGTCATCGCGCCCGGCACGCCGTACGACGCCAAGGGGCTGCTCAAGAGCGCCATCCGCGACGACAACCCGGTGTGCGTGCTCGAAGGAGAGATGCTCTACAACACCAAGGGCGAGGTGCCGGACGAGGAATACCTCATCCCGATCGGCAAGGCCGACCTCAAGCGCGAGGGCGATCACTGCTCGATCATCACGCACGGCAAGATGGTACTCGTCGCGATGCAGGCGGCCGATCAGCTCGCGAAGGAAGGCATCAGGATCGACGTCGTCGATCTGCGCACCATTCGCCCGATGGACGTCGACGCCATCACCGAGTCGGTCCGCAAGACCAACCGTGCCGTCGTGCTCGAGGAGGGTTGGGAGTTCTGCGGCGTCGGCGCGCAGGTGGTCGACCACATCCAGCGGGAGTGCTTCGACTATCTCGACGCACCGGTGCTCCGCGTGCACCAGGCGGACACGCCGATGCCCTACGCGAAGGGCCTCGAGAAGGCCGCGAAGCCCGACCTGCCGAAGGCGATTGCCGCCATTCGCAAAGTCATGTATCTCGACTGACCCCTCCGAGTCACAACCATGGCAACCAAAGTCTTCATGGAGGCGCTCTCTCCCACGATGGAGGAGGGACGCCTCGTCAAGTGGCTCAAGAACGAGGGCGACGCGGTCAAGAGCGGTGAAACGCTCGCCGAGGTCGAGACGGACAAGGCGATCATGGAGCTCGTCGCGCGCGGCGATGGCGTGCTCCGCAAGCGTCTCATCGCCGAAGGCGACACCGCCGCGGTCGGCACGCTCGCGGGTGTCATCGCCACGGCGGATGAGAACATCGATGCGCTGATCGCTGGTGCGGGCGCGCCCGCGCCCGCCGCCGCTCCGCCGGCTGCCGAAAAGGCGTCGGCGACCCCGCAGGAGGCTGGCGCGTCGTCGGTGCCGCGAAAGGCGGCCGAGTCGCAGGGCGAAGCGAGCGCTCCCCCACCGGAAAAGGCGGCTGCGGCGCCGCAAGCGAGCGCTGCGCCGACAGGTGCCCCGGCAGCCGGCGCTCCAGCCGCTCAGGGTGACGTTCGATCTTCCCCGCTCGCACGACGCCTCGCCACCGAGCGCGGGCTCGATCTGCATGCCGTGCAGGGCTCCGGTCCGAACGGCCGCATCATCAAGCGTGACATCGAAGCCGCTGCCGCGGCCGGTGTCGCCGCACTACGAGCGGCGGTCGCGGCTGCGGTATCCTCCGCGCCGGCGATCGCGCGCGAAGGCGACTTCCACGACGAGCCGCTCTCCAACATTCGCAAGGTCATCGCGAAGCGGCTGGGCGAGTCGATCGGTCCGATCCCGACCTTCTACCTCACCGCGGAGTTCGATCTCAGTCGCGTGATGGAGATGCGCACGGCGATGAAGGAGCTCGGCGACGACTACAAGGTCTCCGTCAACGACGTGCTCCTCAAGGCGATCGCCGTCGCGCTGTCGCAGCATCCCGAGGTCAACGCACACTGGCTCGGCGACCGGATCCGCTATCACAACCGCGTCCATCTCGGCATGGCCGTCGCCACCGACGATGGGCTCATCGTGCCGGTGATCTGGGACGCCGACCGGAAGCGCATGAGCGAGATCTCCCGTGAATCGAAGGAGCTCGCCAAGCGCGCGCGTGAGCGGAAGCTCAAGCCCGAGGAGTTCACCGGCTCCACCTTCTCGGTCAGCAATCTCGGGATGTTCGGCATCGATCAGTTCACGGCGATCATCAATCCGCCGGAGGCCGCGATCCTCGCCATCGGAACGAGCGAGGATAAGCTCGTCGTCGTGAACGGTGAGGCGGTGGTGCGCAACCGCGTGCGCGTGACGATGAGCTGCGATCACCGCATCATCGACGGCGCCGTGGGCGCGAAGTTCCTGCAGACCCTCCGCCGCCTGGTGGAAAACCCGCTGATGCTGGTGTACTAGTGGTACTGGTGGACCGCCTCCGCTCGAGCGCGACCCAGTCGCCTCCGCGCGGAGGTGCGTCCATCATGCAGGAGCCGCCGCTGTGTACGAACTGCGGCGCCGGCCCAGTCGGGCGATTCTGCGCGGCGTGCGGCCAGCGACAGGTCACTCCGCAGGACTTCACCGCGCGCACGTTCCTGCACGAGATGCTGAGCGAGTTCGTGAGCCTCGACGGCCGCTTCTGGCTCACGCTCTGGACACTCGTGCGGTACCCCGGCAAGCTGGCCCGCGAATACTTCGATGGTCGAGGCGCGCGATACATGCGCCCGCTGAACCTGTTTCTCCTGCTCAACCTCGTCTTCTTCGTCATTCAGCCGCACACCGGCCTGCTTCAGTGGCACCTGAAAGGCTACCTGCAGACCATATCCGCGGCGCCGAAGCTGGTGGATCAGAAGCGACTCGAGCACGCACGAGACGCCGAGAGCGGCAGCGGGACGGAAGGCGCGGAAAAGGCTCCGGCGAAGCTCGAGTCGATGGAGCTCTTCGAGTCGAACTTCGAGTCGACGCTGCAGACCTTGAAGAAGAGCATGCTCCTCCTCGCGATTCCGCTCTTCGGCCTCGTGTTGACGACCGTGTACGGAGCGAAGCATCGCGTCGCTGAGCACCTGATCTTCTCGACGCACTTCTATGCGTTCTCCGTGTTCGCGCTCACTGTGATGATTCCGGTGCTCTTCGCGTTCATGGAAGGCTCGCTTCGCATCCTCCACGCACCTCGGGCCACGTTTGCCGCTCTCGGCAGCGAGAGAGGGCTGACCGCCGCGCTGTTCGTGCTGTTCGGCACGTATCTCTACGCGGGCGTGCGCCGGATGTACGGCGACTCCCGCTTCGCCGCTTCGCTGCGGGCCGTCGCGTTGTTCGTGGCCTATCAGACGATCGTCGTGGCGTTCGCCATCTCGATGTTTCGCGTCACGCTGTGGGCCATGTGATGCGCCTCGTCCGCAGCGCGTGGCGACACGCCTTCGCTCCGAATAGCTTTCGCGGTATTCGCACCGACCGACTCACCCACCGCGCCGGCATCCGGCGCCGGAACTCCACTGTGCTTCGACCATGGCAACGTTCGACGTGATCTTCCTCGGCGGCGGGCCCGCCGGATACGTTGGCGCGATTCGCTGCGCCCAGCTCGGCCTCAACACCGCGGTCGTGGAGCGCGAAGGGCTCGGAGGCACCTGCGTGCTCTGGGGGTGCATCCCCGCCAAGGCGCTGCTGGAGGCGGCGAGCTACGCGGAGAAGATGAAGAAGGCGTCGGAGTTCGGCGTCACGCCCGGTGAGGTGAAGCTCGACTTCGGCGTCGCCATGAAGCGCTCACGCTCCGTCAGCACCCAGAACTCCAAGGGCGTCGAGTTCCTCTTCAAGAAGAACAAGATCACCTGGATCAGGGGCACGGCGAAGCTGCTCTCCCGGTCCAGTGTTGCAGTGACCCTCACGGACGGGAAGGAGGAGAAGCACGACGCGAAGAAGGCCGTCGTCATCTCCACGGGATCGCGCGTGAAGGGTCTGCCGCAGATCGGGCTCGAGGTCAACAAGAAGACCGTCATCACCTCGGACGAAGCGCTGCTGATCGAGAAGGCGCCGAAATCGATGGTCATCGTCGGGGCCGGTGCGGTCGGCTGTGAGTTCGCCGACGTGTTCGCCGCCTTCGGCTCGCAGGTCACGCTCGTGGAGGTCATGCCGAACATCCTCCCCGTCGAGGACGCCGACTGTTCGAAGGAGGTGGAGCGTGCCTTCAAGAAGCGGAAGATCGACGTCCTCACGGGCGCCAAGATCTCGAACGTGAAGGTCGGCAAAGACTCGGTGTCCCTCACCATCGAAGCGGGCGGTGAGAAGAAGGACATCAAGGCCGACGTCGTGCTCGTCGCCGCGGGTCGCGCGCCGAACGTCGAGGAGATCGGGCTGAAGGAACAGGGCGTTCAGCTCACCGACCGCGGCTTCATCAAGATCAACGAGCGGATGGAGACGAGCACCAAGGGGCTGTACGCCATCGGAGACGTCGCCGGCCCGCCGATGCTCGCGCACAAGGGTGAGCGCGAGGGAATGATCGTCGCCGAGGTGATCGCCGGCCACAAGGCGCAGGTGCTCGACTACACCAACGTCCCGGGCGCCACGTACTGCCATCCCGAGGTCGCGTCCGTCGGCCTCACCGAGCAGCAGTGCAAGGACCAGAAACTCGAATACAAGATCGGCAAGTTCCCCTTCTCCGCCAACGGCCGTGCGCGCACCACCGGCGAGACGGAGGGCTTCGCGAAGATCATCCGCGGCGCCAAGTATGGTGAGATTCTCGGCGCCCACATCGTCGGCGCCCACGCCACCGAGATCATTCACGAGCTCGTCATCGCGCGGACGAACGAGTACACCGTGGAGGAGGTCGATCTCGCCATCCACGCGCACCCGACCCTGTCCGAGGCGATTGCCGAGGCGGCGCTGGACTCCCTGGGGATGATGATTCACGCGTAGGCGTCATGTCCCAGCTCCTCGTCGCCGATCTCGGCACCGTGCCATACTCCGACGCGCTGGAGCTTCAGCGCGCGGCGGCACGCGCGCGGATTTCCGGGGAGCTTTCCGAAGATCTGCTGATCCTCGTCGAGCATCCCCCAGTGGTGACACTCGGCCGCTCTTCCAAGGCGAATCACCTTCTCGCCTCGCCTGGGCTGCTTGCCTCCCGCGGCGTCGAGCTCCACGAGGTGGAGCGTGGCGGTGACGTCACCTTCCATGGGCCAGGACAACTCGTCGGATATCCGATCGTCGATCTCAAGCGACACCGGCAGGACCTGCACTGGTATCTGCGCCTGGTCGAGGAGGCGCTCATTCATGCCCTCGTGCCGTTCGGGATCGTCGGGGAGCGGAGCGCCGGCTTCACTGGCGTCTGGACATCGGGCCGCAAGCTCGCCTCGATCGGTGTGCACGCGCGCGATTGGGTCACGTGGCACGGCTTCGCCCTGAACGTGACGACGGACCTTTCCTTCTTCGATCTCATCGTCCCCTGCGGGATATCCGAGGTGGAGATGACCTCGGTGTGGCGCGAGATCGAAGGCAGGAAATCCGGAGCGGCCGACACTGATTCTTCCTCTAGCGTACCGAACGACTCATCTCGACTCGGCGAGTCGGTTCGCGCCTCTGTCGTCCGGGCGTTCGGAGAGGTGCTGGAGCTCCGGGTCGTGGGTTTGGACCCGACCGAGCTGGAGCGGGTAGCACGGTCCGTCGTGCCCATCTAGATTTTCGCGGTTGCGCCGATCGTGTGCGGCCGGATTCACCGTCGAATCAAAGAGGTTGTAATGCACAGTTTTGTCGGAAAGCGTGCGCTCGTCGCGGCATTTGGTACGATCGCGATGCTGAGCGCCTGCAAGGATAAGCGCGTACAGGCGGTCAACGCCGGCATCACGCGCGATTCACTCCTGAGCGTCATCGGCAAGGACGGCCCGCCGGGCATGGACTCGCTCCCCAACGTCTACACGCGTGAGCGGTATCTCGTGGACGGCAAGAACTGGGAGGTCTTCTACTTTGCTTCCAATGGCAAGCATCTGACGGCGGCCACGAAGGACACGCTGCCCTGGAAGGACCTGACCCCGATCGTCATCGTCGATCGAGTCGTTCTCGGGAAGGATTGGGCGTTCTGGGACAGCGTGGCGACGGCGCACAAGTTCGCCGTCCACCCGCACTAGATGATCACACCGACGAGATCAGCGCGTCGATGGGACAATGCAAAAGGGCGGGGAGACCAATGGTCTCCCCGCCCTTTTTCTTCGTAGCGCACGCCGGTGAGCTCGATCTAGACGCGCCTGGATGCGATGAGGGCCTCGGCTTTCGCCGAGGCCCTCATCGTCCTGCCTATTTCCACGTCAGCCCAGAATTACGGGACCAGCGTGATGTTCGCGTTCGGCGCCGTGGCGAT
>JBDTOD010000133.1:0-12078 GCA_039933415.1 bacterium
GCACCGCGCCGAGCGCGCCGAGTGCGAGCAGGGTGAGCGCGCCCGTCGTCATGCCTGCGCTCGCGACGACGAGTGGCGGCAGATAGGCCGAGATTGTCGCCGACCATCGCAGATGACGCGCGCGCGCGACGCCACGCTGCGAATTTCTCCGGCCGGCGAGTGAACGCGATAGGCGAGATCGAAGGGGCGACCGTCGGCGATCCCCACCGCGACGGCGTTCTGAACTGGTGCGAGATCGGCGGGGTGAATCGAGGCGAGCTGCGCCTCGACGACGTTGGTCAGATTCCCCGGGACGAGGCCGACGATCTCCGCGCCACGTGCGTCGAGGTCACCGTGCCCGGTCAACAGGTCCCAGGTCCACGTGCCCAGCTCGGCCACGTCGAGCGCCATTCGCAAGCGCGCCTCGCTCTCCCGGAGTGCGGTCTCGGCGCGCGCTCGATCGACCGCATCCCAGCAGCGCGCGCCGACCGCCTCGAGCAATCCGAGCTCCGCGGATGTCCAGGCATGCGCATGCCGATGGTGCATGAAGAGCACCGCCACCAACCGACCGTCTTTCACGAGCGGCACGTCCACCGATGCGCCAGTCGCGATGCCTATGATCGCCGCCTTCTCGGCGACGCTCAGGTCCAGATCGTTGGCGATGTCGGCTCGCGCGACCGTCCGTCCGGCTCGCAACGATGGAAGGAGCGAGGGAGAATAGTCTTCGACCAGATGCCGACCTTCGAGACCGCGCACACCGTCGGTGTAGTTGCGTGTCACCTCGGCGGTGAGGTCGTCAGGGAGCATCTGCGCAACGCCGGCGCGGCTCGCGCCGAGATGCTCGCCGATTGCACGCGCCACCTCGAACTGGATCTGTGCGGTGTCGACGAGGGGGCGCAGCCGGTCGCTGAGCTGCAGCAGGAAACGCTTGCTGGCTCACGCGCGCCGCGTCGACGCCTTCACGCATCCCGACGTCTCAGTGAAGCTCGGCCGTCCGCGTCGCTGCAACGCGCCCCGATCGCGAGGCCGCCGCTGGTCCGTGTCATTTGCATGAAGATGAGATCCGCACTCGAGTTGCGCCATGGCGATCAGCGCAGCGGCAATGGTCGTCGCCTGTCACCGTGGCGACAGGTTGGAGCAATAGGTTAGCCCGCGTGTCGATTCGCGCGTCGCGCGCGTCGCGCTCGGGCGCGTCGCGCTCGGCTTCCACCCTCACGCGTGCCGACCTGATGCGACGAATCTTGGACCGTGCGGCTCGCATCTGGCCCTGGGCCCTCTGGTGCACGATCCTCGTCGCAACGCCCGGAGTGGTTCTGCAGGCTCAGCAGGCGCCCGCGACAGAGACCGCTCGGCAGCAGCTCCACGTCGCGTCGCCATGCGATACATGCCCTCGGGTCACGGACACGCGACCTCTGTTCACCTGGCGCGACGCCGCGCTCGCCGGCGGGTTCGTCGCGCTCACCGTGTCGATGTTCCCGCTCGACAAGCGCCTCGCGCGTCACCTGCAGGACTCGACGACGCAGGCGCACCGATTCCTCAGAAACGGCTCGAAGAGCGTGCAGTACGCCGCTGATCCGGGCTCCGTGATCATCGGGGCGTCGTTGTACGGGATCGGGCGACTGGCACACTGGCGGTCCGTCGCGGATCTCGGACTGCACGGGACGGAGGCGGTCGCGGTCTCCGGCGCGCTCAGCGCGCTGCTCAAGGGTGTGGCTGGCCGAGCGCGGCCGTACGTCTCCGCCGATACGAATCCGAATGACTTTCGATTCGGTCGCGGCTTCGGGAACTCCTCCGACCAGTCGTTTCCATCCGGCCACACGACGGCCGCGTTCGCGGCGGCTGCAGTGGTGACGAGCGAGTCGCAGCACTGGGGAAAGCGTGCGGCGTGGATCGTCGCTCCGGTGATGTACGGTGGAGCGACGCTCGTCGGGCTGTCCCGCATGTACAACAACGCACATTGGGCGAGCGACGTCGCACTCGGCGCGGCGATCGGCACGTTCAGCGGCATCAAGATCGTGCGATTCAATCACGTGCGCGCCGGGAACAGGATCGATCGGTGGCTGCTCGGGATCGACGTGACACCGACGCCGGATGGGCGGGTGTCCGCGGGTTGGACGGTCACGCCGTAGAGGCGTCGAGTGCGCGTACGATGCTGGCCCACACCGCGCCGAGATGCTCCTCCGTCGTGAGCACGTTGCCGACGCCGGCGCGCATCACGACGCGCCCACGCAGCACGGTGTGGGTGAGATAGCCCTCGCCGCTCGCGTTGACGGCGTCCACGATCGCCCGGTTGAGCGCATCAGCTTCGGTCTCGGCCGGCGCGAGCGCACGAAAGCAGACGATCGCCATGCTGCGTGGTGCGCTGAGCGCGAAGCGCGGATCGGCGCGCACGTAGGACGCGAAGACATCGGCCAGCCGACAGTGTTCACGAATGCGCGCGACGAGCCCCGATCGGCCGAACGCGCGAAACACCATCCACGCCTTGAGGGCGCGAAAGCGGCGACCGAGCTGGATGCCGTAGTTCATGTAGTTCACGGCATCGCCGGCGCCGGCGTCGCCCTCGAGGTATTCCGGCGTGAGCGCGAAGACCTGGCGCAACAACTCGGGTCGTCTCACGAAGAGGGCGCTGAAGTCGAGCGGGACGAACAGCCATTTGTGCGGATTCACGACGACCGAGTCGGCGCGCGCGAGCCCGTCGAGGAGAGCTCGCCCTTCGGGCAGCACGCCCATCGCGCCGCCGTACGCCGCGTCGACGTGGAGCCAGAGATCGTGAGCAGCGCAGACGTCAGCGATCTCGCTGACCGGATCGACGCTCGCCGTGGACGTCGTTCCGACCGTCGCGATCACCGCGAGGGGCGCCACGCCGTTGTCGCGGTCCACGCTGATCGCGCGCTCGAGCGCCTTCACGTCCATCCGAAACGCGTCGTCGCAGGGAATGCGTACGACATTCTCCTCACCGAGCCCCAGCACGATCATCGCCTTCTCGAGTGAGCTGTGCGCCTGATCAGATGCGTACACACGCTGCACTCTCACGTCGGTGCGCGCGGCGAGGCCTCGCGCGCGCGTGCCCGGCAGCGCGCGTTCACGCGCCGCGGCGAGCGCGTGAAGCACGGCGACGGACGCGGTATCGTAGACGACGCCCGTGAACTCCGCGGGAAGGCCGATGAGATCGCGCAGCCATTGGAGCACAACGGTCTCGAGCTCGGTGGCGGCGGGCGAAGTTCGCCAGGTCATCGCGCTCACGTTCAGCGCAGCCGCGGCGATCTCGCCGAGCAGGGCGGGGCCATTGCTCGTGCTGCCGAAGTAGCCGAGAAAGGAGGGATGTCCCCAGTGCACGATGCCCGGCATGACGACGGCGTCCAGATCACGCAGGATGTCATCCATCGCGTCGGGCTCGTCGGGAATGAGCGGGGTGAGCCCGGACGTCACGTCGCCTGGGTGAACGGGCGGAACGATCGCGCGGTCGCCGATCGACTCCCGATAGTCGGCGACCCAGTCGGCCATCGCATGGAGCTGGCGCCGGAGCGCGTCCGGTGGCGTATCGCCGAGCGGGCCGAGTGGCGCCGAATGGTCGGTCATCGCGCGAACCGACAGTGCTCGAAGCGGGCATGGCTGTTGCCATTCATCGGCGTCACATGAACGCTGAGCGCGACCTCACCTACATCCTGCCGATCCGCGCGGACACGTCGCACGCGGACGGGGAGCTGACGGCCTATCTGCACTGGCTGGCCCAGCGCGCGGAGACGATCGTCGTGGACGGATCTGACGCGGCGGTGTTCGATGCGCATGCCATCGCGTGGGGTGACGTCGTGCGACATGTCCGACCCGATCCCGAGCTGGCCACGCCGATGGGAAAGGTGGGTGGCGTGCTCACCGGTGTCCGGCTCGCGTCGCACGAGCGAATGATCCTCGCCGACGACGACGTTCGCTACGATGAGGAATCGCTGCGCCAGGTGACCGACGCGCTCCGTACGAGCGATGTCGTGCGACCGCAGAACTACTTCGATCCGCTTCCCTGGCACGCGCGACTGGATACGGGACGTATGCTGCTCAACCGGGTCCTCGGCGGCGACTGGCCGGGAACGCTCGGCGTGCGGAGGTCCATCCTGCGTGCGACGGATGGCTACGACGGCCGAGCGATGTTCGAGAATCTCGAGCTCGTGCGCACGGTGGCGGCGGCGGGCGGCCGTCACGCGCTGCTGCTCGACGCATTCGTCGCGCGACGGCCATCCACGACGGTGCACTTCTGGTCGCAGCGCGTGCGGCAGGCGTACGATGAGCTCGCGCGGCCGGCTCGCCTGGCGGCGCAGCTCTCGATCCTTCCGCTCGCCGTGCTCGGCGCGACGACGATCGGGTGGCGTGCGCTCGCCGCTGGGGCGTTGGTCGTGATCGGTGCGGCAGAGCTGGGCCGCCAGCGGGCGCATGGGCGACGCGTCTTCCCTCTGAGCGCATCGCTGCTCGCGCCCGTGTGGGTGGCCGAGCGCGCGGTGTGCAGCTGGCTGGCGATCGGTGCGCGTCTGCTGCTGGGCGGCGTCCCCTATCGCGGGAGGGTGCTCCGGCACGCTGCTACCCCGGCGCGCGTGCTTCGAGCGCGCTTTGCCCAGCGGCATCCTCGTCCGTCGCCGGACGGCCGGAGCGCACCTCGACGTCGATCGGCTTGAAGGTGCCGTTGTTCGAGAGCTCGGCGGAGCAGGCCGTCACTCCGACGATCAGGTCCATCTCGGCGCGCAGCAGGATGTGATCGCCCGGTCGCGAGCGAGGTGGGAGGATGCTCAGCTCGCCGGTCTGAAGGATCCCGACGTTCATGAAGATGTTGAGCGTCGTCGGGATGGCATCTGGTGCGATGCCGAACGGCGCCAGCCCCTGCACGAGATTGGCGAAGCAGCTCGGATGATGCGTCGTCGTCTTGTAGATGATCGAGAAGGTCTCGGGGCTGCACGGCGTGAGCAGGAAATCGTGTCGCCCGACCGTGTCCTCGAGGATCGTCCACATCGGCCGGCTGCGGTTCGAATAGAGCGTGTGGCCGGTCGTGAGGTAGATCGTGTTGGCGTAGTCGATCGAGCGGCCGGATGAGAGCCACTCCCTCGGATCGTCGCGTGAGAACGACGTCAGGTCCGACACCTGCTCGCCGAGCGGATCGGTGATCCTGAGCAGGTCGCCATGCCGAATCACGAAGCCGGTGCCCGTCTGCGGCTCGAGGCGGATCGCGCTGATGAGGGTCATGGTTCGTTCCGATGAAATGGGCACCGCCATTCGGGTTCGATGGCGCGACCCGAATACTGTCGGGCTTCGGAGCGCTCCCCGAAATCCGCGAGATTCGGATTCAGCGTGCCTTGCAGCGCGACGTCACGTTCGCGCACGGCGTCTCGGAGCTTCTCGAACTTGCCGTCGGCGCGCAGCCGCTCGAACTGCGAGCGCGGATTGAACACGAGCGTCGGCCAGCGAAAGCGCCGTGCCAGGCGCGAGCTCACCGGATGAAGCCCCACGACGAACAGCGCTCGGCCGGCGAAGCTGAACGAGAACTGCGCACTCTCGGGATCGGCGCTCACCGATGGATCCCAGTCGACGCCGAGCTCATTGCACTCGTTGAGGTGCTGGAGCTGGCGCCAGAGCCGCTGCTCGAAAGCGATCTCGTTAACTGGTGCACGATCGGGAAAGACCGCGGCGAAGGCGCGAAACTCTGTGCCGTCGGCGGTGAGGTTGCGCACGAAGCCCGCGAGCGACGCCCCGAGCTCCGCGGCGGTGCGCACGTCGCCGAGCGCGCCGAAGACGCCGAAGCCGTAGTCGTGGCGGTGGACGACCCCCTTGCCCGCGAGGCAGGGAAACTCCGGCGCAGCAACGAACGCGCGAAACTCCGTCTCGATCATCGACGCCTTCTTGCGAGGCTCGTCGACGATCCCGATCGGGAGCTCGAAGTCGCGTGCGTCGATCATGCGAGCATGTTCCGAATCCAGTTGGGACTTGCGTGGACCTCGAGCCACGAGGGCCGGAAGCACAGCGCGAGCGATCCCGCGTCAGGTACGATGCCGAGCGCCGCGAGCTGCGCGCGCGGGGTCGACGGGGTGACGTAGGGAAGCACGAGCGTGCGCGCCGTCGGCCCCGCGCGACGCGTGCACAGTGCGCCGATGTTGGCGCGGGCCGCGGCGCGCCACGCCTCCAGCGCTCCCGCTTCGCCGTCGAGTGACGAAGCCGACGCGCCGAGGTGCTCGTGCCAGAGCGCGCGCCGGAGCGAGCGCACCGCGTCGCCGGCGGCGTTGGCTCCGTCGTCGGATGCGTCGGCGTCGACGACGAGATTCACGTCGAAGTTGCGCACGTCGCGAAAGACGCGTTGGCCGAGCGCGCTGGCGAAGTCCGCGCCATAGGAGTGCAGCGAGACACCGTCCAGATTGGCGCTGCCCGTCATCGCCCAGCGATCGTCGATGACGACGACCTTGCTGTGCACGAAGAGCTGGGTGAGCAGCGTGGAGCCGGATGACGTTGGTGCGACGCTCCAGAGCGCGAACAGTCCGACGCGGGGATGATCCGACAGACCGGCGTCGCGCAGTCGTGTGTTCTGCCAGACGCGATACGCCGTGACGTCGGGGTTCTGATTGAGCACCACGATCAGCTCGAGCGTTGGCACGCGGGCGAGCGCAGCGACGAGCGCGTCGATGACACGGCGCGAGCTGAGGTACTGATGCTCGATGTAGATGACGGATCGCGCCCGCGCGATGCCGTCGAGCAGCGCCGGGAGAATCTCCATCCGGCCGTCGGGATGGTGCGGCGTGCTTCGTCTTGGCGCGGTGCGCACGACTCGCATGGCGTCGTCGCGTGGCGCGACGCCAGTCGGAGGCGGTGAGGCAGGGCGTAGTGGCTCCTCTTCGCCAGGCGCAATGTCGCCGGCATGATTCCACAGCTCGGCGAAGGTGCGCGAGAGCTCGCGCACCGCGGGTCCTCCGAGCCGCACGGACACGTCGTGGATCGGGCGTCCGCCGAGCTCGCGATCGGGACGGCGTGCCTCGATGGGCGCATGCGTGGAGTCGTCCCAATAGCCGTTCGCGAAAGGAGACCCGAGCAGCAGCGCGTCCTCCTCGTCGGCGATGACCATCTTCGCGTGAAGCAGTTGAGGAAAGCGGTGAATGCCGCGCACCTGAAAGCGCGATGCGGCGTCGCCGGCCGCGAGCCACCGCCGGAGCGGCGCGACGGTGTCGAGTAGAAGGCTGGCGTTCAACAAGACGCGCACGCGGACACCACGACCGACCGCTCGCCGCAGCTCGTCGGCAAGGGTGACCGTCGAGGACATTCCGGGGCCGCTCGCATCGGGCACCTCGTACGCGACGCAATCCGCATCGAATGCGAGCTGCGAGATCCAGAGATCGCGCCGCGCGCCGCGCACGAGCGCGACGAACGCGCGAAAGCCGTCCGCATTGTCGATCAGCCACTCGAGGCGATCGGTCGCCTCCAGTCGAGCCGGCGATGCCTGCTTGCGCGCCGACGACGCTTCGGGAGCGGGCGCCGTCTGAATGGCGGTCATGCGGCCGCGCTCATGACCGCGGACGCACCCGCGCGTCGCGACGTCAGCTCCGCGCCACCGGCAACGACGATCGCGGCGACGAGCGGGGCGAGGTAGTACACCACGCGAAACATCACGAGCGCCGCAATGAGCGCGACGCGCGTGCCAGGCACATCGGTCGGGCCAAGCGTGAGCACGACGAGCTCGAACACACCGAGTCCGCCTGGCACGTGGCTCGCCACGGCGACGGTCTGCGCAGACAGGTAGATGCGAAGCAGCTCGACGTAGCTGATCGCGAGCGAGGACGGCAGGAGCGCGAACAGCACCGTACCGGTGATCAGCCAATCGAGCGACGCGAGGACGATCTGAGAGATCGCCATGGTGGTCGACGGTCGCGCGATGCCCCACCGGCCTGTCGGCTCGGCACCTCGTCCGATCGCGATCCAGACGAGATACGCCAGCACCACGAGGGCGAGCGTTGCGCCGAGTGGCTTGACGGGCATCGCCATCCGCCCGACGCGGAGAGGCGCCGAGCTCGCGATCAGCGCCGCCGCGCCGGTCGCCAGGAGTCCGAGGGCGACGGTGAGCGTGACGAAGGCGCTCAGCCGCGCAACCGTCACCGCATCGACGCCGCGCGACCGATACGCGCGGAGCCGCACGGCGGCGCCCGTCAACAGCGCCAGGCCGACCGACTGGCTGAACGCGTGCGCGACGAATCCCGTCGTGACCGCAGTGGTCCGGGACACGTCACGCCGGCCGACGTAGCGCAGCGCGAGCAGCTCTATCGCGCCGAGCGCGAGGAAGCTGGCGACGGTGCAGAGGAGGGCGAGGAGTATGTGGGCCGCGTCGTATCGACGGACATTCTGAACGATCGCGCCGATGCTCGTCTCGTGCAGCTCGCGGCGCAACGCCCATGCGGCCACCGCGAAGAGCACGACGGAGAGGATGGGTGTCACCGCGCGCCATCGCGTCGTGTTGGAAGGGCGCGCCGCCGCGTCGCCACCGCCGGGTGGCGTGCCGATTCCGTCCGTAGGGTTCACAGAGACATGATGAGAGACAGCAGCGACGGGAGCCGGAGTGCGTTCAGTCCGCCTGGAGCGTCTCCGAAAAGGCAATGGGTATGCCAGCTCTCCAGACCGCACGCACGCGTGGCCGAGGGACGACCTGGTGAACCGCGTGAGGAGCCGCGCAAGCTCCGGATGGCCGGGACGTTCTGTATTCAGCATGTAGACAGGAGCGCGTTGCACAGGCGGGCGCTGGCAAAGGTCCGCAATGTGCGGTACCGTACATAAGCGCGAGTCGTCACCAGCACGCGCGGTCCGCTGATTCGGAACGGGTGGCTCCTGGCGGCCATCGTGTCTCAGTACCTGGGCGATGCAGGCGCCCAGCCGTGCCGATGAAACCGGATCTTTCGCCCTCCGACGGGCACGACGACCGGCGCATCGCGCGGGCCGCCGCCGAAAAAGGGCTTGGGACTGCGCTGAACGCGGTCCCCACGCGCTACGCAATCGGGCATCCCGCTGCAATACGGGCGGTCGAGGGTGCGCTCTCCCTCCTCGTCGACCTGCTGCGATCGGAGGGGATGGACGCCGCGCAGACCTTGGTGGCGACGAAGTACCAGCTCTCTCTGTATCCAGGGATTTCGCTGGCGGATCGGGAGAGCGCGATCTCCTTCTGCATCGCGCGGTACTTCGTGCGAACGCCCGAAGAGGTGGCGCGAGAGCCGACCACACGATCCGGACGTCCTCCTCAGGGCGAGTAGAAGGCGCGAGCCTTCGGCACGGGACACGCGTTCAGTCGTCGCAATCGCGGCAGCATCCGGTCGCCGATCTCTTCCGCTTCGGCCGGTAGCGAGAACAGTCAATCCGCCGATCGGACCCGCACGATGATGGGACGCGTGAACGCCGAGCTCCGCGGCGAGCTCGGCGTCCGCGGGCAGTCCGCCCCCGTCGTCGGTCGGATCGAAGAAGGGCGCGCTGAGCCAAGCGGGCACCCGAGCGAACCCGCACTCGATCCCTTCGGGCTCGACGATCGACTCGATGAGATCGATCGCGACGGCGGCGCCATCCCACGCGAGCCGCTCCGCGTCGCGCCCGAACCGGTCGGCGAGCTGCGAGATGCGGAGATCGGTGATCCGGGTGAGATGCGCGGAAGTGTTGCCCGTCTCTCCGGAGCCGACGCGTTCTCGCTCGACGACGGCGACACGCTTGCCCGAGCGGGCGAGCAGATACGCGCGGTCATGCCAGTGATTCCACCGCCGACCACGAGGACGTCGACCTCTCGCGGAAGGGTCGAAGCGTGGCGTGCCGGGCAAGTCGTCGATCTCCAGAGCGAGTCGGGGCGATGCGAAGTCTGGGAGGAGGCGGGGTCAGGCGGCCGAGATGGCCGGAACGCGTGTCGGCTCTCCTACTCCATTGTCGTGGAAGGTCGCACGATTTGCCGGGCGCGTCAGCGACCGACTGCCGTCTCCATCATCGCCCGCGACAATCCGCGCGTATGATGGCTCGTGTGCGCGGTGAGCAGGCGGAGTGAGGCGAGCGGTGCCAGCGCGCCGAAGTAGGCGTGAGCGAATCGCGGCACGGGGCGCTCCTCGTCGGCTCGGAGAAGGGCCGCCGCCGCGCCGCGTGCCGCGCGCTCCAGTCGCGACATGGCGTCCTCCCGCGTGAGCCCTTCTGCGATCCCCGCATCGGGGCGCACCTCGGCGGGGGCCGGCACGCCGTGTGGAAAGCGCTTGGCGGCGACAAGGATCGGAAACAGGAACGTGCGGAGGGCCCAGGCGCGCAGCGGTGACACGCGCATCCTCATGCCCGCGCCCCCCGCGGCCGCGGTGATACCGAGCTCGTACGCGATGCACAGATGAAGCACGACCTGGGCGGGCGTCCACTTGCCCGCCGCCGTCGGCTCGCGCCACCGGTCGTCCGGAATCTGCTCGCACACGCCAACGAATGCGCGCACGGCCGCATCGTGATCGGCCAGAGCGGCGCTCCACCGGCGCGACGACGGAGCGCTACTCATACTGTGCACTAGACCGGCGGCGGATCGCTCGCGCGCGCCCGGTGACGATCCCCCCCGAGCGCCGTCATGAATCGCTGCGCGGTCTTCCTGTCGCCGGCGCGGGCGACGATCACGCCGCTGTCCTCCGATCCATCCGGCAGCGTCGGCGACACACCGGCGCGCTCGAGCAACGCGCTCGACGCTCCGTACGCGAGAATCGTCTTGCAATGCCGGTACTGGTTCGACACGAACTCCATCGTGTGCCCATCCTTCGCGAGCGCATTCACGGCGGATCGGCCATCGGGAAGCACGAGTGCGTCGAAGAGGACGGGCGGCGAATTCTCCATCGACGCATCGGCTTCGATCTTGTCGCCACCCGTGGTGGTGTAGCGACCGAGGCGCGGTCCGACGAAGCGCGGCGCCGCGCCGGCTTCCGTCAGTGCGGCGTGCAGTGCCATCAGTGAAGCGCCTTCGACGCCGTCGGCGACGAGGATCGCCACCTTGCGCGTGCGCACGCCGGTCTCGCCGGGCCGCGCCGTGAGCGACAGGGCGGGCGACACCGTCACCTCGGGCGTCGCGGGTTGCTCGAGCACGCGAGGCATCGCCTCGGGCAGCTCCATGCCGAGCCCCTCGGCCACCTGCGCGGCGAGATCCTCGTCCACGTTGCGCAGGGACGCGAGCATCCGCACGCGGATCGCCGGCACCGTCAGCTTGCTCAGCTCGAAGCGGAAGCCGCCGACGATGTGCGCCTTTTCCCAGTCGGTCTGGCTGTTGTAGAAGAGTGTCGCCTGGGTGTAGTGATCGGCGAACTTTTCCGGCTTGCCACGCAGCTTGTCCTCCTTGATGGGTTCCGGGAAAGACACGAACCCGGCCGCGCCGGCCTGGAATGGCGCTCCGCCCGCGAGCGAGTTGGGCTCGTACGCCACGCGCCCGCGCGGGATCGCCTGCCGATGCAATCCGTCGCGCTGGTTGTTGTGGACGTGCACGACGGGCGAGTTGATCGGGATCTCATGAAAGTTCGGCCCGCCGAGTCGCGTGATCTGCGTGTCGACGTACGAGTGGATGCGCCCCGCGAGCAGCGGGTCGTTGGAGAAGTCGATGCCCGGGATCACATGCGCCGTGCAGAACGCGACCTGCTCTGTTTCGGCGAAGAAGTTGTCCGGATTACGATTGAGCATCATCCGCCCGACCGGCATCACCGGGATGAGCTCTTCGGGGATGATCTTCGTCGCGTCGAGCACGTCGAAGCTGAACTGTTCCGCCTGTTCCTCGGTGAAGACCTGGAGACCGAGCTCCCATTCGGGGTACTCGCCCGCTTCGATCGCCTCCCACAGGTCGCGGCGATGGAAGTCGGCGTCGGCACCCTGGATCTTGGCCGCCTCATCCCAGACCAGCGAATGCGTGCCCTGCTTGGGCTCCCAGTGGAACTTCACGAACACCGACTCACCCTCGGCGTTGACCATTCGATAGCTGTGCACGCCGAAGCCCTGCATCGTGCGAAAGCTGCGCGGGATCGCCCGGTCGGACATCACCCACATCATCATGTGGGTCGACTCCGGCATCAGCGAGATGAAGTCCCAGAAGGTGTCGTGCGCCGACGCCGCCTGCGGCAT
>JBDTOD010000134.1:0-11822 GCA_039933415.1 bacterium
GAGCCGTCTGCGCCAGTACTCCGCGGTGGCCGAATCCTTCAGCGCCATCGCGTAGAAGTACAAGCTGTTCATCTTCGTCGCAGGAAGGTCCTTCGCCTCACGCAATCGCGCATCGATCGCGTGCAACCGCGGGAGATGAATTCTTCGCAAACTGTCGGTCGCGCGCTCGCCGAGCAGGTTCTGCTGGAAGAAGAGCAACGTCGTCCAGCCCTCCCACCTGTCGGGGTATCTTCGTACGGCCTCCTTCGTGGCCTCGAACGCCACCTCCCAGCTGCGGCCCATGTGCGCGCTCGAGCGTTGAGCGAGTGCATCGAAGGAGGGAACACGGCGAGTCGCAGAGTCCGACAGGAGTAGTTCCCAGCGCTTCTTTCCGTGGTCGTCGACGATGCTCGCGTCGGCATCCTCCACGACCAATGCCGCGTGAACGATGGACTCTGGGTATCGGAACGAACCGACGAAGCGTCCGGACGGATCGCGACGAAGTATGGCCATCCTCCGATACGGTTCCGCTACGCGACCATACGGCGCGTCCGTTACGCTGCGAAGTTGACCACGAAGCACGAGCGAGTCATGCCTGGCCAGCTCGGTCGATGGCGTGTAGGTCACACGAACGACCTCGTTGGTGATCGCGAAGGGCACCGACAACTCGAGCCTGCCATCGGCCGCGCCAGCCTCTCCCTCACGTGGCACTGCGACGAACAGAGCGACTACCGCAGCGACGGCGAGCGCAACCGCCACCCCAAGGACGCTGGTGGGGCGACGTCGGGTCACCTGTGTCTCCGAAAGAATCCCGATGAGATGCTCGGCTCCGTTGGCGCGACGTGCGAGGACGCGCTCGAGCAATGCCTCCGACACCGGCGGAGCGGCGAGCGCGCGTGCGACGGCGCTCGCTCCGCGCATGAACTCGACGTCCACTCGGCACTCCGCGCACTCTTCGAGGTGCGCGCGAACGCCGTGCTTTTCGGACAAGTCGGTGTCGCCTCGCGTGGCACGCGCGCAATCCGCCAGCAGTTCGTGATCCGGATGACCCACGCGCCCGCCGGTGATCGAATAGAGGGGGCGATGCATTCTGGTCGTCATCTCGACTCTCCGAGTGCGGTGCGGAGCAAGCGCACCGCACGATGGTGGCGAACCTGGGACGTGCCCTCTCGGATGTCGAGGAGCGTCGCGATCTCGGCGTGGGTATAGCCTTCGACCTCCCGCAGCACGAACACCGTGCGCAGGGAGGTGGGCAGCGCTGCGATCACCCGCTCGATCTCCGCACGCTCGCCGGTGTCCTGCTCTCGCGGATCACGTGGCTCGACGATCGTGTCGATCGCCACCTCACGCCTACCGCGCTCTCGGCGGAGCCTCATCAACGCGACCCGGACCGTCACGCGCCGAAGCCATGGGACGAAGGCTTGGCGATCCTCGTAGCGCTCGAGCGCCGAGGGGAGTGCCAGGAACACGTCCTGAAGCACGTCCTCGGCGTCACTCACGGAGCCGGTTAGCCGAAATGCTGTGTCGAGCACCAGTTGCCCATGCTGCCGAAACACTCGCTCGAGAAGCTGCCCATCCGCATCGAGGGGCCGCGTGGCGGAGGGAGGTAGTGCGTCGTTTGCGATCAAGGCGAGCGGCACGCGGGAGAATCCTGGATCTGGGCTCCCATCTAATGCACCAGGTGTCGGGATACTTACAGGCCTACAGCGGCATCTCCCACGTCTCCGCCGTGAGCTTCTTGCCGAACGAATCGTTCGGCTCCTCCTTCACCATGTGGTATCCCGCCTCGGTGTAGATCTTCCGCGCGGCCGTGAGCACGCTGTTCGTCCACAGCGAGATCGTGTGGTAGCCTGCGTCGCGCGCGAAGCGGGTGCATTCGTCAACGAGCCGGCGGCCGATACCATGGCCGCGCGCTCCCTGCTCGACCAAGAGCAGGCGCAGCTTTGCCACTCCGGGGCGCGTCGGATCCTTCGTGACGAACACCGAACCGACACGCTCGCCATGCAGCTCGGCGATCCAGCAGCAGTCCCTCGCCGGATCGAACGCATCGACGTAGTCGGCGACGACACGCGCGACGAGCGCCATGAAGTGCTGGTTCCACCCGTACTCGCGGGCGTAGAGCTCACCGTGGCGAAACACCACCCACCCGAGATCACCCGAGCGCGGCGGACGGAGGACGACGGCCGGCGTTGCGGCGGCGCCTTTCGCCGACGGTGCGCCGAGGAGCGAGCCAATCGTCTCCGTGGCACCGACGAGCCGGCGCCGTGCGTCCGCGTCGAGCGGTTCGAGCAAGCCCGCGATCGCGTCGCTCGCGCGGGTGTCGAGACTGCGGAACGCAGCGCGACCCGCGGCGGTGAGCGCGAGATGGCTCTCGCGACCGTCGGCCGGCGAGCGGGTGCGTTTGATCAGACGACGTCGTTCGAGACGCCGCAGGAGTCGACTGAGGTATCCTGCGTCGAGCCCGAGCTCGGCGCCGACGACCGCCGCGGTCGGCGACGTCCGATGGGCGAGCTCGAACAGCACGCGCCCCTCGGCGAGGGAGTACGGCGTTTCCAGATGCGCCTCGTCGAGCGCGCCGACGACGCGAGTGTAGAACCGGTTGAACTGCCGAACCCGATCGACGTCCGCTTTCGATGCTCGTTTGGCTGGCATGATTGCCAGTATTCAGTATTTAGTTGCCTGAGTCAAGTATCGATGCGCTGCGGTGCCTTGAAACGACAACGCGGATCCTGGCGGATTGCGCAATGGCCGGATGACCGCGACTACAACGACAACCCCAACGACACGTTCGCGCGGGGACGCGGAGGGCACGGAGAGCTGCAAGCGCAACGGCTTTTGTTGGGGCTCCGGGGAGAGATGTCTCCGCCACATTCCCAATGCATCAGGGCTGCGCTCCGATGATGTGTGCAGGGAGGATCCAACAGTCCCGAGCGGCTCGATCCGGCCGTTTCCGCGCAATCGGCCCAGATCCGCGTTCCGTCGTGTTTTTTCCCCGATGCCAACGGAAGCAACGGCAGCCAGCGAAAAGACCGGCCCCGGGAGAGAAGCATCCCGGGGCCGGCCAATTCAACCAGCAACTCAAACCGTCAGGGCGTCACTGTCTGCACCCGCAGGCCCTGCTTCACGACCATCCCATCGGTCGTCGGTGCGCCGCCGGACTGGCCGGCGGGGTACGTGTAGCCGGTCCCGATGGTCGTCGTCATCGTGCTGACGCCCGAGCGGAGTGACCACGCCGTGTCCCACCCGGCGACCGTCGTCAGATCCGGCATCGTGACGTCCCACGACGCCGCGCCGGCGAGATAGCCGACCGTCTCGTAGACGAACACGGACCGGCTCGACACGCCGTTGATCTGTGCGTACGTCGCGGTAAAGAGATTGCCGTACTCGGCCTGCCTCGCCGACACGGCGCGGAGTCGCGGGAAGGGCGTGGTGGACGCCACGGTGATCGCTGCGGCCGACGGCGACGCGCCGAGCGTGACGGTCTTGTCCACCGCGTCCTTGAAGAAGAGCGTGGCGAGGCGCGAGGTGAACGCCGTCGCCGATGCACCGGATGCGATGGCCACCGCCGAGGCGAAGTGACGGTCGCCGGCCAGCTGCTGCGCCGCCGGTACGCCGTAGTACTGCCGCGTCACGGCCGCGGAGAGCGAGATGTCGACGTAGAGCGCGGCGGACGAGCTGGTCGCGGTGGTGTAGCCCACCGTGAGCGTCGTCTGGTCGGCACCCACGCCGTTGATCGTGAAGTTTTTCGTGATCGGCGTGAACGCCTCCGCCGCACCGAAGTCGAGCACGGGGATCGAGGAGCCCGCTGCCGGGTTGAGCCCACGGCGGATGATGATCTTCGACAGCGCCGTGCTGATGCCGCCGCCGGAGAACGTCGTCGCGGACTTGCCGGCGATCAGGTCGCGCGGTCCGTCCGCCGCGCTGTCGATCGAGAAGGCGCCGTTGGCGGTGGGGCTCGCGCCGCGACCGCCGAAGTTGATCATCGCCGCCTCACCCGCGCCGAGGCCCGCGACCGAGCCGTTCACCTTTTTCACCGTGCTCGAGCCGGACAGGCACTGCTGCGTGCCGAGATCGGTGAGCTCGGCCGTGGTGCCGAAGAAGACGTAGGTCTGGGAGCCGGCGTTCTGCGTCACGAACGCGACGCCGCCGCGACCGGCGGTGAGGTTGAACTTGTACAGGTTGTTCGCGCCGATCACGCGAGTCCACGCGCCGTTTCCGTCCTGCACGGCAAACCAGGCCGGAAGGTTGGTCACGTCGCAGAACTGCCACGGGATGTTGCCCGGTGTCACGCCGCCGCCAGGTGCGGCGGTCACGGTGAGCGCGGCAGTCGCCGTGCGATTCACGAGGCCCGCCGCCGTGCCCGTGATGGTGAGCGTGGCGGTGGACGCCGCAGCCGCTGCACCGGCGGTGACGGTGAGCGTCGCCGTGTCGCCGGTGAAGGCGGACGTCGTCGCGATAACTCCCGCCGGCGCACCCGTCACCGCGAGAGTGACTGCGCCAGCGAACCCGCCGCTGCGCGCGACGGCGACCTTGGAGGTCACCGAGGCGCCCGCCGCCACCGAGAGGGTCGGCGTGACGAGGGTGAGCGTATAGGCCGGCGTCGGCGCGACCGGAGCCGCGGTGACGACGAGCGACAACGTCGTCGCCGCATCGGTGACACCGGTGCCCTTGGCGCGCACGGTGACGTTCGTCGTCCCCGCCGCCGCGGTGCTGCTCGTCGTCAGCGTGATGACGCTGGACCCGCTCGCCGCCGGGATCGAGGCCGGGTCGGCGGAGGCGGTGACACCCGCCGGAAGTCCTTCGACGGAGATCGCCACTGCGCCGGCAAAACCGCCGGCGCGGGTGACGGTGGCGGTCACGGTGCCCGATGCACCGGCTTGAATGGATGCGGGCGCGCCGGTGAGCGCGACGGCGATCGTGCCGGGCGTGTTACCGCCCGGCGGCGGGGTCGTGCCGGTGGAATCGGAGCCACCGCAACCAGCGAGCACGGCGAGCGTGAGGGCGGCCAGCGTCGGCCGCACGAGACGGATGGGATGCATATGACGTCGAGGGGATGAACGGGAGGGGACGCACTCCGACGTGTCGCCGGTGTGGCGCGCGACGGCGCACTTACGGGACAAGAGTAGGAGCCCCAATGCACGAGTGCCTCACCCGTTCGGGTGAGGCACTCGTATACGTTTATGTCATGAACCGCCGGGTGCCGCGTTTCAGCGCATCCAGTGCTTCGCCGTCTTCCACTTCGCCGGATCGAAGAGCGCGTCGTCGAGCGTCACGCCCGTCTTCACGTCCTCATAGTCCTCGTAGAAGACGAGCTTTCCCTCGGTCCAGATCTCGACTCGCGGGGCGATCCACGCGCTGCCGCGCCGTTCGTAGTTCACGAAGCGGATGTCCTGCATCTTGCTCGTGTCGCGCGGCGTCGGCTCGAGCATGCGCACGAACACCATCCGGTCCGAGTCGATCCAGAACTGCTTGCGATTGAAGTCGCCCTTTCGTGCGCCGACGACGAGCATCGGCCGGCTCTGGAACGTGGTCTCGTGCACGCGCGTCATGTCGAACCCTTCGCGCCGCAGTCGCGCGAGCGTGCGCGCGACGGGCGCGAAGTAGACGTCGAAGCCGAGCACGAGCAGTGGGTTGATTCCGGGGTCGCCGCGGAGTGGGCGGCCGTTCTGCACGACGAACTGGCTGTCTCGCGCGTAGAGCACGCCGTTGCCCGAGCTCAACGGATCGAAGTCGATGCGCAACCGGCCCGGCAGGCGCATCGCCTCGTACCAGGTCTGCACGTTCCATGTCCCATTCGGGAGCAGTCGCGACGTCTTCTGCGTCAAGGTGAGCGTGTTGTACCACTTGCCGGTGTATCGGTCGCGCATTGCGTCGAGCACGTCCTCCCCGGTGCGGAACTGGCGCTCGACCGCGGCCGGCCTGGCCGGCGCCGGAGCCGGCGTCTCGACGGGACGTCGGCTTCGATGGCACGCGCTTGCCAGCACGAGCGGGAGCGCGACGATGATCACGGCACGGGACGGATGAATTCGCATGACCTCAGGATTGAAGCGAGAAGCGCGCCGCGAAAGTGGCGCACTCAAACGTCGACACTCTCTGCTGCATCGGCGAACGCGTGTTCGACGAAGGCGATCAGGTCGGGCAGCGTAAAGGGTTTGTTGAGCAGACCACGGATCGGGAAACCAAAACCACTGCGGGCGAGCTCATCAGACGAAAAGCCGCTCATGAAGGCGATCCTCACGAGTGGATGGCGCTCAGCGACCTTCTCGGCGAGCTCAGGGCCGTTCATGCCGGGCATCAGTACGTCGGTGAGCATGAGCATCGCCCCCGGCTCGTCCTGCTTGGCAACGAGCGAGAGGGCCGCGTCACCGCCCGCGGCAGCGATCACGCGATAGCCGCCGCGCGAGAGGGCGCGGACGGCGACTTCACGCACGGGATCGTCGTCGTCGACGACGAGCACCGTACGCACGGCGGAGGCCGGCATCAGGGCGCCGCCGATCGGCGTGTTGCGGCGCGGCTGCGCATGACCGGAATGCGCCGGGAGATAGACGGTGAACTCCGTTCCTTCTCCCACTGTGCTCCGCACCACGATGTGCCCGCCCGACTGAATGACGATGCCGTGCACGGTCGCGAGCCCGAGCCCGGTGCCCTTTCCGTGTCCCTTCGTCGTGAAGAATGGCTCGAACAATCGCTCCATGACTTCGGGTGACATTCCGGTACCGCTGTCGTGAATGCCGAGGGTCACGTAGCGTCCTGGCGGCACGGCACCGAAGCGATGCTGGAGCGTCGTGTCGAGGGTGCGGTTGGCGGTCGTGACCACGACGTTGCCGCCGGTCGGCATCGCATCGCGCGCGTTGAGCACGAGGTTCATCACCACCTGCTCCATCTGGCCCGCGTCGGCGAAGACCGGATCGAGCGCGGGCTCCAAGTGAGCGAGGAGACGCACGTCGCCACTGATGACGCGACGAAGCATGCGCTCCATGCTACCCACCGTGCCGTTCAGATCGAGCGGCTTGGGCTGCAGCACCTGCCGGCGGCTGAACGCGAGGAGCTGACGCGTGAGCGTCGCCGCGCGATTGCCCGCCTCGTGGATCTGCAACACGTCGTCGCGCCGAGCGTCGCCGTGATCGATCGAGTCGAGGAGGAGCTCGACGTTGCAGTTGATCGCGGTGAGTAGATTGTTGAAGTCATGGGCGATGCCGCCGGCGAGCTGCCCGACAGCTTCCATCTTCTGCGCCTGACGAAGCTGTGAGGCGAGCTCGACTCTGTCGGAGACGTCGGAGATGGCACCGACGCAGCGCACCGCCGCGCCGTCCGGACCGCGCGTGACGGTGCCGCGCTCGTGGACCGTGGCGTACGTGCCGTCACCGCGGCGCACGCGGTACTCAATCGTCCATCGCGACCCACTCCGTCCGCGCACCACCGGAGCGACGACCGCATTGACGCGTTCGACGTCGTCCGGATGGATCATGGAGGACCACCACTCGGCCGACGGCTGGATGTCGTGCCACTGGAACGCGGCGTCGAGGGCATCGCTGCGATAGGCAGTGTCGCTGGCGACGTCGTAGTCGTAGATCATGCTGCCACTGCTCTCGACGACGAGGCGGAACCGCTCGTCGGCGCGCTCCTTCTCCGCCACCGCGCGCAGGCGCGACACTTCTTCCGCGAGGACGCCACTCGCGCGACGCTCTCGGCGAAGCGCGCGCCCGACCAGAAGCGCCGCCCCGCCCGTCAGCGCGACGGCGATCTTCCACGCCACTCCGGGCCAATGTCGTTTGGTCTGAGCCATGCGGTGCTGCGAGCTGGAGGGGCAGGCACGACGCGAGGTACGCCCTGCCATCACTTGGGGCACGCGCGTTGTGCCCGAACGTTGGTCGCGTGCGCACTGCCTTTCAAGCGGGCGCGCGCCGCTGGTGCCCACTCTGCTTCCGGCCTAAGCTTCGCAATGATCGACGACACTCCCTCCTTCGTCCGCGGCATCTTCGCCGGGGCGATTCACGACACGGTGCTCTTTCCCTTTCCGTCGACGCTCGAGGACCGCGATCCGGAAGAGACGCGCACGGTGCGGCGACTGCTCACCTCGCTCGAGAGGATGAGCACGGGACTGATCGATCCGGCGCGATTCGATGAGGAGGAGACGATCGGGGACGACGTGATCGCCGGTCTGGCCGAGGCGGGTTTTCTCGCGCTGTCGATCCCGCGTGCGTACGGCGGGTTGGGTTTGTCGCCGGCCGCATACTCCCACGTCTTCGGTGCGATCTCGAGCCTCGACCCGTCGCTCGGCGTGCTGATCGCCGTGCACTGCGGCCTTGGCGCGAAGGCGATCGTGCTCTACGGCACGCCCGCACAGAAAGAGCGGTATCTCCCGATGCTGGCGCGCGGCGACACGCTTGCGGCCTACGCGTTGACGGAGCCGGAGACGGGGAGCGACGCGCAGCACATCGTCACGACGGCGCGCTTGAGCGACGACGGCTCGGAGTGGATCCTCGACGGGCGCAAGCACTGGATCGGCAACGGCCACCGCGCCGGCGTGATCGCGACATTCGCGCAGACGGAGGTGGAGAGGGAGACCGGAACGGTTTCCCGCCCAACGGCCTTCATCATTCGCCCCGACATGCCGGGGTTCCGCGTGGTGGGCACCGTGCGGAAGATGGGGATCCGCGGCTCGACCCAGGCAGAGCTCGCGTACGAAGGGCTGCGTGTGCCGGCCGATCATCTGCTCGGCACCCTCGGCAAGGGATTCGGCGTAGCCGTGAACGTGCTCAACGCGGGGCGCATGACGCTCGCGGCCGGGTGCACGACGGGGACGAAGCGGATTCTCGGGCAGATGACGGAGTTCGCCGAGTGGCGCGTGCAGTTCGGCAAGCCGATCGCTGACTTCGAGATCACGCAGCGCAAGCTGGCGCGCACGGCAACGGACATCTACGCCGCCGACGCGATGCTCGGCGAGCTCACGCGCCTGGCCGAGTCGCCGGATGGCGACTACGCGCTCGAGGCAGCGTGCTGCAAGGTGTTCGCGAGCGACATGCTCTGGCGCGCCGCCGACGAGATGGTGCAGATCGCCGGGGGCCGCGGCTTCGTGAAGCCATATCCCTACGAGCGGCTGCTGCGCGACTCGCGCATCAACCGGATCTTCGAGGGGACGAACGAGATCCTGCGCCTGTTCATCTCCCTCAACGGCATCGAGGAGCCGGCGGAAAAGCTCACGGAGCTCGGCGTCGCGCTGCGCCGGCCGCTGAAGAACCTCGGCCTCCTCTCCGAGTACGCGAGGTCGCGCATCGCGACGCGGCTCGGCGCTACTGCGACGATCGACGTCGAGCTGCACGAGCGGCTCAAGAACCACGTGTCGCATTTCGAGAAGCACGTGGCCGAGCTGAAGGACGCGGCGGAGCGTGTGATCCGCACCTATCGCAAGCAGGTCGTGGAGCGGCAGCAGGAGCTGGAGCGGCTGGCCGACATGGCGATCGAGATGTTCGCGACTGCGTGCGTGCTGTCGCGCACGCAGCAGCTGCTCGAGACGCGGGGCGAAGCAGGGTGCGAGCGCGAGCTGGCGTTGTGCGATCTCTTCGTCGTCGAATCCGGGCGCCGCTTCCGGGGCAACCGCACCTCGATCCAGTCGGCGCAGGACGAGACGCGTCGAGCCGTCGCGGCGCAGGTGCGTGCCGACAAGGGGTACGGCGTGCTCGATGCAATTTTACCTGACGACGCGGTTGCGGCCGCGTCCGCACCGTCGGAGCTGCGATGAGCCCGAAGATCTACGACGTGTCGATCCCGCTGCGCACCGGTGGTCTCGTCTACCCGAACAACCCGCCGATCTCGATCACGCCGGTCTCGTCGATCGCCGCGGGCGCGACGGCGAACGTGTCGCGGCTAGACATGGGCTCGCACACGGGGACGCACGTGGACGCGCCGCTGCACTTCCTGGAAGGCGGCGCTGGCGTGGACGAACTGCGGCTGGATGTCTTGATCGGACCGGCGCGACTGATCGCGTTCGAGGACGACGTGCTCGCGGTGGGCGAGGCGGAGCTCCGCCGACACGATCTCACCGGTGTGACGCGTCTGTTGATCCGTACCCGCAACTCGGCGTGGCTCGCGAGCGGGAGCTCGGAGTTCCATCCTGACTTCACGCACGTGGCGCCGGATGGCGCAGCGTATCTGGTGTCGATCGGCGTGCAGCTCGTAGGTGTCGACTATCTGTCGGTGGAACAGTTCCACTCACCGCATCATGAGACACACCGGACACTGCTGGAGAACGGCGTCGTGATCGTCGAGGGGATGATGTTGAGCGAGCCCGCTCCTGGTGACTATGAGTTGTACTGCCTGCCGCTGCTGCTGGCTGGCCTGGATGGTGCACCGGCGCGGGCGGTGCTGATAGGGTGATTCGATTCAACGGCGGAACGCGGATCCTTGCGGATGGCGCGGAAAGGGCCGGATCACTGCAAGTGCAACTACAACTGAAACTGCATTTCACGCGGAGGCGCGGAGGACGCGGAGAAGTGCAACTGCAACTGCTTTGGGGGTGCGGGGTGAGATCTCTCCGCCACACTCCCAATCCATTACAACAGTCGTCGATGATACGTGAATCGATGAAGTAGCCTCCCGACCGAGCCCTCGATCCGGCCGTTTTCGCGTCATCCGCACAGATCCGCGTTCCGTCGTTGAGAAGCGCTCGCGCGGATTGAACACCTCTAACTCAATCGGAAAACCGAAATGCAGCTCGCGATGATCGGCCTTGGCAAGATGGGCGGCAACATGGTCGAGCGCCTCATGCGTAACGGCCACTCCGTCGTCGCGTTCGATCGCGATCCGGCGGTGGTTGGCAAGTATCAGCAGCTCGGCGCGAGTCCGGCGAGGGATCTCGCCGACATCGTGAGGCAGCTCGCGACGCCGAGGGTGATCTGGATCATGGTGCCGGCGGGCAAGCCGGTGGACGACACCATCGACGCGCTGCGGCCCGCGCTCGCCAAGGGTGACATCCTGATCGACGGCGGCAACTCGAAGTACTCCGACTCCATTGCGCGCGCCGAGCGGTTGGCGACGGACGGCATCCACTTCATCGACTCCGGAACGAGCGGTGGGATCTGGGGGCTCGAGAACGGCTACTGTCTGATGGTGGGTGGAGAGCGCGAGGCGGTGGCGCACTGCGAGCCGATCTTCACGTCGCTCGCGCCGGCTGGCGGGTACGCGCACGTCGGCCCGCCGGGCGCGGGACATTACGTGAAAATGGTGCACAACGGCATCGAGTACGCGCTGCTGCAGGGCTACGCAGAGGGGTACGAGATCCTGTCCGCTTCCAAGCACTATCCCGCGCTCGACCTGCACCAGGTCGCCGAGCTCTGGCAGCATGGAAGCGTCGTTCGCTCGTGGCTCAACGAGCTCGCGGTGGATGCGTTCGCAAAGGATGCGAAGCTCGAGAAGCTCAAAGGGTTCGTCGCCGACTCCGGAGAGGGACGCTGGACGGTGGCCGAAGCGATCGACCAGGACGTGCCGGCGCCGGTGATCACGCTCTCGCTCCTGATGCGACTGCGCTCTCGCCAGGAGGACTCGTTCGGCGCCAAGGTCATCGCGGCGCTGCGTAACGAGTTCGGCGGTCATGCGGTGAAGGGTTCGTGACTGCCCCTGCGCGAGGTTCAGCGCCCAACATGACGATGCGCAGCGTCGCCCGGTTCGGCGATCAGGTGCAGCACGCCGAGCGCGCCGATCAGTGCACGATGGTGATCTTCGGAGCGACGGGCGATCTCACCAAGCGGAAGCTGTTCCCGGCGCTCTATCAACTGCACGTCGAGAAGCTGCTCGCGCCGGAGTTCGCCGTGCTCGCCGTCGGACGCGAGACGACGCTCGACGAC
>JBDTOD010000135.1:0-11820 GCA_039933415.1 bacterium
GCTTCGACGCGATCTCGACCGCCGCTGAGGAGACGAAGAATCCGCAGCGCAATCTTCCGATCGGGATATTGGGCGGGTTGGCAATCTGCACACTGATCTACATTCTCGTCGGCTTCGTGCTCACCGGCATGGTACCATACACGACGCTCGGCAGCACCGCCGATCCGCTGTCGTTTGCGCTCACGTCGGTCGGGATGACGAAGGTCGGATGGCTCGTTGCGCTCGGCGCGGTATTCTCGATGTCGGCGGTGCTGCTCGTGTTCCAGTACGGCCAGCCGCGCATCTTCTTCGCGATGGCGCGCGATGGGCTCCTCCCAAAGTTCGCCGCGAAGGTGCACGGCAAGTATCGGACGCCGTACATCACGACGATCATCACCGGCGTGTTCGTGGCGACGTGGGCGCTCATCGGCGACGCCAACGAGACGTACGATCTCACGAACATCGGAACGCTGTTCGCGTTCATCCTCGTCTGCAGCGGCGTCGTGGTGCTGCGCTATACCGACAAGGACCGTCCGCGTCCCTTCCGCGTGCCATTCGTGTACGTCGTAGCGCCGCTCGGCGCTGCGCTCTGCCTGTTCGTGATGTGGGGGCTGCCACACAAGGCGTGGGTGCGCTTCGGATGGTGGCTCGTGATCGGGCTCGCGCTGTACTTCGCCTATGGCTACAGGCACTCGACGCTGCGGAGTGGGAAGCCGCCGGTCTCGAGTGAGTAGCGGGGAGACACCGCGGGGCGGCGGGGGATTCTTCCGCCGGCTCACGCTGACGCACTGGATCTTCATCTCGATGGTGCTCGGCGTCATCATCGGCGTGGCGTTCCCGAACGCCACGCCGGGGCAGCCCACGCCGGCGTTCGAGGCCGCATCGCTCAAGGTGCTGTCGACGGTGTTCCTGCGCATGATCAAGCTGCTGATCGTGCCGCTCATCTTCTCGACACTCGTGGTGGGCATCGCGGGGCACGGCGACGACATGAAGCGTGTCGGCAAGCTCGCACTGCGCTCGATCATCTATTTCGAGATCGTGACGACGCTCGCGCTGGTGATCGGACTCACGGCCGTCAACGTGATCCGCCCGGGCGATGGCGTGAACATCACGGGTGCGTCGGCGGCGGTCGGCAACGATCTCGCGCAGAAGCACGTCACGCTGACCGGTGTGCTCGAGCACGTCGTTCCGCAGAGCTTCTTCGAGGCGGCGGCGAATAACGAGGTGCTGCAAATCGTGTTTTTCTCCGTGCTCTTCGGTGTCGCCCTCTCGCGCGCCGGTCAGAGCTCCAAGCTGACGATGCTCGGGTTCTGCGAGAGCCTGTCGGAGATCATGTTCAAGCTCACCGATCTCGTGATGAAGTTTGCGCCGTTCGGCATCGGCGCGGCCATCGCGGTGACAGTAGGCACGAGCGGGATCGGCGTGCTCAAGCATCTCGGGCTGCTGATCATCACGCTATACGCGGCGCTGATCGTGTTCATCGTCGCCGTGCTCATTCCGGTCGCGCTTCTGGCGCGCATTCCGCTCGGCCGCTTCTGGCGCGCCGTCAAGGAGCCGTGGCTCATCGCCTTCTCGACCGCATCGTCGGAGGCGGCGCTGCCACGTGCGTTCGAAGCGATGGAGCAGTTCGGCGTTCCGCGCCGCATCGTCGCGTTCGTGCTGCCCACGGGCTACTCGTTCAATCTCGACGGAAGCACGCTCTATCTCGCAGTAGCGTCGGTCTTCGTTGCGCAGGCGGCCGGGATCGACATGTCGCTCAAGGCGCAGCTGTTGATGATGGTGACGCTCATGCTCACGAGCAAAGGCGTCGCCGCGGTGCCGAGGGCATCGCTCGTGATCCTCTCCGGCGCGCTGTCGCAGTTCAACCTGCCGCTCGAGGGCGTCGCCGTGATCCTCGGGGTCGATGCCGTGATGGACATGGCGCGCACGTCGATCAACCTTGTCGGCAACTGCCTCGCCACCGCAGTGATGGATCGGTGGGAGATCGTGCGCGGGGAGCGCTGATCGATGCGTTCCTCGACGATCTTGCTTGCGATCGCTGTGCTCTGCGCGAGAGGGCTCTCCGGGCAGGCGCCTGCCGCGGTCGGCGAGAGTGAGGTGCGGCGTCTCGAGACGGCGCTCGCGGACGACTCGATGGAAGGCCGGCTCACCGGAACCGCCGGGGGCGCGCGCGCCGCGCGCTACATCGCGGGCGAGATGAAGCGCATGGGACTCGAGCCCGTCGGCGACAGCGGCTACTTCCAGCGCGTTCCCGTGGCGGCCACCGACAGCACGATCGACCTGCGCGCCAGCGTCGACGATGCGGCGCCTGGGAAGCACGAGACAGCGGTCAACGTGCTCGGACTGCTGAAGGGAAGTGATCCGAAGCTCGCGAAGGAAATCATTCTCGTCGACGCCCATTACGATCACCTTGGCGTCGGACATCCGGTGAACGGCGACTCGATCTACAACGGTGCCGATGACGACGCGTCGGGTACCGTCTCGGTGCTCTCCGTCGCGCGAGCGCTTTCCACTGGCACGCATCCCAAACGCTCGATTCTGTTCGTGCTCACGACGGGTGAGGAAGAGGGGCTCCTCGGCACGCGCTGGATGATCGCGCACTTCCCACTCTCGCTGGATAGCGTCGTCGCGAATCTCGAGACCGAGATGATCGGACGTCCCGACTCACTCGCCGGGGGAGCGGGGAAGGCATGGCTCACGGGCTACGACCGTTCGACGATGGGCGCCATGCTCGCGCGGGAACACATTCCGATCGTCGCCGATCCGCGCCCCGATCAGCACTTCTTCGAGCGGAGCGACAACATCGCCTTCGCGGAGCGCGGCATCCCCGCGCACACGCTGTCGACGTTCGACTTGCACACCGACTATCACCAGCCGTCCGACGACATCGCTCGCATCGACTTCCCGCACATGACCGCCGTCATCAATGCCGCGGTGCGCGCGGTGCGCCTGCTCGCGAACGGGCCGCTCCCGGTGTGGAATCCGGGCGGGCGACCCGTCCCCTCGACGCACTAGACCGAGCGCGCGGAGCCTAGCCCGCGCTCTGCTCCACGCCCATCGCCATTGCGCGCCGCACGGCCCCGCGCACGGCGATGATCGCCGCCGCGTGCACCTTGCTCCCCGGTACAGCGCTCTTGAGCCGATGCTCCACGCGCCGCCGCAGCGCGCTCCCCGGCTCGAGCAGGCCGCCACCCAGCGCGACCTGCACAGCGGCCCGCTCATCCTGAAAGAGCGACCGCGCGAGCGTGCGTACGTGCAGCACGAGCTCCTCGGCGGCGAGTCCCAGCAGCGCGTTCGCGCGCAGATCGCCCGCTTCCGCGCTGGCCACGACCACCGGCGCAAGCGACGCGATCTGTGACACCGTCGCATTCGCCGCCCACGGGATCAACACGTCCATGTCGTCGATCTCGGCCGCGGTGAGAATCGCGCCGACCAACGACGTCTCCGGTTCGCGACCGTCGGTCGCCGCCGTCACCACCGACAGCGCTCGACGCGCGATCCAGAGACCACCGCCTTCGTCTCCGATCGCCGGTCCCCATCCACCCACGCGCTCGAGGATGCCCGTCGGCCCACGCCCGTACGCGATCGACCCCGTTCCCGCGATCAGTACGACACCGGATTCGTCGCCGAACGCATCGGCGAGCGCGATCTCCGCGTCCGTCACCACGAGCACGTCGTCCGCGAGCGCCTCGTCGAGCAGCGCCTCCGTCAGCGCGCGCCGCTCGCTCTCCCGCCCTGCGCCCGCGACGCCGGCGCACAGCGCGCGCGGCGAGCCGAGTGTCGGATCGAGTGTCACGAGCGCATCGCGCACGGCGGCCGCGATGATCGACGCGGATCGCTCGATCTCGCCGGGCTTCACCGCCGCGCCTTCGCGCTCCGCCGTCGCGATCGTCTCGCCCTCCGCGTCTGCGACGGTCACGCGGGTGCGCGAGCCGCCGGCGTCGACGCCGATCACGAGCCCGATCACGCCTCCACCTCGCGCGCCGGCATCGGATGCGCGAGCGACGTCAGCATCCCCGTCGCCATCGTGATCGACGTACCGATCAGCACGTACCAGGGCCACGCGACGCGCGCGACCGGCGCGAGCGTCGGCATCAGAGTCGGAAACGCCGCGCCGAGCGGCTTTGCAGATACGACGATTGCCATTGCGAGAATCCCCACGCTCATGCCCACCAGCGCATCGCGCTGCATCGCGCGCCGCCAGAAAATCCCGAGAAAGAAGCCGCCGAGCAATCCCCCGTACGTGAAGCTTGCGATCGAGAGTGCGACCACCACGACCGGCGTCCCCTGCGCGTGAAACATGAGGGCACCGCCGGTCAGAATCACTCCCCACATCACCGCCAGCGCTCGTGAGATCTTGAGCGCGCGCGGGTCGTCGGGCGAGAGCTTCGCGATCGGCAGATAGATGTCGTTCGTCGCCGCTGCAGCGAGCGAGTTGATCGCCCCCGAGTGCGTGCTCATCGTCGCCGCCACGATCGCCGCCACGATGAGTCCGAGCAGCCCTGCCGGCATGTGCTCGACGATGTACGTCGGAAAGATGACATCGGTCGCGTCGAAGTGGCGTCCTTGATAGAAGGCCCACAGCCCGACCCCGATGATGAGAAAGAGCGTGAACTGCGCGAACACCGCAAACCCGCTCCCGATGATTGCGCGCCGCGCATCGCGCAGCGAGCGCGCGCAGAGCAGTCGCTGCACGATCAGCTGATCGGCCCCGTGCGACGCCATGGAGAGAAACGCCCCGCCAAGCAGTCCGGCGAACAGCGTGTACGGCCGGTCGACACCCAGGTATGTGTCGATGACGCGCAGCTTCCCGGCATTACCCGCGGTATGAAAAATCTGGCTCCAGCCGCCGGGAACCGCGCGACCGAGCAGCACCACCGCAACGATGCCGCCGAACACATACACGCCCGCCTGCACCAGCTCCGTCCACACCACGGCCTTCATCCCGCCGCGATATGTATAGATGATCGTGAGCAATCCGAGCAGCAGCACCGCGATCGGCGTAACCAACGCGGGGTTACGCACTGCGGGGCCAATGATCAGCGCGATCGGGATCGCCGTCGCGAACACGCGCACCGAGTCCGCGAGCGCGCGCGTCACCATGAACACGATCGACGTGAAGCGCCGCGTCGCGACGCCAAACCTGCGCTCGAGCAGCGCGTACGCGGTCACGAGCTGCCCCTTGTAGTAGCGAGGCAGGAGCGTGTACGCGACCACCACGCGTCCGATCACGTAGCCTGCGACAATCTGCAGAAAGGTCAGATCGCCGGCGTGCGGCGCGTTTCCGTAGCTGAGTCCCGGCGTCGAGATGAACGTGAGCGCGCTCGTCTCCGTCGCCACCACCGAGAAGAGCACCGCCCACCACGGGATGGACCGCTCGGCAACGAAGTAGTCGTTCGAGCTGCGCTGTCTGCGCCCTACCCAGAGCCCAAGCGCGGTGGTGCCGCCGAGGTAGGCGAGGAGGACGGCGAGATCGAGTGCGCCGAACGTGTGCATCAGTCGACGATGGATGCGACGAAGCCCGCGACGGAAGTCATCGTCGCGGGCTTCGGATCACGAGCGTACCGGCGCATCCGATGCGCCGGTGTCCGTGCGTCAGCTATTACGCGTTGAACGAGCTGCCGCAACCGCAGCCGCCCGTCGAATTCGGATTCGAGAAGGTGAAGCCGGAGCCCTGCATCGACGAGACGTAGTCGATGGTGACGCCGTTGAGATACTGCGCCGAGAAGGGATCGACGAACACCTTGAACCCTTCCTGCTCGACGATCAGATCATCGTCCGCCGCCTTCTCCTCGATGAGGAGGCCGTACTTGAAGCCGCTGCAGCCACCCGGCTGCACGCTCACGCGAAGTCCGCCGCCAGTCTCGACGACCCCTTCCTGTTCCATGAAGCGCTTGACCTCGACTGCGGCCGTGGGCGTGACGGAAACGGTAACGGCGGGTTGCTGAGTGGTGCTCATGGCTACCTCGAAAATTGAGACGGTTGCTGCTGTAACTCAATGGAAAATATAGTAGGTAGCTAATCCACGTTCAACGGCTTGTCGGCGAAGCGGTCTCCGGTAAAGGACCGGGCAATCCAGGCGAAGGCAACGACGGCCACCGCCACGAGCACCGCACCCGCAACCCACTCCCCGAAAATGATCTTCCCGATGCCGAACAGCGTTGCATACACCGCCACCACGCCTGCGAGCCAATTTGCCCACGCCCACCGGCCGCCGGGAATCTCTTCGCGACCGCAGCCAAGCTTGGTCGATACGCGCAGCCAGCCTGGTCCGCCTGGGCGCACGCGCTTGTAGAACGCCTCGAGCACCGCATCCGGTTCCGGCTGCGTGGCGAACGTCACCACGAGCCACACCACGGTGGTGACCGAGACGGTGATGATCATGACCCACGCGTCTGCCTCCGGACCGCCCTTAGCGACCACGGCCGGCACGAACGCCGAGCCGAAGTAGCCGAGAACAACCAACGACGTCACGAAGGAGGCGATCATTCCGCTGATCTCCGACCAGGCGTTGATGCGCCACCAGTACCAGCGCAGGATGAGCACGAG
Source organism: bacterium (assembly GCA_039933415.1). Lineage (GTDB taxonomy): Bacteria > Gemmatimonadota > Gemmatimonadetes > Gemmatimonadales > Gemmatimonadaceae > AG11. The sequence goes on from JBDTOD010000135.1 coordinate 6,529, forward strand.
TCCCGTCCCGGCGCCGAGCGCGAGGAGTAGCCGCCACGCGTCGGCGACGGAGGAGAGCTGCCAGGTCACCACGAGCGACATCAGGAACAGGAAGATCGTCGCCGTGCGCGACACGTTCACGTAGTGCTTCTCCGTTTCGTTCTTGCGAAGGAAGCGCTTGTAGAAATCATTGACGAGATACGATGCGCCCCAGTTGAGCTGCGTTCCCACCGTCGACATGTACGCGGCCGCAAATCCCGCGAGCATGAAGCCGCGCCACGGCGTCGGGAGCAGGTCGACGAACGCGTGCACGTATCCCGACTCCTTGTCCTGCAGATTCGGGTAGAGGATGATCGTCGCCAGGCCGGTGATGATCCACGGCCACGGCCGGAGTGCGTAGTGCGCCACCTGGAAGAACAGCGTCGCGAGCACGCCGTCGCGCTCCGTGCGCGCGGAGAAGATTCGTTGCGCGATGTACCCGCCCCCTCCGGGCTCCGCCCCCGGATACCAGGCGGCCCACCATTGCATGAAAAAGAAGACGCCGAGCGCCGTCAGTGGCATCCACGGATACGCGGACAGATGCCCGTGCTGGAGCGAGACCGGCAGCACCGAGAGTCCGGCGGACTCGTTTCCGAAATGCGCCGCGACTCCCGCCTTGAGCGCCGTCATTCCGCCCACCGCGCGCACCGAGAACACCGCGAGCACGATCACCGCCGTCATCTTGATTACGAACTGCACGAGATCCGTCCAGAGCACCGCCCACAGCCCGGCCGCCACGGAGTAGAACATCGTGACGACGAAGCAGATCCCCACGGCCACGTACGGGTTCACGCCGAGCGAGATCGTGAGGATCTTGATCATGGCGCGAGTGACCCAGCCGAGCACCAGAAGGTTGATCGGAATCGCGAGATAGAGCGCGCGAAATCCGCGCAGCACCGCGGCCGGCTTTCCGCTGTACCTGATCTCCGCGAATTCGACGTCCGTCATCACACCGGCGCGCCGCCAGAGCCGCGCGAAAAAGAAGACGGTGAGCATTCCGCTCATCAGGAAATCCCACCACAGCCAGTTCCCTGCGACTCCGTTCGCCACGACGAGACCGGTGACGACGAGCGGTGTATCGGCCGCGAAGGTCGTCGCTACCATCGAGGCGCCGGCGAGCCACCAGGGAACGTCCCGCCCCGAGAGGAAGTACTCAGTGAGGCTCTCGCCGCCTCGCTTCGTGAAGTAGAAGCCGATGCTGGTGGAGATCAGGAAGTACGCGGCGACGATCGCCCAGTCGATCGCGGTCAGACGCATGGGACGGCTCCGTGCGCACGGCGCTGCACGTTCCGGCGAGGAGCGCGCGGTGTATCTTGTGGCGTCATCGGCTCACATCGGAGAGGGAATGCATCGATATACGAGAAAGGGCGCGCTCGCGACACTGGCCGTAGCCCTGGCCTGCATGGGAAGTGCGCCGCGAGAGCACGCCCGTCACGGTGCCGGCCACGTGCGCCCGGGGATCACGGTGCTCGTCGCCGACAGCTTTGCGCTGATCGACGGCAAGCGTGTCGGACTTCTCACGAACCAGACGGGCGTCGACGAGCACGGCGTGAGCGACATCGATCTCCTGGTGCGTCGGGCGGCGGAGCAGAAGGGGAGCGGGCCGCAGCTCACCGCGCTCTTTTCCCCCGAACATGGAATTCGCGGAACGGAAGACCGGACGAATCTGGCGAATGGACGCGACGTGCGCACCGGGATCCCGATCTATTCGCTTTACGGCGCGACGACGCTCGCCCCGCCGGACAGCGTCCTCAAGAATCTCGATGTGCTCGTGATCGATCTCCAGGACTTGGGTGCGCGCCCATGGACGTTCGTCGCGACGATGGTCTACGCGATGCGCTCGGCCGCACAGCTGCATCTGCGCGTGCTCGTGCTCGACCGCCCGAACCCGATCACCGGATCGCACGTCGAGGGGCCGATCCTCGATACCGCGTTCGCGTATGCCGGCAGTCACAGCGCCGGACGTGCGGCGACGCCGACGGCGCTGTATCCGATTCCGGAGCGGCATGGACTCACGCTGGGCGAGCTTGCCCGCTTCTACAACGACGTGCTCGGGCTGCACGCCGATCTGAAGGTGATCCCGATGGAGGGATGGCGCCGCGTCGACTGGTTCGATGATACGAAGTTGCCGTGGATCAAGCCTTCGCCGAACATGCCGACGCTCACGAGCGCGACGCTCTATCCCGGCGTGGTCTGGCTCGAGGCGACGAACATCTCCGTTGGTCGTGGCACCCCCGAGGCGTTCCAGCGTGTCGGCGCGCCATGGCTGAACGCGAAGAAAGCGATCGAGCAGCTCGAAAGCCGCCAACTCCCCGGAGTGAAGTTCGAGCAGCAGGACTTCACGCCGGTGAAGCCTGGCGATGACAAGTACGACGGCAGGGTCGTGCACGGCATCCACCTCATCATCACGGATCGCGAGCGCCTCAACACGGCGCGACTCGGCGCCGCGCTCCTGTGGGCGATCATCCAGACGAACGGTGATTCGGTGCGCTTTCAGCAGAAGGGCTTCAATCAGCTCTTCGGCGTCCGCGGCGCGCGCGAGGCGTTCATGAGCGGAGCGGATCCGGACTCGCTGGTCGATGCATCGGTGCCCGCGACGATCGCGTTCGAGCAGTCGACGAGGAAATACCGGCTCTACAAGTAGCTCCGCACCGTCTCGAGCACCGCGTCGAACACGGCATCGATGTCCTCGGGCATCGTGGCGGGATTCACGATGCATGAGCGCAGCCACATTCGCTCGCGGAGCGTGGTGCCCGAGAGAAACGCCTTCCCGCCGAGCTGCAGCTTGGCGAGCACGCGCTGATTCAGCGCGTCGATCGCCTCGTCGTCGCCCGCGAGTGATGTGGGGACGGCGCGGAAGCAGACGATGCTGAGCCCCTGGGGCTCCCACAGCTCGAAGCCGGGCGCCTCGCGCACGCGCGAGGCGAGCCGGCGAGCCATTGCGATATCGTGCGCGATGAGCTGCTCGTACCCAGATGTGCCGAAATAGCGGAGCGCCATCCATACCTTGAGCGCGCGAAAGGGGCGCGTCTGCTCGGAGCCGTACTCGCTGAGCCACGGCGGGCCGTGCACGCCGTGCTGATCATCGTCGCTCCGGAGGTACGGTGGCACGAGGCTGAACGTGTCACGCATCAACGTCGCATCGCGAATGAGCACGATACCCGCGTCGACGGGCACGTACATCCACTTGTGCGCATCAATGCCCACGCTGTCTGCGCGCCCGAGTCCAGAGAGCTGCGCGCGGAACTCACGCGTGAGGATCGCCGGCGCGCCGTAGCCGCCGTCGACGTGGAGCCACACATCGTGCTTCGCGCAGACATCCGCGATCGCGTCGAGCGGATCGATCGCGCCGGTGTTCACCGTCCCTGCGCTCGCGATGACGGCCACGGGCAACGCGCCCGCCGCGATGTCGGCCGCGAGCATCGCGTCGAGCGCGTCGGGGCGCAGGCACAGCGCCTCGTCGCTCGGAACGATGCGCAGCTGCGCGCTTCCGAGACCGAGCAGCTCGACGGCCTTCTGGTGACAGGAGTGTGCCTCGGCGCTCTCGTAGACGAGCATGCGCACGGGCGCGCCGGCGGCGTCGACCATGTGCGCCCCGAGTGTGCGGATGTCCCAGCCGCGGCGTGAGGCGGCGGCGTGTCGTGCAACGGCGAGCCCGGCGATGGCGGCCGCGGAGCTTCCGCTCACGAGAAGGCCCATGCTCGAGACCGGGAAACCGAAGATCGACTTGAACCACTCGATCACTTCGCGCTCGACCCAGACGGCGGCGTGGTTCCCGCCCGCGACGCTCGGATTCATCGCGGACGCGAGGGCCTGCGCGAAGATCCCGATCGCGGCGGGCGGGGAATTCACCCACGCGGAGAAGCGCGGGTGCCCGTTGCCGAACGGGTAGCGGCCGATTTGGGATTCGAAGCGCCGCAGGATGTCGTCCACGGGTTCGCCGCGCTCGGGCACGGGTGCGGCGATCAGCTCGGCCGACTTGTCCGCCGGCACGGGCTCGAACACCGGCGTCGAGGGGAGCTCCGTGAGATAGGTCGCAATCCAGTCGGTCACCTCGCGGCCGACGCGCCGGAGCTCGTCGGCCGACCAGGCGAAGGGTCGGTTGGTGCTGGTGGATGTCATGCGCGTGCAACGAGGAGAAGTTTCGTCTTCGAGTCTGTGCGTTCGCCAGCGGGACAAGATACGACGGTGCGATTGGACCCGCCCAATTAACCCACCTTTCGCCCGAGCGAGCGGTGCAGCACGTACCTTGCACGGGAGACGTGCTGTCCCAGTCCCGCACACAGGAGTCGTTACATGCGCTTAGTCACCTTGGTTCTTGTCGCCGCCGCCCTGACCGCGTGCTCACGTAAAGTCGAAGTTGGCAGCGCGCCGTCGCCCGCCAGCGGCATGGCGGTGCACCTCACGAATAATTCGACGCAGACAGTCAATGCCTACGTCACCTCGGGAGGCAGCGATGTCTTCATTGGACAAGTCAGCTCGAACAGCGAGAAGACGCTGACCGTCTCCGGCGTCTCTTCGGGTAGCCCGGTTACGCTCAAGGCGAAGACCGCCGACGGCTCACGGACGTACACGAAAGACAACGTCTCGCTCACATCGAGCACCGACTGGACAGTGCCCTGATGCGGAGCTAAGCGCGGGTTGCTCCGCATGTTACGGCGGGATAACTTAACGGGCCGGGGCCGTCGACTTCGGCTCGTCGCGTGTGCAGGAGCAACTGTCTGGACGTCGATGCATCGCGGGGACGGATGACGATTCTCCCGGACTGGCTAAAAACGGGGTATCTGCGCCTCATTGAGCCGGCTGCAGCGTGGTTCGTTCGACATGGGGTTCGACCGAATACGATCACGACGCTCGGCACGCTGTGCACGATCGCCGGCGGCGTGCTCTATGGCTTCGGACACATCAGGTCGGGCGGTTGGTTGCTCGGCTTGACGGCGCTGTTCGACGTGTTGGATGGAATGGTGGCACGTCGCACGTCGCGGAGCTCGGTGTTCGGCGCGTTCTACGATTCGACGCTGGACAGAATCGCCGATGGGTTCGTGCTGGGCGGGCTCGCCGTGTTTTTCGCGTCGCGTCCGGAATGGTGGGGCGTGCCGATGGTCGGCACGTGCGTGCTCGCGCTGGTCGGATCGTTCGTCACGTCGTACACGCGCGCCCGAGCGGAAGGGCTCGGGATCGATGCGCGAGTCGGCATGCTGCAGCGTCCCGAGCGCGTGGTGCTGCTGTCGGCACCGCAGGCGTTTTTCGGGTTGGCGTTTCATGGGCTGGTTC
>JBDTOD010000136.1:0-11784 GCA_039933415.1 bacterium
CGAGTTCGACGCGGTGCCGTACTTCGAGGGCTGCATGCCCGCGGAGGAGATGGCGAAGCGCGGGCGAGAGTCGCTGCGCTTCGGTCCGATGAAGCCCGTCGGGCTCACGGATCCGCGCACCGGCCGCGAGGCGCACGCCGTGGTTCAGCTCCGCATGGAGGATCGCGCCGGCCAGATGTGGAACCTTGTCGGCTTCCAGACGCGACTCCGCTATCCCGAGCAGCAGCGCGTTTTTCGCCTCATCCCTGGCCTTGCGAACGCCGAGTTCCTTCGCTTCGGCTCGATTCACCGAAACTCCTATCTCAATGCGCCGGCCGCGCTGCTGCCGCATCTCGCGCTGCGCGACGACCCGCGTGTGCTGTTCGCCGGCCAGCTCACCGGTGTGGAGGGATACACGGAGAGCACGGCGACGGGGCTGCTCGCCGGGATCAACCTGTCGCGGCTGCTCGCCGGTGAAGATCCGGTACTACCGCCGCCGACCACGATGCTCGGTGCGCTCTACCGCTATATGCGCGAGGCGAACCCACGTCACTTCCAGCCGATGAACGCCAACTTCGGGCTGGTCGACGATCTGGGTGTGCGGATGAAAGACAAGCGCGCCAAGAAGGAGAAGCTGGCCGAGCGCGCGCTCGCCGCGATGGCCGAGTGGCGCGACGCGAATGTGCTCGTGGCGAGCGGCGGCGCGTGACGACGGTTCCCTCCGACGTGGAGGAATATCTCCGCCACCTCGAGAAGGAGCGTGACGTATCCCCTAACACGATCATCGCGTATCAGCGCGATCTGAGCGAGTTCGTCGCGTTCCTCGGCACGTACTACGGCACCGAAGGCTGGAGCTGGGAAGGAGTGGACCGTCTCGCGATGCGCGGCTTCCTCGCCCACCTCAATCGAAAGGGCGTCGGCAAGCGTACGATGGCGCGAACACTCTCCGGCGTGCGCAGCTTCTACCGCTGGATGCACCGCAACGAGATGGTCGAATCGAATCCCGCTCGCGCCGTCGGCGCACCGCGGCTCGACAAACACCTGCCGGGCTACCTCGATCGACCGCAGATCGAGCTCCTGTTCCAACTGGCCGAGCTGCGTGCGCACGATGGGCACTTCACCGACGTCCGCAATCTCGCCATTCTCGAGCTCTTCTACTCGACCGGCATGCGACTCTCCGAGCTTCAGGGGCTGAGTCGCGGCGACCTCGATCTCGTGAGCCAGCAAGTCAAAGTGCGAGGGAAGGGGCGCAAGGAGCGCATCGTCCCGGTAGGCGACCACGCCGCGCTGGCACTGCGCAACTATGAGGCGAAGCGCGACGATCTGCTCCGGAACCGTCGCACCGGTGCCGACCGCTCGGCGTATTTCCTCTCGCGCACGGGCAAGCGCATCGGCGTGCGCATGGTGCAGAAGCTCGTGTCGGCGTTCCTCGCCGAGATCGACGAGGATGCCGGTCTCTCGGTGCATTCGTTGCGGCATACCTTCGCCACGCACCTGCTGGACGCGGGAGCCGACCTCCGAGCGGTCCAGGAGCTTCTCGGTCACGCGTCGATCTCGACGACGCAGATCTACACCCACACCAGCGTCGAGCGGCTCAAGCAGGTCTACCAGAAATCGCACCCTCGGGCATGAAGTTCGCTTGAGGACGCCGTCGTACGGTCCGTTTCCCGTGGAGTGAGAGCGTTGCGAGTCGAGACGATCCCCCTGATCCTTGGCATCCTGGTCGCCCTGGTTGGCGTGGGGCTGCTGGCGGACGCATGGCTGCCGGAGAACATCCCCTTCCGAAAGGAGCGCCGCCGCCGCGCGCGCGAGGAGCGACATCTGCTCGGCGAGGCGGCGATCGGCGTGGGAGTGTTGTGCATGGCCGCCGCCCTCATCGGCCGCGATAGCTGGCGCTACGGAACGGTGGCGATGATCCTCGGCGCGGTCATGATCCTGATCGGTGGCGTGCTGAACAAGCGCTTCTTCCGCGACCGCATCGTGAATCGCGGTGCGCTGAGACGGGGCGGGATGCCGAAGCCGGAACGGCCGGAAGGGAAGGATCGCATTCGGTAGGCGCGACGGCCGCGCGAACCTGGTGGGGAGTGGGGAGTGGGGAGTGTTACGGCCTCGGGATGCGCGAGCGCTCCGCGGCCGTTTTTGAAGTTACCCCCCACCCACCACTCCCCACCGGTTCGCATCCACACCGTCTCCGCGCTTCCCGCTAGTTTTCCGTCATGTCAGCTCTCCCACGCATTCGCGCCACGACCATCCTCGCCGTGCGGCGCGGCGGCACCGTGGCGCTGGGCGGCGACGGGCAGGTCACCGTCGGCGACACCGTCATGAAGGCCAAGGCCAACAAGGTTCGCGCGATCGGCGACGGGAAGCTCCTCGCCGGCTTCGCGGGTTCCGCGGCCGACGCCCTTACCCTGTTCGAGAAGTTCGAGGAGAAGCTCCAGCGCTATCCTGGCAACGTGCCGCGCGCCGCGGTGGAGCTCGCCAAGGACTGGCGCAGTGATCGCGTGCTGCGACGCCTCGAAGCGCTTCTCGTCGTCGCCAGCGCATCGCACGGGTACATCATCTCCGGCACCGGTGAGCTGATCGAGCCCGACGACGGCATCCTCGCGATCGGCTCCGGTGGCGCCTACGCACTCGCCGCCGCGCGGGCGCTTGCCACCAACACCGAGCTCTCTGCGTCCGAGATCGTGCAGCGCAGTCTCACCATCGCCGGCGAGATCTGCGTCTACACGAACACGAACATCACCGTGCTCGAGGCGATCTGAGATGCCTTCCCCCCGCACGCAGCAGGCGCTCGCGCGACTCGCGGACCTGACACCGCGACAGATCGTCGCAGAGCTCGACCGCTACATCGTCGGCCAGGCCGACGCGAAGAAGGCTGTCGCCATCGCGCTCCGCAACCGGTGGCGCCGACAGCAGGCGCCCGAAGCCATTCGCGACGAGATCTCGCCGAACAACATCATCCTCATCGGACCGACCGGGGTGGGGAAGACCGAGATCGCGCGCCGGCTCGCCAAGCTGACCGGCGCGCCGTTCATCAAGGTCGAGGCGTCCAAGTTCACCGAGGTCGGCTACGTCGGCCGCGACGTGGAAGGGATGATCCGCGATCTCGTCGACAGCGCGATCGAGATGGTTCGGCAGGAGCGCGAGAGTGAAGTCGAGGACCTCGCGAACGAGAAAGTGGACGAGCGCCTCCTCGACCTCCTGCTGCCGCCCGCCGCGGCGACATCAGCGGACAATGGGGCGAAAGCCGCGGCAACTGTGCCGGAGCCGACGCTCGTCTCGGCTGGCGACGCAGGGGGCGTGTTCGTCGTCTCACCGGGCGGCGACGTGAAGCAGGAGCGCGCCGGTGATGCCGCGCAGGACCGCCACAAGCGCACTCGGGACAAGCTCAAGCAGCTCCTGCTCGACGGACAGCTCGACAGCCGCGAAGTCGAGATCGAAGTCACCCAACAGTCGGGGGCGATGTTTGACATGTTCGCCAATCAGGGCGCGCCGGAGAGCATGGAGAACTTCACGGAGATGCTCCGCGACGTCCTCCCGAAGAAGACGAAGAAGCGTACGGTGAAGGTGAGCGAGGCTCGGCGCATCCTTCTCGAGCAGGAGTTTCAGAAGCTCGTCGACATGGAGGACGTCATCGCCGATTCGCTCGAGCGGGTCGAGACGCTCGGCATCGTCTTCCTCGACGAGATCGACAAGATCGCCGGCGAGAAGAGCCAGATGGGCGGGCCCGACGTCTCGCGCGAAGGTGTACAGCGCGATCTGTTGCCGATCGTCGAAGGCTCGAACGTGCAGACGAAGTACGGCATGGTGAAGACGGACCACATCCTCTTCGTCGCCGCCGGTGCGTTTCACGTCAGCAAGCCCTCGGACCTCATTCCCGAGCTGCAGGGCCGCTTCCCCATTCGCGTCGAGCTCAAGCCGCTCACCGAGGCGGACTTCGTGCGCATCATGACGGAGCCGGAGAACGCGCTCACCAAGCAGTACGCCGCGCTCGTCGCCGCTGAGGGCGCAGTGCTCGAGTTCACCGAAGATGGCATCGCCGAGATCGCCCGTACCGCGGCGGTGGTCAACTCGCGGATGGAGAACATCGGTGCGCGCCGCCTGCACACGGTGCTCACCACGCAGCTCGAAGAGACACTGTTCGAGCTGCCCGATTCGGGGGCGAAGCTCATCATCGTGAACGCCGAAGCGGTGCGCGAGAAGCTCAAGGCCATCGTCGAGGACGAGGACCTGAGGAAGTACATTCTTTGAGGGTGCGGGGCGCGTGATGCGTGAAATCTGACGGCCCCAGGACGCGATGCGTCCTGGGGCCGTTCCTCACTCCTCACCAGACCGCTACACCGCCACGGCCACGGGCTGCAAGACACGCGCTTTCGGCGGTCGAACGGATTTGCGCTTCTCCAGCATCCCGTTCTTGAGCTGAAAACGGCTCACGAGTTCCTCCAGCCGCTCCGCCTGCGCCGACAATTCCTCCGCCGTGGCGGCGAACTCCTCAGCCGTCGCCGCGTTGCGCCGCGTCGAGTCGTCGGCGCGCGCCATCGTCTCCTCCACGTCGGACAATCCGGCCGCCTGGACCGTGGAGGCAGCGGCGAGCTCCTGCACCAGCCGCGCGGTACCGGCGATGCTCGGCGCCAGTGCGCGAAGGACATCGCGCGACTGCGCGATCTTCTGCTCGCTGTCCACGCTCAGCCGGCTGATCTCTTGCGCCGTGACCGAGCACTGTGCGGCAAGCTTGCGGATCTCCTCGGCCACCACGTGGAAGCCGCGGCCATGCTCACCAGCGCGCGCCGCTTCGATGGCGGCGTTGAGCGAGAGCAGATTGGTCTGCCGCGCGATGCTCTCGATCATCGAGGTGCGCGACAATATCTCGCGAGTGGACTCCATCGCCTCCTGCACCACGCGGGCGCCTTCCCTCGTGCTCGCCGCGCCCTCCAGCGCCTGCCGCTCCACCTCGAGTGTGCGGACGGCGTTCTCGCGCACCGAGAGGCTCATCGACGAGATCTGAGCGACAGTGTGCCGGATCCCCGTCGCGCCGTCGCCGGAGCTCATCGCCAGCTCGTGCGCCGAGCCCTGCATCTGGGAGGCGGCCGCGGCGATGCTCACGGCTGCCTCGCGGAGGTCCGTGATGATCATGCGCAGCCGCTCGATCATCGAAGCGAACGCCTGGCCGAAGGCGTCCTGATCGGAGCGCGGCTTGACGCTCACCGTGAGATCGCCGTGCGCGAGCCGCTCTGCCGTCGTCGACATCTCGGAGAGATAGTCCACCATCGACGAGAGGGCCGCGCCGAACCGGTCGTGCTCCGAGCGCTTCGTCACCCTGCGTGACAGATCGCCGGTCGACACCGACTGCGCCACCACCGACATCTCATTCAGGTAGGCGACCATGTCCGACATCGCGCGCAAAACGTGTCCGACTTCGTCGTTGCCGGCGCGAGGGATCTGCACCGTCAGATCGCCTTCGGCAATGCGCGATGCGAGCGTCGCCACCTCTTCCAGTGGCTCCGTGACGGCCTTCGACGTCGCGATCGAGAGCGTGCCAAGGGCAATCACTGCCAGCAGCGCGATCAACGCCACTCCGAATGTCGCGCCCACCTGGAGCGTGCGCGCCGTGCCGAACGCGTGGTCGATCTCCGCTTCACGCGCCAGGATGCTCTGCTCGACCTCGCGCCGAAGGCCGACGTACTCGGACGTCATCCGTCCAACCGCCGAGCTCACCGTATCGCCCACGGTACCGAGGATCAGCATCCGGCTCGTCGGCCTCGCCGTGGCGTAGTACTGCTCGAACAGCTGGCGGAGTGCGTCGGCCTCCGCGCCGTCGGCGGAATGCAGCCTCGCCTCGTTCGCTGCGTCCAGGAAGGCTGCGCGCAGCGAGTCCGTCTGGACGAATCGATCCGTGTCGCGCGTCGCCGCCGCGTTCTGGAGCTCCGACTGGAGATCGCTGAGGACGTCGTGCATCTCGCGGTTGGCGCGCAGCGCGGGGTAGTAGTCCTTCTGAATTGTCGTGAGACTGCGCGGGTCGAGGACACCGAGCGTCATGCTCATCACGAAGATCGCCGCGAGCGCCACCGCCGCGCCGATCGGCAGAAGCCTGATCCGCTCACGCAGGGGACGCCCTTCGAGGCGCCGCGACCATGCGTTGACCATCGGGGAGAGCATCTTCATCGTCCGGCGCTCGGGCCTGGCGTGGTCCAGCGAGGAACGTGCATCGACTTGGCGCGTCGCGAGATGGCAAAGCCCACTGGGCGACCGAGCCACCCTGGCGCTCGACGAGTGACGCCTGAAGCGATGGGGCAGTAACAGGTGTGAGCTGAGGCGACGAGCCGCCGCGCAGCCCCCGCCCGCTTGCTCCGTGCTTTTGCCGCTCGTTAGCTTTGCCGGCTTCCGGCACGTCCACCCACCTCGCCCAGACATGACCGACGCCACTCATCGCGATTTCCTCGCGATCCCCGATTTCTCCCGGGCAGAGCTGCTCGCGCTCTTCGATCTGGCCGAGCGGATGCGACGCGGCGAATATCGGAAGACGCCGCTCGCCGGCAAGACGCTCGCGATGATCTTCATGAAGGCGTCCACCCGCACCCGCGTCTCCTTCGAGGTGGGCACCTACCAGCTCGGCGGTCACGCGCTCTTCCTCTCGCCACGCGACGTCCAGCTCGGCCGCGGCGAACCGATCGCCGACACCGCGCGCGTGCTGTCGCGCTATGTCGATGGCATCATGATCCGGACGTTCGCCCACCAGGACGTGGAGGAGCTGTCGCGCTATTCCAGCGTCCCCGTGATCAACGGGCTCACGGATCTGCTCCACCCGTGCCAGATCCTCGCCGACATCCTCACGATCCGGCAGCACCTGGGCAGCTTCGAGGGGAAGAAGGTCGCCTGGATCGGTGACGGCAACAACATGGCGAACTCGTGGATCAACGCCGCCTACCGGCTCGGCTTCGAGCTCTCCATCGCCTGTCCGGAAGGCTACGAGCCGGCGGATCATCTGCTCGAGCGCGCTCGGAAGGAGACCAGGATCACCCTCACGCGCGATCCCAAGGAGGCGATCGAGGGCGCCGATGTCGTCAACACCGACGTGTGGGCGAGCATGGGGCAGGAGGACGAGCAGAAGAAGCGCGAGCGCGACTTCGCCGGCTACACCGTGAATCAGGCGATGATGAAGCGTGCGGCCAAGGAGGCGATCTTCCTCCACTGCCTGCCCGCGCATCGTGGGGAGGAAGTGACGGCCGACGTGATCGACGGACCGCAGAGCAGGGTGTGGGACGAGGCCGAGAACCGGCTCCACATACAGAAGGCGATCATGGCGGTGCTCATGGGTGGAGAGACACTCTGATGAGCTATCCAGCCGAAGGGACCGCGGCACCCGACTTCACGCTCGACACCGATGAGGGCACGCCGCTGACGTTGAGCGCCCTGCGCGGCCGTCCGGTCGTGCTGTACTTCTATCCGAAGGACGACACGCCCGGCTGCACGGTGGAGTCGTGCGAGTTCCGCGATCTGATGCCGCGCTTCACGGGCGTGAACGCCCAGATCCTCGGCATCAGCCCGGACGATGTGAAGTCGCACGTGAAGTTCCGCAAGAAGTTCGAGCTTCCCTTCCCACTGCTCGCCGACGTCGGCCATGGCGTGGCCGACGCGTACGGCGTGTGGCAGGAGAAGTCGATGATGGGACGGAAGTACATGGGCAACGTGCGCACGACGTTCGTGATCGATGCGGAGGGGCACGTCGCGCGCGTCTTCGAGAAGGTCAAGCCGCAGGGACACGCCGCGGAAGTAGCGGACGCGGTAGCTGCGCTGGGCCACTAGCTCGCTCGTGAGGTCGCGCGCGCGCGCGATAGTGACGGCGTGGACGGCACGGGTTCTGCCCGTTCACCTCACTCACCACTCACCACCCGAGCAACGAATGACCGACAAATCTCCGAGCACGACCAAGAAGCTCGACGAGCTCTACGATCTCATCGGCGACATCGAGGTCGCGATGTTCACGACGCGCCGCGCGGACGGACAGCTCGTGTCGCGCCCCATGGCGACGCAGGAACGGGTCACTGGCACGGATCTCTGGTTCGTCACCGACGTGTCGTCGCACAAGCTCGACGAGCTGAGGAAAGATCCTCACGTCAACCTCGCCTTCTACAACCTCAAGTCGCGCGAGTGGGTCTCGGTCGCCGGTACGGCGCAGATCACCCAGGACAAGGCGCTGATCATGGAGCTGTACAAGCCGGACTGGAAGGCCTGGTTCGGTGACGAAGGGGGCGACAAGGACGGCAGTCCGGACGACCCGCGGCTCGCGCTCATCCTCGTCGAGGCCCAGACGGTCGAATACATGGTGGTGAACAAGCCAAGGCCCGTCGTGCTGTTCGAGGTGGCCAAGGCGCTCGTCACAGGCACGCCGCCCAACGTCGGCGAGGAACGGTCGCTCACCGAGCGAGAGCTCCGCACGGAGGCGGCACGCGAGGCGAGCTGATCGCGTCGTCCCGCTTGTGCCCGGTGGGGCGCACTGACGAAGTTGTCTCGTGCGCCCCATCGTCGCGTTCCAGGGTGAGAGCGGTGCCTTCAGCGAGAAGGCTATCGAGCACCTGGTCTCCGGTCCGTTCGATCTGCTCCCCTGCAACACCTTCGACGCCACGACCGGCGTGGTGGTGCAGGGGCTCGCGGACTTCGGCGTCATCCCGGTCGAGAACCTGATCGCCGGCCCGGTGCACGCCGCGCTCGATGCGCTCGCGGCCGCGCCCGAGCTCGAGCAGATCGGTGAGCACCTGCTGCCCGTCCGTCACGCGCTGCTCGGGCTCGCCGGCGCGAGCGTGGAGGGCATCCGCGAAGCGCTCAGCCATCAGATGGCCCTCAAGCAATGCGGCCGCTTCTTCGCCGAGCACCCGTTGATCAAGGCGGTCGAGGCGCACGACACCGCGGGCGCGGCGAGAATGGTCGGGATTCGCCGCGACCCGACGGCCGCGGCAATCGCCGGCGCGTGGGCAGCCGAGCGCTACGGGCTCGTCGTCCTCCTCGACGGCCTGCAGGACCACTCGGACAACTTCACGCGCTTCGTGCTCGTCAAGCGCAAGCCAATGAGCGGTCGCATACATCCACGCGATCTCGCACGCGCCTGACCGACGACTGCGGCGGCTACGGTGTCAGCGTATGTGCGACGACGACCGTCACGTTGTCCTTGCCGCCCCCCTCGAGGGCGAGCTCCACCAGCTCGCGGCACCCCGCCTCGGCGTCGGGCGTGCGCCCGAGCACCTCGGCGATCTGCGCCTCGGAGACGTGCTTCGTCAGTCCGTCCGTGCAGAGGATGAGCACGTCGCCCTGGTGGAGCTCGATGTCGCTCACCGCGGGAGTCATGTCGCGCGCCCCAACCGCGCTCGCGAGCACGTTGTTGTAGCCGCCCCGTTCCACCTGCTGCTCGGACATCGCCATCTCCGACACCAGGAACGCACCCATCGTCTGATCGCGTGTCAGCTTCTCGAGCTTGCCGCCGCGGAGGTGATACGCTCGGCTGTCGCCAACGTGCACGACGAATGCGTGCGGCCACACTACGAGCACGATCGTGAGCGTCGTCGCGGGGCCGCCCTGCGCCTGACCGAATGTTGCGAGCACCTTGTCGTGCGCGCGCTGCACCGCGGCGCGAAGCGGATCGAGAAAGGAGTGCTCTTGGCCCATCGGGACCGCGTGGTAGCTCCCCACCGTCTGGCTCAGATACTCGACGATCGTCTGGAGCGTGATCCCGCTGGCGAGCGCACCGCCTGCCTGGCCGCCAACACCATCGGCGACGGCGAACAGATACGCCTTCGGTCCGCACAAGGGGTCGAGCAGGGCGCGATCCTCGAGATTGGTCTGTCGCACCTCGAGCGACCGCTGAAGCGACGCGATGACGAAGTGGTCCTCGTTCCCCTCACGCACCTTGCCCACGTGCGAGAGGCCGAAGCTCTCGAGTCGGCGGCGTTGATCATCGTTCGTTGCGCCCACGGCGATCGCGCCTGGCGTCGTGAATGGCATTCCACGGCGGGGTGCCTCATCGGCGAGCGGCGGAACCGTCGGTCCCGGCTGAACCGCCTCCTCCTCGCCGGTGACCTGCTTCCAGATATCTGCGAACTTGCCCATGTCCTCGCTCCCGCCGCGCTGTGAGTGGTTCGTCCACCCAGTCTCTGCGCGAAGCTATAGCCACCCGCGCCCGCCCGATACTCCGCCAATCGTCCCTCCCGGGCTCCAACCTTGATCTTTGCCGCTCCCGGTGCGAAGTGATAGCAAGAAGCAGCAAGAGGTCCGCCACGCCGGCGTCGAGCTTGCCGGACGAACGAGCCCGAGCCGAACGCTCACTCGACACTTGGAGGCGGGATGCGGTGTGCGCTCGCGGTGCGGCGGCTGATCGCCGCGTTGGCCATCCTGGTGCCGGCGGGGGCGGCTGGATGTGTCCACGTCATCAACACCCTGCGTCCGCAGCCGCTCGCGATTCGAGATAGTCTCGCGGGAGGCGGCAGAATCCGCTCGCCGCTCAAGGCGCACCTCTCCGACGGCTCCACGGTCATCTTCCGCGACGGCGCAACGATCTCGGGCGGCCGCATCATCGGTCGCGGCCAGGCATACGCGCTGCTCGACGACGCTCTCGCCACGCGACGCGATACGGTCGACCTGGCGAGCGTCGTCGGCGTCGAGACGTTCGACACCAAGGCGCTCGTCGCGCCGTCGGTCGCGCTCTCGATCGCGGCGACCGCGGTCACCCTTGTGGGAGTCGCGGGCCTCGCCGTCGCGATCTTCGGTTCGTGCCCCACGCTCTACGCGGACACGGGCACCGGCCCGGTGCTTCAGGCCGAGGGATTTTCCTACGCCATCGCGCCGCTGCTGGAGCATCGCGATCTCGATCCGCTCACCGTGCGCACCGGTCCCGATGGTGTGATCCGGCTCGAGCTGCGAAACGAAGCGCTCGAGACGCACTTCATCAATCAGATCGAGCTCGTCGCCGTACGCCACGCCGCCGCCCTTGCCGCCGTGCCCGACCAGAGCGGGCAGCTCGTCCTCGTCGGCGATCGACACGCACCGACTCGAGCCGCCGACCGCGCCGGCCGCGATGTGCGCAGCGTTCTCGCGGCATCCGACGGTCGACTGTTCTCCTCGGCGCTCGCCACCGTGAACGCCGCGCACGCCGGCGACGTGGACGACTGGATCGACGTCGAGGCGACGGATCTGCCACCGGGCGACTCGCTCGCGGTGGTGCTCCGGCTCCGCAATTCGCTGCTCAACACGGTGATGCTCTATGACGGCATCCTCGGTGGCGTCGACGCGGCCGACTGGCTCGCCACTGGACTGCTCGGCATCAGCACGGCGATCGATCTGTCGCGCTGGTACGTGCAGACGATGGGAATGCACGCCACCGTCGACGGCGTACTCTCGACGGGGGGCACTACTGCGCGGCCGAACGCGCACGCTCGGCTCGGCGACGTCGGACCCATCGCCTTCAGAGACGTTGCGCTGGTGTTGCCGCGCAGCGCGCGCGATGCGCGATCGGCGCGTGTCCGGTTGCGCTTCGTCGCCGACGATTGGCGCATCGATCGCCTCGAGATCGCCGGCACGGTGGCGCGACCCACGACGGAGACGGTCCCCGTCGCGCGGATCATCGTGCCCGTGCCGGCGAATGGCGGAGCTGCCGCAATGGACACCGCCGCGCTGAACGCCCTCCGTCAGGCCGACGACCGCTATCTCGAGACGCGACCCGGCCAGCGCATGACGCTCGAATTCGTGCCCGCGCACACCGCGACCGCATCGGGTGAGACGACGACGTACCTCATCGCGTGGCAGGGTTGGTACCGCGAG
>JBDTOD010000137.1:0-11702 GCA_039933415.1 bacterium
CGGGGTCAGAGTCGGAGTGAGACTCTGACCCCGGACTCTGACCCCAACCGTACCAGGCGTACACTCGGTAGTTGGTGGGCGGTTGACGACGAGCTCAGTCCTTCCGACGCCTCACGATCTCGGCGCAGAGCAGGATCGCCTCGATCATACTCGACGGATCGGCGAGTCCCTTCCCCGCGATGTCGAGTGCGGTGCCGTGGTCTGGAGAGGTGCGCGGAAAGGGGAGGCCCAGCGTGACGTTCACCGCGCTGCCGAATGCGGCAACCTTGATCGCCGTCATCCCGACGTCGTGATAGGGTGCGATCACGGCGTCGAACTCGCCGCGCATCGCGCGCACGAAGACGGTATCGGCCGGAAATGGTCCCTCGATGCCGGCGGCGCGCGCGGCGGGGGCGAGCAGCTCGTCGTCCTCGCGCCCGAAGCGTCCCCCGTCGCCGGCGTGCGGGTTCATCGCGCACAGGGCGATGCGCGGCGACGCGATGCCGAACCATTCGCGGAGGCCGACGCGAGTGACGGCGGCCGCGCTCGCGATCGCACCCGCCGCCAGCGCGGCCAGCACGTCGCGCAGCGCGATGTGCGTCGTGGCGAGCACGACGCGCAGTGGGTTCGGCATCGCGACGCCGGTGCGCGTGGCGGCGAGCATCATGGCCACGGGCCGACCGGTGCGCGCCGCGAGCATCTCGGTATGGCCGGGAAAATCATATCCACCGGCGAGCAGCGCGTGCTTGTCGAGCGGCGCCGTGACGATGCCGTCCACGTCGCCGGCGATCGCGAGCGCGATGGCGCGATCCACCGCCTCGCCGGCGAGCCGGCCCGCGAGCGCCTCCGAGCCGTTGCCGCTCCACGCGCCCACGACGTCGTCGACGTCGGCCCCCGCGTTGCTCGGACCGACGACGAACAGATCGGCCGCGTACCTCACGCGCGCGTCGGCACGCGCGGCGACGACGATCTCCGGACCGATGCCGCGCACGTCGCCGAGGGTGACGGCGAGCCGCGACCGGCCGCTCATGCGCGCACCAAGGTCAGGGATTCGGCTGCGTGGCGGGAAGCGGCGTGACCGAGATCGCCTCGGGACGCACCGAGACGTAGGTCTGCTTGCGCAGCGAATCGAGCAGCCGGCGCACACCGCCCTCCTCCGCGAGACGTCCGCGGAACCGCTCTTTCACCTCGGCGAGCGTGAGATCGCCTCCCGCTTCCACCGTGACGAGCTGCGTCACGGCGATCTTGAGCGGAATGCTCCCGCTGCCCGGAATATCGAACGCGATGATGTCGTTCGGCTTCGCGTTGGCGAACGCCGTTTGATACTGCGCCGGCAGATCCTTGCGCGGATAGGGCGTGAGGAGCGTCGTCTCTTCCATGCTGCGATAGTCGTGATGCTTCTTCGCCAGCGTGTCGAATTGGGCACCCGCTCGCCACTGCGTGACGACACTGTCGGCCTCGACGCGCGCGCGCGCGATGTCGGACGAGTCGATCTTCGGCGTGATGAGAATGTGCCGCGACTTCACTTCGGCGGCGTTGACGCGGTCGACGCGAATGATGTGATATCCGAATGGCGTCTCGACGACAGGACTGAGCTGACCTGGGGGCAGCGCGTAGTAGCCGAACAGCCAGCGGTCGAACTCGGGCACCATCTTGCCGCGCCGATTCCAGCCGAGGTCACCGCCATTGACGCGGCTTCCCGAATCTGCGGACTCGCGCTTGGCGAGCTGCTCGAAGTCGCCACCGCGCTTGATCTCGGCAAGCAGCGATTCGGCGCGCACGCGCGCCACTTCCTTCGACGCGGCGGAGGGCTTGGGGGAGACGATGATCTGGCGCCAGGTCACCGTCGCCTCGCGCTTGGGCAGCGCCTCCTTGTTGCGCTCGAACGCCTCCTGTACGTCGGCGTCGGTGACGTTCACCTGCACCATCTTGCCGTCTTCCTTCAGCTTCTTGGTCGTCCGGCTGATCAACTCGTTGCGACGGATGCCATCGCCGACGAAGCGCTTGTACTCTTCCGGCGTGCCGTAGCCGGCCTTCGCCAGCTCGGCCTTGAACTCGGCGTCGGTGGCGAACTGGCTGCGAATGGCCTTGTACTGCTTGTCCACCGTGCTGTTCACGTCGGCGTCGGGCACCTCGACCTTGAGCTCCTTTCCCTTCCGTACCATGAGCTCCTCGTCCACGAGCTCGTTCAGCACGGCGACCGAATAGGTGTGGAACGCCGCACTGTCCGTCGGGATCTTCTCACCGCTCTGCTTCTTGTAGATCATCCGCTCACGCAGGTTGGACTGCGTGATGACGACGTCGCCGACCACTGCGACAATGCGGTCGAGCGGGATGGCTCCGGCGGCGACCGCGCCGGGGCGCGTCGCGGATGGCGCCGGCGTGGCGGACACCGGGGCGACGACGGGCTGCTGGGCGACGAGCCCGGCAGGGGCGGTCACGAGGACCGCGGCAGAGAGAGCGAATCGAAGGCGCATATCCTTGAAATACCCGCGGCCCGGCCATGAAGGTCCGGGCCGCACGTGAGCGGATGGGGAACTACCCATCCGCGTGGGTCACGGCTTGGCCGGCGCCGGCGACGCCGGTGCTGGTACGGCTGGTCGCGGCGCCGGTGTCGGCGCCTGTCCCTGCGGTGCAGAACCGCCGGGAGCGCCAGGTCCCATCGCGCCCGGAAGCGGTACCGCGGACTTCGGCTGGTTCGCCGCGCGCGCGGAGTCGGCTGTCGCACGGACCTTCTGTGCGCGTTCGACCGCCCGATCGATCCCGGCCTGATTCACCTTGGCGTCGTACTTGTTCATCAGCACGATCTGCAGCGGCGACGGAACCGGGAGCGGCTGCGCCTCGCCCGCCATGATCTTGTCCAGGTAGTGCTCGACGCGCGACGCGGCGAGCCGCTCGCGCTCGGACGGCGTCTTGGCGCTGTCGGCGAGCTGCTTCGGATCGATGCCGAGCGCCTGCCAGCTCATCACCACCGCCTGCACGAAGTCGCGATGCAGGCTCGTGATCTCCTCAGGCGACGGGCCCATCTTGGCGCTGTCGGCGCGCTGCAGGAGCACCTCGCGCTGCG
Source organism: bacterium (assembly GCA_039933415.1). Lineage (GTDB taxonomy): Bacteria > Gemmatimonadota > Gemmatimonadetes > Gemmatimonadales > Gemmatimonadaceae > AG11. Next base: position 3,047 of record JBDTOD010000137.1, read on the forward strand.
CCATGTTGACGACGTACTGCTTGACGAGCGAGTCCGGCGCCGCCGTGATCTGCTGCGCGATGCGCCCGCTCTGCGGTGCGGCGAGCAGCACCGTGGCGAGCCGGCCGGCGGTGAGGTCGCCGCCGCTGTACGTGGCGACGACCGTCTTGTCGTTGCGATGGTCCATCGCGTCCTTCGCGACGGTCTTCATCGTCGCGGCGGCGTCGCTTTTGAGCTCGACCTTCGCCGCCGCCTGCGCCTGCGCGATGTAGGTGCTCTCGGCGACCTGCCGGGTGCGGCCGCCGGCCTGCTGCGCGTACTGCCCCTTGGCCTGGTCCCAGGTGCTGCGCTGGACGATGTGGTAGCCGAAGTCCGTCTGGATCACCGGCGAGATCTCGCCCGGCTTGAGCGCCGCGACGGCGTCGCCGAACGGCTTCACCATCATGTTGCGCGGGAAGACGCCGAGGTCGCCGCCCTTTGCCGCGGTGTTGTCCTGGCTGTACTTCTTGGCCATGTCGCCGAAGTTCGCGGCGTTGACCTGCGCGCGGACCGACTCGGCCTTTTTGCGGATCGAGTCGCGCACGGCCGGCGTGGCGTCCTTGGCGACCGTGAACAGGATGTGGCGAGCGGCGAAGAGATCGCCCTTGGCATTCTCGTAGCTGCTCTGCGACCCGGAGTCGCTCGGCAACTTGGCCGCCACGGACTCCATGAACTTGCCGAGCTTGGCGTTCTCGATCATGCCGGTCGCGGCGGCGTCGATCGCCTTGGCGTCGGTGAGCGAGTCGCTGTGCGCCGCGGCGGCGCCGAGGAGCTGGTAGGGCACCCAGAGGTCGCGAGCGACGAGCGTGGCGACCTCACGATTGACCGGCACCTGCATCTTCGCGTTGCCGAGCATGTCGCTGAGCCGCGTGACCGACAGCTCCTGCGAACCGGCCCGTGCGACCACGTCCACGTGGGCCGTGAGCGCGTCCTTGAGCCCACCGCACGCGGCCAGGGTCGTGACGCTCAGAGCAAGGACGAGGATCGAATTGCGTTTCATGAGAGACGATGGCGTGTGGAATGAGGCGGGCGTCAGACGACCGCACGCAGAGCGCGCACGAGCCCATCCAGGAGTGGAGCGCCCCCGAGCCGGGTGAGCTTGAGGGAGAGCGGGTGCGCGCGGCGAACTTCCGCCTGGAACTGCACCTCGTGGAACGCCGCGGAGAGCCCCTTCATTCTGGGGATCGCGGAATCTCTAAAGGTAATACGGGCTTCCTCGCCGCGCACCAGGATCCCCTCGATCCCGAGACTCCCTCCGGCCACTCGAAGGAGCGCCATCGCGAGCATCGCCTCGGCCGGAGCGGGGAGCGGGCCGAACCGATCGCGCAGCTCGGCGCGCAGCGCCTCGATCACCTCGGGTGCGTCGTAGCGGGCGAGCCGCTTGTACACGTCGAGCTTCGCCTCCTGCGATTCGATGTAGTCGTCGGGGAGATACGCCGGGATGTCCATCGAGACGTCGGCGGGCTGCGGCCTGGGTGCGCGCTCGCCCCGCATCAGCCGCTGCACGGTCTCGTCGAGCATCCGCAGATACAGATCGAAGCCGACGGCGTGCACGTAGCCCGACTGCTCGGCGCCGAGCAGATTCCCGGCACCGCGCATCTCCATGTCCTTCAGCGCGATCTTGTAGCCGGCGCCGAGCTCGGTGTGGTGCTCGAGCACCTGGAGCCGGCGCTCCGCATCGGGATCGACGGAATCGGGCACGAGGAGATAGCAGTAGGCACGACGGTGCGAGCGCCCGACTCGGCCGCGCAACTGATAGAGCTGCGCGAGACCGAGATGGTCGGCGCGGTTCACGAACATCGTATTGGCGTTGGGCACGTCGAGACCGCTCTCGACGATGAGCGTCGAGACGAGGACGTCTACCTCGCCACTCACGAAGCGATGCATGATGTCCTCGAGCTCGCGCTCCTTCATCTGCCCGTGCGCGACGGCGACGCGTGCCCGCGGCACGATGCGCCTGATGCGGTCCGCGTGGGCGATGATCGTCTCGATCCGGTTGTGGACGAAGAACACCTGGCCACCGCGATCGAGCTCGCGCGAGATCCCCTCGTCGATGAGACCGTCGTCGTCGGCGGGCTCGACGAAGGTGAGCACGGGAGAGCGGTCGCGCGGCGGCGTCTGCATGAGCGTCATGTCGCGCAGGCCGGCGAGCGACAGATGAAGCGTGCGCGGGATCGGCGTGGCGGTGAGGGTGAGCACGTCGGTCTCCAGCTTCAGATGCTTGAGCCGCTCCTTGTGTTTCACGCCGAACCGATGCTCCTCGTCCACGATGATCAGGCCGAGATCGCCGAACGTCACGTCGGCGCTCAACAGACGATGCGTGCCGATGACGATGTCGACCTTCTTCGCCGCGAGATCGACGAGCGTGTCCGACTGCTCCTTCCCGCTCTGGAACCGGCTCATCACGGCGATGCGGATGGGAAAGTCGGCGAGCCGGTCGCCGAAGGTGCGCGCATGCTGCTCGGCGAGGATCGTCGTGGGCACGAGCACGGCCACCTGCCGGCCGCTCTGCACGGCCTTGAAGGCGGCGCGCACGGCGATCTCCGTCTTGCCGTAGCCGACGTCGCCGACGAGGAGGCGGTCCATCGGCCGCGTGCTTTCCATGTCGCCCTTCACTTCGGCCGTCGCCTTCCGCTGATCCGGCGTGTCCTCGAAGAGGAAGCTGCTCTCGAGCTGACGCTGCCACGCGGTGTCGGGCACGTGCGCTGGACGCGATGCGACCTTGCGCCGCGCATAGAGATCGAGGAGCTCGAGCGTCATCTCCTGAATCGCGGCGCGCGTGCGATCGCGCTGCGCCGCCCATCGCTTGCCGCCGAGCTTGTGCAACCGCGGCGGCGGCGCGTCGTCGGAGACGTCGTCGGCGCTGCGATACCGCTCGAGCTGATCGATCCGATACAAGGGGACGTTCAACCTGTCTCCTCCCTCGTATTCGACGACCGCGACCTCGATCGTGCTCTGCTTGACGAAGATCGTCTCGATGCCGCGATAGATCCCGACACCGTGCTCGAGGTGCACGACGTAGTCGCCGAGCTTGAGCGCGAGTGAGTCCACACCGCCGCTGACGTAGCGACGCGACCGACGGATGCGGCGCTCGCGCCGGAAGATCTCGTGATCGGTGAGGACGCGCAGCCCGCGCTCGTGATCCCCGGGCGGAAGGATGAACCCACCGCCCAGCGCACCGACGACCAGTGCCGCCCCCGACGGCTCGCGTGCGTTCTCGTTGAGCAGCTCGTCGAGACGCTCGCACTGCCCCTCGTTGTCGCACAGGACGATCGTCGGGATCTCGTCGCGCACGATGCGGCGCAGCCGCTTGATGTCGCGGTCGACGGGCTCCGGAACGCGGAACGGAAAGACGACCTCAGGCCGCTCGGCCGTGGGATCGACGAGTCGCAGCGCGCCAAACTCCGAGAGCACCGCGCCGGCGTGCTGTGGAGACTCGAACAGCTCCTCGCGCGAGTCGACGTCCTCGCCGCGACGACGTGCGAGGTCAATGTGATGCTCGGCCTCGTCCCAGGTCCGCTGGAGCTCGGGAAGCAGGTGCGTTCCCGTGGGATAGACGAAGAGCGTGTCCGGCGGAAAGAGCGCCGACACCGAGAGACGCTCGCCGAGGGTCGCCTCTTCCTTCACCTGGCCATCGACGGGAAGGACGATGGCCAGATCGACGGTGCGCGTGGAGCGCTGCGACGAGAGCTCGAAGTGTCGCAAGTCGACGACTTCGTCACCCCAGAACTCCATGCGCACGGGATCGGTCATGCCGAACGAGTACACGTCGAAGATTCCGCCGCGCAGGCTGAACTGCGCCACGTCTTCCACCATCGGCACGCGCTCGAACCCGATGCGCTCGAGATGGTCGGCAAGCTCGCGCGGGCGGCGCACATCGCCCTTCCGCAGCTCGATGCGGAGATCGGCCAGCGCGCCAGGAAGACGCGTCCGCTCGAGCAGCGCGCGAGGGGTGGTGAGGAGGATACGGATCTCGCCGCGACTCAACCGCTCGATCGTCTCGACGCGCTCGCCGGCCACCTCGACGTGCGGCTCCATTTCGCCGAACCCTTCACGCGGCGGATAGAGCGCGACGGGCGTCTCGTCGATGAGCGTGTGCAGGTCAGCGAGCAGGCGCTCCGCCTGCGGCACGCCATCGGCGACGACGACGACGAAGCGCGTGGACAGCCGGCGCGCGAGGGCGGCGACGAGCGTCGCGTCAGCCGATCCGGGAAGACCGGCCACGCGCAACTCAGCGCGCGGTGTGGGAAGCGTGTTGAGAACTCGGGCGAACGCAGGCAGACGCTCGATCGCGTCGAGCAGACTTGGAAGAGGCACTTAGGCGGCAGTCGGGCGAGAGGAGCGAACCGCCAGGGCTTCGGCGGCGAGTAACAGGAGCGCGAGGACGAGCAGCGGCGTAGCGACGGGCCGGCGCGAGCCGGCGGCATACGTCTCACCGATCCATCTGGTGTCGGAACTGGTGGCGCGAGCGACGGCGCCTCCGATGCGCACGGCGAGCGACGCCGCCGGCCAGCGCGCGAGGTCCGACTCTTCCGGCGGCGCATCGACCACGACGGCGCCCACTCGGCGCCCACCACGAAGCACGAACCAGACGCCGCGCTCCTCGGGAGCATCCATGACCTGCGCCGTGACGGTGCGCCGCGCGCCGCTCGCGCTCTCCAGCGTCTCTGCGCCGAGGGGCAGCCGAATGGGACGTCCGGGCAGCGCGGCGATCGGGGTGCCCAGGTCGCCCGCTGGCGCGGCGAGCCGCAGCGCCAGCATGTCGGCGAGCCACGGCACGAACGGCGCGCGCACCGGAAGCTGCGTAGCCGCGGGGTCGAGACGTGATGCCACGAGCACGTAGCCGGGGCCGGCCACGACCCACGGCTCGCCGCCCGCAGTAGCGAGCGTGTCGGCGGAGGCGGTCCCCTCGCTGGTGAGCCGATAGCGCTCGTTCACGGCGACGCCGTCGAGACGTCCGCCTCTCGCCACCGACGGCGATCGATCGAGCGCGCCAAACCGCCATGGCACGCCGAGCCGGGCGAGCTCGCGGTTGGCCGCGCCGATGCGCACCGGCTCACTCGGAGGAACGATCAGCGCGGGCAGTTGTGCGAGCGCATCCGCGGCGCCGATGCGGACGGTGCCGCCCGTGGCCGCGCGTCCATCCGCGACGAGTGCGCCGAGTGCCGTGGCGGCGAACGTGCCGGCGGATGGATCGGACGATACCATCGGCGGCGCGCCGATCCAGAGTGCGAAGTGGCGCGCGTCGTCGAACGGAAAATCATCGGGCGCGAGCTCGACGCGACCGGCCTGCCATCCGCGCTCCGGCGGCGCGGCGCGAAGCACGACCGGCTCGCCGCGGCCGGTGGCGCCGCGGGCGAGCGTTCGATCGCCGATCACCACGCGGTAGTCGACCGAGTCGCGCGACTCGACTCGCGCCGAGATCGTGCCTCGCGGTGTCCAGCGAGAGGGTTCGGCGATTGCCGAGAGCACGGCGCGATTGCGCGGCGGGTCGCCGGCGGGGACGAACAGCGAGAGGGGCGTGGTGACCGGTGTGGCCGCCATCCACGCGGTGCGCTGGCCGTCGGTGGCGACGGCGATGCTCGTCGCGGGAAGGGACGCGCCCTGCACCGCGGAGGCGGCGCGCCGCAGCGCGAGCGGCAGATCACCAGCACCTTCCGAGGGCGCGAGGCGCGCGAGCTCGGCGATCACGGCGTCGCGAGAGCCGCCGCGGACGCGTCCGTCGGCCGTGACGAGCCAGAGCCTGTCCGTCGGCGTGCTGGCGAGGACGAGCGCTCGAGTCGCGTCGCGCAGCCGATCGAACACCGCCTTTCCACCGATGACGGCCGACGTGGACGCGGAGTTGTCGAGGACGACGGCGACGGCGGTGGGACCGTGACCCACGCCGAGTCCGGGCAGGAACGGGCGAGCGGCGGCGAGAGCGAGCGCCAACACCAACAGCACGCGCAACATCATGAGCAGTAGGTTGCGCAGGCGGAGTGAGCGAGAGTGCTCCGCTTCGGCGCGCAGCAGATAGCGAGCGGCGGGAAAGTCGACGCGCGTGGCGATGTTGCGGCGCAGCAGGTGGAGCAGCAACGGCACACCAATCGCCGCGCCGAGGAGCAGGTAGAGCGGAGCGAGAAAGCTCATGCGCGCCGCTCGCGCGCGCCAAACGCATGCCGGAGCGGAATGGCATACGGCTGATCGGTGAGCACGAGCTCGTAGCCGGCGCCGATCGCACCGAGCGCATCCTTCCACTCGGCGATGACCTGATCGACCGTGCTCTTGTAGGCGACGCGGACGTCGGCCGCGGCGGCGGGGACGTCGAGATCCGACTCGGGGTCAGTGTAGCGCGCCTCGCCGGTGAGCGTGAAATCGCGCTCGGCCGGATCCATGACGTGCAGTACCGTCACGTCGTGGCCGGCGGCGCGGAGCCCGCGCAGTGCGGGCACGGCGGCGTCGACGTCGACGAGTAGGTCGCTGATGAGGATCACCATGCCGCGCCGGGTGACCAGTCGCGCCGCCTGTCCGATCGCGGCGGCGAGGTCGGAGGCGCGCCCGTTGCCCTGCTCGGCGAGCGCTGCGACGAGCCGGCGCCATTGGCCAGTGCGCGCGCGCGGCGGGATGCTCGTACGCACCGCGTCGTCGAAGCGAATCAATCCGACGGCGTCACGCTGGCGAAGGAGCAGGAGCGCGAGCGCGGCGGCGAGCTGCTCGGCGTAGGCGCGCTTGGTGACGCGAGTCTCGGCGGGAGCGCCGCGCCATTCCATGGAGCGGCTGACGTCGAGCACGATGGTGGCGCGGAGGTTGGTCTCTTCCTCATATTGCTTGACCACCCATCGGTCGGACCGTGCGGCGATCTTCCAATCGACGTAGCGAAGATCGTCGCCAGGCTGATAGGGACGAAAGTCGGCGAACTCCACCGAGAACCCCTTGCGGGGCGACCGGTGTAGTCCGCTGAGAAATCCATCGACGATCCAGCGTGCGACGACCTCGAGGTGTCCGAGGGCGCCGAGGGCCGCCGGATCGAAGAGGTCGGCGCGGGGTGCGCGCGTTGACTCCATGTGGCTGGGGTGAAGGTAGACGGATGGCGAATGCGGCGGCAGTGAGTAGGACACCGGGCCGGCAACGAATGGCGGGCCCATTGCGTACTCGAGCTGTGTCTACTAATTTGTACACAATTACTGCCGGAGACCCTCGTGGGCGCCGCCGCCCCCGGTCGGCCATTCGGACCTCCACTCCGAGCGCAGGAAGGCTGTCATGAGCACCCAGCTCGTCAGAACCCTCGCACGTGCCGCTGTCGCCCTGCCCTTGCTGTCGGGATGCGTCACCATCGCCCCTAACCCGGCAGCGCGGCAGCAGACCGACTATGCTGAGGCCTTCATGCGGATCCGCGACTCGGTCGCCGGAGCGCGCGCCGAACAAGACGCGCCAGGTCGACAGCCTCGCGTGCGGATCATCGCACCGTCGATGATCGGGGCAGACGCATTCGTCAACGCCAGCGTTCGCGTGAACGAAGATGCCTACGTGCTCGTGGTGGCCTCGGATCTGGACGGACGCTTCCGAGTGGTGTTCCCCGATTCACCCGATGAGTCGGGCTTCGTGAGTGCTGTGGTGCCGCGCAAGGTGACGAAGTTTTTCGCCGGTTTCGGCGTGTTCGGCTCCGCACGCTACGGCCGCTCCGCCTTCTCGGTGCAACCGGTTTCTCGTTTCACGCCGCGCGGAGTGATGGTCGCCATCGCGTCCGACCGACCGCTGCAGTTCGAGCGCCTCGTCGATCGGAATGGTGATTGGGACGACTTCAAGCTGGAGCAGTTGGCGTACGGACGCGGAACCACCGGCATCGGTTATGTCGTCGGCTCGCAGGTCGCCCTGGCCGGTCAGGAATTCGACGCGGACTACTCGGGGTTCAGCCAGTTCGCGTCGCCGGCGCACTATGGAACGGCGAGCCTGGGCTCCGGGCTCTGTGAATCGGAATTCACGAACGCGATGTACTTCGACCCGCCTCCTGCAACGCGATACTTCGAGCGTGACGGCGTGGTCTACCAGGTGATCACGACGGGCGACGCCTGCTCGGGCTATCAGACGATCACCCTCCCGGTCAACCCGGACCAGAAACCAAAGCCGCGGCCGGGCCCGGACAGCGCGGCCATGACATTCAGCGCCTCGCGCGTCGCCGCACGCCCAGTTGGCGCCGTGGGCCGGTTCGGCTCCGAGCAGCTCGACGGAACGGTGGCCCGTGCGCGGCGCAGCAGCCCACTCGACACCGACGGGAACGCGCTGCGGCCGGTCGATCGACCCAACGTGGTCGGCGGCCTGCGATTCCGCCCGCCCGAGCAACTGCGCCCCGATCCACGTCTGCGAGACGCGGATGGCGGCTTCGGCGCGAGGACCGATGACGGTGTGCAGCGGCGGATGGAGGACCAGGATCGTGCGCGCCGGCAGATGGAAGCAGAGGCGCAACGGAACCAGCGCCCGTCGCCGAGAAACGTCGAGCCTCCGCGTCCGGAACCCGTGCGGCAAGTTCCCCCGGCGGTGCGCGACGCACCGACGCCGCCGCCCGCTGCGCCCGTTACACCACCGGCGGAATCCTCCGGCAAGCCCAGAAAGGAATAGGCGCAACGACAGAACGAAGCGCGGCCGGCATCCAGTGGATGCC
>JBDTOD010000138.1:0-11589 GCA_039933415.1 bacterium
GCGAAGACGAGCTGACCGCCCTTCTCGCCGCTGAGCGGGCCGAGCTCCACCATGTAATCGGCGGCCTTGATCGCATCGAGGTCGTGCTCGACGACGAGCACCGTGTTGCCGCCGTCGCGTAGTCGAAGGAGAAGACGGAGCAGCCGGTCCATGTCGCGCGAATGCAGACCGATCGACGGCTCGTCGAGCACGTAGAGCGTGTCGACGAGGCGCGAGCCGAGCGAGTTGGCGAGACCGATGCGCTGCGCTTCGCCGCCGGAGAGGGTGCGCGTGGCGCGGTTGAGCGAGAGGTAGTTGAGACCGACCTCGCAGAGAAAGCTCACGCGGTCTCGCGCCTCCCGCAGGATGTGCGCGGCGATCTGCTTGTCGAACGGAGAGAGCTCGAGCTCGTCGAGCCACGTGCTGAGCGCGCCGATCGGAAGGTCGCTGACCTCCGCGATGCTGCGGTCAGCGACTCTTACCTGGAGCGACTCGGGCTGAAGCTTGGTGCCGCGGCACGACGGGCATTCCTGCGCCGTCTGGTACTGCCGCAGGAAGACGCGGATGTACTGCTTGTAGCGCTTCTCCTCGAGATCGCGGAGGAAGGGGAGGATCCCTTTGTAGCCGCGCGTGCTCACGTTGAGGAGCTTGTGACGCTGCGCGGCGCCGAGGTCGCGGAACGGGACGTCCATCGGGATCGCTTCCTTCTTCGCGAACTCGGCGAGCTTGCGCCGCACGTTGTCGTAGCGCGGCTTCGTCCACGGATCGATCGCGCCTTCGCGCAGCGTGCGCTCGGGGTACGGGATGACGAGGGATTCGTCGTACTCGAGGACCGCGCCGAAGCCATTGCACCGCGGACAGGCGCCGCGCGGCGAGTTGAAGGAAAAGAGCTGCGGTGTCGGCACCGGCATCGTGGTGCCGTCGTTCGGGCACTCGAACCGCTCGGTGAAGCGCAGTCGTGTGACCGGGTTCCCGTCGAATGGCGAGGTGACCGGATCGGTGAACAGGATCACGGCGTCGCCATCACCTTCGCGGAACGCCGTCGCCAGCGCATCAGCGAGACGACCGCGCGCTTCCTCTCCGACGACGAGGCGATCGACGACGACGAGCAGCTCCTTCGCGAAGGTGACGTCGACGTGCTCGACCATCAGCTCGTCGAGATGACGCACGGCACCGTCGAGGCTCACGCGCACGAATCCCTGCGCGCGCAGGTTCTCGACGACGACCTCGTGGGTGACCTCGTCGGAGAGCTTGAGCGGCGCGGCGACGTAGAAGCGCGCGCCCGGCGGCAGCGCGAGCACGGTGTCGGAGACCGACTGGATCGTGTCGGGACGCAGCTCTCGGCCGCACTTCGGGCAGATCGTGCGACCGATGCGTGCCCAGAGGAGGCGGAGGTAGTCGTAGATCTCGGTCGACGTGCCGACGGTGGAGCGCGAGGTCTTGGTGGGGTTCTTCTGCTCGATCGCGACGGCGGGGGAGAGGCCGTCGATGTGGTCGACGGCCGGCTTCTCCATGCGCTCGAGGAACTGACGCGCGTAGGCGGAGAGCGACTCGACGTAGCGTCGCTGGCCTTCGGCGTAGATCGTGTCGAACGCGAGCGACGACTTACCCGATCCTGACGGTCCCGTGATGACGGTGAAGGATCGTCGCGGGATCTCGAGGTCGAAGCCTTTCAGATTGTGCTGCCGCGCGCCGCGGACGACGATCTTGTCCTTCATTCCGGTGAAATCTAACGGGCGGCGAACCGAATAAACACCGGGGGCGGGCCGGCGCTAACGTGATCGGTAATCGGTGATCGGCCGGCCTCGGGATGCGCTCAATTGCCGAGGTAGTCACCGATCACCGATAACGGAGAGGGGCCGCGCAAAGCGCGGCCCCTCTCGTCGTGCGCGTCGTCCCGCGCGCTTTAGAGCGTCGTGCGGGTGTTACGGGTCGTGAGACGATAGATCCAGAGAAGCAGCATGGCGCCCACGACGGCGAGTACGATGCTCCACAGCGAGAAGCCGTTCAGGCCGGAGCCAGTGATGGTGTTGCCAACAAACCCACCGATGAACGCGCCGACGATTCCGATCAGCATCGTGACGATGATGCCACCCGGGTCCTTACCGGGCATGAGAGCCTTCGCAATCGCTCCCGCGATCAGTCCGAGCACGATCCAAGCGAGGATACCCATAGCACAGCCTCCAAAGGTGTAAGTGGACGACGGTGGTCCCTATCGCAACCGTCGTACCAGCTACGGCCGAGGGCGGTGTGAGGCGGGCAGCCGCATAGCGAGCTGGAGAGGATGTTGAGAAGTGGATTGATCGATCGGTTTGTGAGTTCGAAGGGTGGTTGACTTGTACATCGAACGGCAATGCCACCGCCGGGACGCCCAAAATACGTTCCCCAGCAGTTCGTAGCCAGCAACCGCTCCCCCGATCAACCGCTCCCCCGATCAACCGCTCCCGCGATCAACCGCTCCACCGAGCAACCGCCTCACCGATCAACCCCCCATCCGTCACTCGGTTAGAATTCTCCCCCCATGGCAGCGACCCTCTCCCCACACGCCAGCGACGAGGACGGCGCGGCGGGTGTGAAGCGCTACGACCGGCGCCTCGTGCGCCGGCTGCTCGTGTACGTGCGGCCCTACCGGGCGCTCGTCGCGGGCGCGCTCGTGCTGCTCATGACCGAGGGACTGCTGCAGCTCGTCGGACCGATCATGACCCAACGCGTGATCGACGTCGCGCTGCCGTCGCGGGACGCGGCGCTGGCGTGGCGCTCCGCGCTGCTGTTCGGCGGCTCGCTCGTCGTCGCGTTCGGATGTTCGTACGGCGAGACGATGCTCACGACGACGCTCGGACAGCGGGTCATGCGCGACCTGCGCCAGCAACTGTTCGAGCACGTGCAGAACCTGTCGATCGGGTTCTACGACCGCACGCCGGTGGGGCGCCTCGTCACGCGCGTCACGTCGGACGTGGAGTCGCTGAACGAGCTGTTCACCGCCGGCGTGGTGGCCGGTCTCGGTGATCTCTTCACGCTGCTGGCGATCGCCGTGATGATGATCGTTACCGACTGGCGGCTCGCCGTGGCGGCGTTCGCGGTGATTCCGCTGGTGTATCTCACCTCGCATCTGTTCCAGAAGCGAGTGCGGGTCACTTATCGCGACATTCGCGCGCGGCTCGCGCGGATCAACGCGTCGCTGCAGGAGCGCATCTCCGGGATGCGAGTCGTGCAGCTGTTCGGGCGAGAGCGGAGCGAGGCCGAGCGGTTCGGGGTGCTGAACAAAGGTCACCTGGACGCGAACCTCAAATCGATCACGATCTACGCGCTGTACTTCCCGGCGATCGAGTTCCTCACCTCGCTCGCGCTGGCGATCCTGCTGGTCGCTGGCGCGCGCCGAGTCGGCGTGGGCACGTTGAGCGTCGGCGTCATTGCCGCGTTTCTCCAGCTCCTGCGACGATTCTATCAGCCGCTCCAGGACCTTGCCGACAAGTTCAACACGCTGCAACAGGCGATGGCGGCATCGGAGCGAATCTTCCTGCTGCTCGACACGGAGCCGGCGCCGCCTGTGCCGCCACGCGTAGTGCACTCGGCCGACGTGCTCGCCCGCGAGCGCGCGGCGGGTGTGACGATCGCCTTCGAGGACGTGTGGTTCCACTATGGCGAGCCAGGAGACACGCCGACGTGGGTGCTCCGCGGCGTGAGCTTCGTCGCCCGGCCCGGCGAGACGATCGCGCTCGTCGGCCACACGGGTGCTGGCAAGACGACGATCGTCAATCTCCTGCTGCGCTTCTACGAGCCGCAGCGCGGCCGGATTACGGCGAACGGCGCGGACGTGCGCGATCTCCCGATCGACGAATGGCGTCGGCTGATCGGCTACGTGCAGCAGGACATCTTCCTCTTCGCGGCGGACGTGCGGGCCAACGTGCGGCTCGATGCGCCGCTCGACGACGCGGCAGTGCTCGCGGCCGCGGCGCGCGTGGGTGCGGATCGCGTCATCGCTCGGCTGCCCTCGCAGCTCGATCAGGTGCTCGGTGAGCGCGGAGCATCGGTGAGCGTGGGCGAGCGACAGCTGCTGTCGTTCGCGCGGGCGATCGCCGCCGACCCAGCGGTGCTCTTGCTCGACGAAGCGACGAGCGCGGTGGACAGCGAAGCCGAGGCGGAGATCTCGGCCGGTCTTCGGACACTGATGCAGGGACGAACGACGATCGCGATCGCGCATCGGTTGAGCACCGTGATTGGTGCGAACGAGATTCTCGTCCTGCATCATGGGGAGGTGCGCGAGCGCGGTACGCATGCGCAACTTCGTGCAATGCGCGGACTCTACGACCGGCTATATCGTCTTCAGGCGGGCGAAGTTACCGGAAGCGGCTCGGTTCCGGCGATCGCCCAGGAGGCGAGCTCCACTACGCTTGCCAGCCCTTTGGGCGGCGGGTAGTTTCAGCCGTCTACGGTCCCGGGCGCCGCAGGGCGCAACCTCCGTATCAGCGCACTGTGCGCCGCCGTTCAGACCGCGCTTCGCCCCGCCATGGCCGTCCTGCAGCTCAACGATCAGCAATTTCCGCTCACGGGAAGCACGACACGCATCGGCGCGGGCGCCGACGCGGACGTCACGCTTCCTGGCGACGCCACGCTCGGCGTGCAGGCGGTGATCGAGCGGACGAGCGCGGCATCGCTGGCCATTCGCCGCGCCGCGCCTCAGGCGCAGGTTCGAGTGAACGGCGTGCTGCTCGGTCCCGAGCCGACGCCACTGATGCACGGTGACAAGGTCGAGGTGATCGGGCTGGAGCTGCGGTTCGCCGACGAGTCGCAGCGCGGGGCCACGCAGTACGTGAGCATGGACGCGCTCGCCGCGCTCGCGGGAGCTCGCCGGTCGGGCGTGCCGCGGCCGACGGCTGCCTCCGGCGGTCGATTGGTGTCGCTCGTGGACGGCAAGGAATACACGGTGCCAAGCAGCGGCTTGGTGATCGGGCGCGACGCGGGGTGCGACGTCGTCATCGCGAAGACGGAGGTCTCCCGACGGCATGCCGAGCTGGCGCCGACGGAGCAAGGATACATGGTGCGCGACACGAGCTCGAACGGCGTGTTCGTCAACGGTGAGCGCGTGAAGGGATCGCAGCGGCTCAATCGAAGCGACGTGATCCGCGTGGGCGGCGAGGAATTCCGCTTCTATGCGGACATGCCGGCTTCCGTGCCGGCCGCGCCGGCGCCCGCGGTGGTCAGCACTCAGCACGAGCCGGATGATCCGGCGGTGGACGGCCTTCAGCCAACGCTCGCGTTCAAGCCGGGTGGCGCGATGCCTCCTGTCGCGCTGGTCGAGGAGGAGGTTCGTCCCATGCTGGCGATGCTCGAGGTGCTCAATGAGGGGCCGAGCAAGGGCAACCGGTATACAATTCGCACGCCCCTTGCCCACGTCGGGCGGGGAGCGCACAACGACGTGCGCCTCACCGACGAGAGCGTCAGCGAGACCCATGCAAAGCTCCAGCGGCGGGACGATGGCTGGTACGCGGTGGACATGACCTCCACGAACGGGACGTACGTCGGCGGATCGCGCATCGCGGGGGAGCGCCGGCTCGAGGGCGCGCCCGATGTGCGGTTCGGTGGTGTGAAGATGCGTTTTACGGCCGCGGATCCCACCGCGGCGGAGTTCGACGGACGAGGAGCCGTCACTGGGCCGGAACGTCAGCGAACGATGCCGAAGGCGGCGCCGCCCATCCCCGAGGCGATCACCGTTCCACCGAAGAGCTGGCGCGGCATGCTCTGGCTTCTCGTTGCAGTCGCGGTCGCCGTCACGGTCTTCTTCGTGCTCAGAGGACGCGCGTGAAGCTACTCCATGCAGCACGCACGGACGTCGGAATGATCCGATCCGGGAATGAGGACAACTTCACGGTCGACACCTCCGGCACGCGCGGCATCTTCATCGTCGCCGATGGGATGGGCGGCCATGCGGCGGGCGAGGTCGCGAGCGAGATGGCCGTGCAGATCGTCCAACGCGAGCTCACGGCGGTGCGCGATCTGGACAGCGACGACGTGGTGCAACTCGTCGCGAGCGCACTGAAGCTGGCGAACCGCGCGATTCACGAGCGAACGCTCACGGAAGTCGACAAGCAGGGGATGGGGACGACGGCCTCGGTGCTCCTGCTCGCCGGCGCGCGATACCTCATCGGCCAGGTCGGGGACTCGCGCGTGTATCTGCTGCGCGACAGCAGCTTCTCCCAGCTCACGAAGGATCACTCCTACGTGCAGGAGCAGGTGGACGCCGGCTACCTCACGCCGGAGCAGGCGCGCTACCACCCGTACAGCAACGTGATCACGCGCTGCGTCGGCGCGGGCAGCGACGTGGAGCCGGACATCTACCGGGGCGAGGCGAAGCCGGGCGACACCTTCCTCGTCGCGAGCGATGGGCTCACGGGCATGGTGGACGACCGCCGGCTGGCGCAGCTCCTCAGCTCGCGCGCCGAACCGGAGCGGAAGGTGCATGCGCTCATCGCCGAGGCGAATGGTCGCGGAGGCCTGGACAACATCACCGCGATCATCGTGCAGGTGATCGAGACAGGCGCCGATTCCGAGGACATCAATCGGACGATGGAGATGGGGCCGGTTGACTGACGATACGGTCGCGTCGCTGGCCGAGTTGTACCTGGGCAACATCCTCTACGCGATCGAGCTTGCCGCGCTGAGTCTCGCGGAGCAGGGCAAGCCTGACGACGCCGCGTATTACCGGAGCATCGGACGCGCATTGGCGGAGGCGCACGGGCGCGGTAAGACCGGCGCCGATAGTGGGCCCGCGATTTCAGCCTGATCTGTGGCGCATTGATTCGCCGCAGTCTGCTTGATTCCAGTGTCGGGCGAAACGGCGGAACGCGGATCTTGGCGGATGACGCGAAAGGGGCCGGATGCACTGCCACTGCTCGAGCGGGAGCTGACGGGCAGAATTATCGGCGCCTACTACGAGTGCTACAACGAGCTTGGCTTCGGCTTTCTCGAATCGGTCTACCGACGGGCGCTCGCCATCGAGCTGCGCGCGCGCGGCATCCGCGTCGCAGAGGAAGCGTCGGTTGAGGTGGCCTACAAGGGAGTCGTCGTGGGCGCTTACCGAATCGATCTACTCGTCGAAAATCGAGTCGTCGTTGAAATTAAGGCGAGCTCAGTCCTGGGGCCGACGGACAGGCAGCAACTTCTGAACTATCTCAGAGCCACTGAATTGCATGTCGGTCTGCTGCTGCACTTCGGTCCCGAGCCCTCTTTTTTCCGCTTCGTGAGCGAACGCACGGGTCGTAGACCCCGACCTGCACAGGGTGCTGATCCGGCCGTTTCCGCGTAATCCGCCGAGATCCGCGTTCCGTCGTTGAGAGAGTCAATTTCGCAACAACGTCCCGCGGTCGAGCCTGATCCGCACCTCATTCGCCGGCAGCGTGGCCAGGCGGACGATCGCAACACGATCGACGCTCACGGGCCGGCACGCGAAAACGCGCAGCCACCGCGCGCTGCGGTAGAGCTCCTCGGACAGCTTGGGCAGGTTGATCGCACCTTCCCATCCTTCGGCGGTGAGGCGCCGCACACTGCCGTCGCGACGGAGGACGGGGATGTCGAGGCCGAGCATCTGGGTCTTGGCGGGATAGTCGAGCAGTAGCTCGCCTGGCGCGAGTGACAGCTCGCGCGCCAGCTGATCCTCGACGGCGACGACGAGTGGACGGTCGTCGGCGATCCACTCGCCGCGATCGGGGGGCAGCTCGGCGGCGGGACACTCGAAGATGCGCTTGTAGAGCCGCCGTTCGCGCAGCGCGGCGAGCAGAGGGTTCGGTGCGCGATGCTGCCCCAGCTCGTGCAGGAGTCCTTCGTCGGTGAAGGCAGCGAGCGTTTCCGCGCTGAGTGAGCCGGCGCGGAGTGCGCCGTCGACGAGGCGCTTGTACATCGCCGTCGCGCTGCGCACGGCATGGTGCCAGTACACGTTGCGATACATCTGGTATTTGGCGAACAGCAGCGACTCCAAGGCAGACAGCCCTTTCTCATAGACGCCGACGGCGGGCACACCGCGCTCCGGATCGGTGACGACGGTGAGTGAGTTGAGCAGGCGATCCACGTCGATGTCGCCGTAGTTCACGCCGCACATGAATGCATCGCGCTTGAGGTACTCGATCTTGTCGAGGTCGAGCGAGCCGGAGATGAGTCCCTGAAGCGGGCTCGCACTCTTGCCGCGGATGAGCTCCATGATCCGCTCGGGCGCGTCGTCGCCGAGCGCGGCGCGGAGCACATCGGCCACCTCGCCGCCGGTGACGAGCGGGCGAGCGACCTCCTCGTGATGCAGCGCGCCGATCTCCTCGAGGGCGTGGGAGAAGGGGTAGTGCCCGATGTCGTGCAGCAACGCGGCGCACCTCACGACGAGGCTCGCGTCGGGCTCGAGCGATTGCGTATGCCCGCGCTCCTCGAGCAGGCCGAGCGCTCGGCGCGCGAGGTTGTACGCGCCGAGCGCATGTTCGAAACGGGAGTGGCTCGCGCCGGGATACACCAGATAGGCGAGACCGAGCTGGCGCACGTAGCGCAGCCGCTGAAACGCGCGCGTGTCGACGAGCCGCAGGGCGAGCGGATCGACGCGGATGTTGTTCCAGAGCGGATCGCGAATGACCTCGAAGGACATGGTCAAAGCTGGCGCACTGGCGCGGGAAGTGTCAGGACCGAGGGCCCGCCGACCGTATTGATTCTGCGACCGATCCGAACTTCTCGAAGTTGTCGCTGAACATGGCGGCGAGCTTGCGCGCCTGTACGTCGTAGGCGGCCGGATCGGGCCACGTGGCGCGCGGATCGAGCACCTCGGTGGGCACGGACGGCACCGAATCGGGGATCGCGAGGCCGAACACGGGGTCCTCGTGCGTGTGAATCGAATCGAGCGTGCCGTCGAGGATCGCGTGCACCATCGAGCGCGTGTACGCGATCTTCATGCGCTTGCCGATACCGTAGGCACCTCCACTCCACCCGGTGTTGACGAGCCACACGCGGCACTCGTGCTCGTCGATGAGCCGGCCGAGCATCTCGGCGTAGCGCGTCGGATGCCAGACGAGGAAGACGGCGCCGAAGCAGGCGGAGAAGGTGGCCGTCGGCTCCTTCACGCCGGTTTCGGTGCCCGCGAGCTTGGCGGTGTAGCCGGACAGGAAGTAGTACATCGCCTGCTCACGCGACAGTCGGGCGATCGGCGGAAGCACGCCGAACGAATCCGCCGTGAGGAAGATGATGTTCTTCGGGTGGCCGGCGCGCCCACTGGGCACGTGATTCCTGATGTAGGGCAACGGGTACGACGCGCGGGTGTTCTCGGTGATCGACTTGTCCTCGAAACGCACCTGTCGCGTCACCGGATCGAGCACGACGTTCTCGAGAATCGTCCCGAACATCTGCGTGGTGCGGTAGATGTCCGGCTCGTTCTCGGCGGAGAGGTTGATCGCCTTGGCGTAGCAGCCGCCCTCGAAGTTGAACACGCCGTCTGGCGCCCAGCCATGCTCGTCATCGCCGATGAGTGAGCGGGACGGATCGGCGGAGAGCGTCGTCTTGCCAGTGCCCGAGAGACCGAAGAAGAGCGCGGTCTCGTGTTCGTCGGTGGTGTTGGCCGAGCAGTGCATCGAGAGCACACCCTGCTTCGGCATGTAGTAGTTCATCACGGTGAACATCGCCTTCTTGAGCTCACCGGCGTACCGCGTGCCGCCGATGAGGATGACGCGACGCGCCAGGTCGAGCACGACGAAGGTGCCGGAGCGCGTACCGTGGCGCGCCGGGTCGGCCTGATACTCCGGTGCGTGCAGCACGGTGAAGGTCGGGGCGAATGACGCGAGCGCCGCCAGCTCCGGGCGAATGAACATGTTGCGCACGAACGCCATGTGCCACGCGCTCGGCGACACATAGCGCACGGCGAGGCGGTGCGCGGGATCGGCGCCGCAGTACAGGTCCTGGACGAAGAGCTTCTGTTGCGCGCTCAGGTACTCCTGTACGTCATGCTGCAGCAGCTCGAAGTGCTCCTGTGACAGCGCCCGGTTGACGGCGCCCCAGTCGATGTCGCCCTCGGTGTCCGGCTGTCGCACGATGAACTTGTCGTCGGGCGAACGGCCCGTGTGCGGCGCGGTGACGGCGCAGAAGGGGCCCATGTCGGCGAGCTCTCCCTCGGCATCACGGATCGCGTGCTCGATCAGCCGCGGCGCCATCAGATTCCAGTGAATCGCTCCGCTGGGCGTGAGCCCCTGACCTTGAAGTCGTGCGTCTGCCATCAGAGCTCCGAGTAGGCCGGGCCGGACGCCTGCGCGGCGTGTGCGATCGGAGGCGTCTCCATCTGCTGCGAGCGCTCCTGTGCGTCGACGACGGCGACGGCGGCCATGTTGACGATGTCCTGCACGTCGGCACCGCGCTCCAGCACGTGCACCGGGCGGCGCATCCCCATGAGGATCGGTCCGATCGCCGTCGCGCCGCCGAGCAGATGCACCAGCTTGTAGGCGATGTTGCCAGCGCTCAGGTTCGGGAAGATGAGCACGTTCGCCTCTTCCTTGAGAATGCTGAACGGATAGTCGCGGCCGAGGATCTCCGGATCGAGTGCGCTGTCGGCCTGCATCTCGCCGTCGACGACGATGGACGGGTCGCGCTCGCGGAGGAGACGGGCGGCTTCAGCCATCTTCTGGGCAGTCGGATGCTTGACGGACCCGAAGTTGGAGAAGGAGAGCATCGCAACGCGCGGCGTCACGCCCATGGTGCGGGCGATCCGGCACGCGGCGAAGGCGATCTGCGCAAGCTGGTCGGCGGTGGGATCGATGTTCACGGTGCTGTCGGCGCAGAACACGACCTGGCGCTCGGTGACGAGCATGTACATGCCGCTCACGACCTTGGCCGTCGGATGCACGCCGATTACCTGAAGCGCGGGGCGAATCGTCTCCGGGTAGTGCAGGTTGGCGCCAGAGAGCAGAGCGTCGGCGTCGCCGAGCGCGACCATGCACGAGCCGAAGTAGTTGCCGTTGTAGAGCTGACGGCGCGCCTCGTCCAGGGAGAGCCCCTTCCGCTGGCGAAGTTGCCACATGTAGTGCGCGTAGTCCTCGCGACGCGGCGACGTGGAGGGATCCTCGATCGCGATGTCCGTCAACGAGATCTTCTGCTCGGAGGCGATGGCGCGAATCTTCGCTTCGTCGCCGAGGAGGATTGGGTGCGCGATGCCGTCGTCGACGAGGATGGACGCAGCGCGAATGATCTTCGGCTCGTCGCCCTCGGGGAAGACGATGCGCTTGGGATCGCGGATGGCGCGATTGATCAGTCCGCGCACGAAGGTGCGCACGCCGCCGAGTCGGGTCTCGAGCTTGTCGCGGTAGCCCTCGAGATCGATGAACTCGCGCGCGACGCCGGTGGCGACCGCCGCCCACGCCACGGCGGGCGCGACCCAGAGCAGCACACGCGGATCGAAGGGGAAGGGGATGAGGTAATCGGCGCCGAAATGCACGTTGCGAAGCCCGTACAGCGCGGCGACCGAGTCCGGCACATCCTGCTTGGCGAGCAGCGCGAGCGCGCGCGTCGCGGCCATCTTCATCTCCTCGTTGATCTCGGTGGCGCGCACGTCGAGCGCGCCGCGGAAGATGAACGGGAAGCCGAGGACGTTGTTGACCTGGTTCG
>JBDTOD010000139.1:0-11544 GCA_039933415.1 bacterium
AGGGTGACGATCGAGCTGAATCGGAAGCCGGCGGGGAGACGAATGATCCCGTTGCCGACGACGGCGTGACGCTGATCGCCGGGCGCGCGAAGTCTGGGACGGTCGGCCACGGTGGGATACCGGTCGTCGAACCCCCAGAAGATGTCGGTGCTCTGTCCCTGCTCCTCCGAGCGTGCGAGCGTGTACGCCAGGCCGCCGCCCCAGCGCGTGTCCGCGCGCAGCGGACGGTCGAGCTGCAGTTGCATCGCGTCGTACCACGTGCGCACGCGATCGTCCGCGGCGAACACCGTCGAGTAGTTGTGCCGGGCGGTCGTCTCGGGACCGCCGAACGGGCTCACCCGGACGTAGTTCATTCCGTTGTAGCCGCGGATGCCGTTGTACGATACCGTCAGCCGTACGGCGCCGATCGACTGACGCAGGCCAGCGCTGAACTGGTTCGTCCGGGGCGGCTTCATGTCGTTGGCGACGAGGAACACCTCGGGCGCCGTGGCATACCCGAGGGTCCGAAGCTGCGCGGGATCGTAGTACTTCGGATCCCAGACCGCGCAGCCGAACTCGTTCGCCCCGCACGCCGTCTTGAAGTCGATGTTGAGCTGCTGGAACTGGCGACGGAAGCTCTCGTCGAACAGGGTGTTCCAGTAGTTGCGATCGTAGTAGATGCCGACGCCGCCGAACACGACGGTTCGTTCGTCACCGAAGAAATCGTACGACGCACCGATGCGCGGTTGGAACGCCTTGAGAAACACCGGCCGATCCGAACGCCCCGTCGTGATGTAGCGGTTCAAGCCGCCGAGCTCCTGCATGATCGGGATGACCTTGTTCGGTCCACTCGCCTGCGGCTGCTCGACGACCATTCGCGACTCGTAGAGCCGCAGCGAATCGGCGAGCGACTTCGGCGTGACGTACGAGTTGTTGATCCCGTTCGTCTCGGCGTCCCACCGGATGCCCAGGTTGAGCACCAGCTTGCGCGTCACGTTCCAGTCGTCCTGCCAGTACGCACCCACCTGGGTGTTGTGCGTGCTGACGTTCGGATTGCCGAAGCCGAAGGTGGCGTTGAACGGCCGCGCGTATGCTTCGTCGGAGCGATAGCGGAAGAGCGGCGTCGAGAAGAAGAAGTCCTTCGCGGCCGAGTAGCCGAGAAAATCCGCCGAGGCGCCCATCTTGAACGCGTGATCGCCCAGGAAGCTCACGCCGGCGCGCGTGATGTCATCGCGCACCGAGGTGCGATTCTGCACCCAATCCTGCCGCCCCTCCTTGCCACCGATGCGAATGATTCCCCCGTAGTCCTTGGCGATCAGACCGGGGTTGACCGGATGCGGATTCCAGGTGAAATGCTGCGCGTTCACCTGCGCCTCGTTGAGCCACTTGTCGCCGGCGAACTTCCAGTTGGCGCCACCGCTCGCGACGTCCACGCCGACGTTCTCGGCTGCCTCATAGCTCGTCTGGCCACCGAAGCCGGTGAGGTCCGTCTCGTGGCGAATCGTGCCACTGACGTCCACAGTGCTGCGCGACGTGGGCACCCACGAGAGCTTGCCGAAGGCGAGATGCTCCCGGAACTGGCTCGTGAAGCTGCCGGCATACTGTTGCGGATTGAGTCCCGCCGGCGCGAGCGCGGCATTCGACCCGACCGAGATGGTCTGCGGCTCGTCGCGCGAGTTCAGCTCGTAGGTGCCGAAGAAGAACAGCTTGTCCTTCTGAATCGGTCCGCCAACGCTGCCACCCAGCTGCAGACGCGAGTAGTTCGCGTCCGGGCCGGCATTGAGCCGAGTGAACGCGTCGCGCGCGACATACGACTTGGCGATGCTGTTGACGAAAACGTCGCTCTCCCAGTCGTTGCCGCCGCTGCGCGTCGTCGCCGTGATCACGGCGCTCGCGGCCTTCTGATATTCGGCCTTGTAGTTCTGGGTGAGGATGCGGAATTCCTGGACGGCGCCCTGGGGAAATGGATTTCCCTTGCTGGCGTCCTGGCCCATGACGCCGCCCTTGAGCACGTCGTTCTTGTACGACACGCCATCCACGAACACGTTCACCGCCTCGGCGGGCTGCCCGCCGGCGGAGAAGGTCTTGTTCTGATTGTTCACGGCGGTCGCGGTGATACCCGGCGCGAGCTTCGCGATGTCGAGGAAGTTGCGCTCGGGGCTCGGCAGGTTCTCGATCTGCTCGCGTGTGACGTTGGTGCCCACCTCCGACGTTCGCGTCGCTACGGCCGCGTCAGCAGTGGCGCGGACCTCCACGGCCGAGAGCTGCACGGTGGCAGCGCCGGCGACGAAGTTCAGGTCGTGGGTCTGGCCGATCGCGAGGCGAATCGGCCGCGAGTCGGGCTCGAAGCCGATGCGACGCAGCGAAACCTCGTACTGCCCGGGGCGCAGGCCGCCGATGTAGTAGTAGCCCGCGCCGTTGGTCGTGGTGCCGCGGCGCTGGTTCGTTTCGACATCTCGCGTGACAATCTGCGCGTCGGACACGGGGTCGCCGGTCGCCGTGCGCACGTAGCCGCGCAGGTTGGATGTGTACGTCTGTGCGCCGGAGTCCGCCGTGCCCAGCGCGAGGAAGGAGAGCGCCAGCGCTCCCCGAGTGAGCCGTCGATGACTCGAGCAGGCATCGGCGAGCGAGCGGAGCAGTCGCATGGATTCACCTCTGGAGAGAGCGCGTCCTCAAGGCTATCGTGCCCGTCGGCGCAATCGTCGTTCCCATCGTTACAATTGGACCCGGAAACCGCGCCAAACCGCTTGGCGTAGGGACGTCCAAGCAGCCGAGCGTCCTTTCATTCGAGGTCTTCGATGATTCCAGAGGTTGTCGTATTCGGCCAGGTCGCCGTCATCACCATCGGCCTGGTGGGCGCGCTCTCGGTGATCACGGTGGCGCTCGTGCGCGCACTGCAGCCCAAGTCGCGCTCGGGTGAGCTGGCCGCGCTGTCGGCGCCGCAGTCCGCGCAGCTCGAGCAGCTTCAGCAGTCGGTCGACGCGATCGCCGTCGAAGTGGAGCGAATCGCCGAGGCGCAGCGGTTCAGCGCCAAGCTGCTGTCGGAGAGAGTCACGGCTGATTGAACCGGTTGATCGGTGGAGCGGTTGATCGGTGGAGCGGTTGATCGGTGGAGCGCTCTGCCACAGTCGAGCTCGGCGCTTCGTCCGGCCGGCGACTTCGGATCAGTTCGTGCATGGTGCGGGCGCTGCCATTGGGATGTAGGTTCCATGGCGCGCGGCACTTCGACGCCTCGCGCCGCCGAGCGCAATCGCTGCGACACGGCGGACTGGATCGAAGAGGAGTCCGCGGTCGATGCATTCCCGCAGCATGTCATTGCCCTCCGAGCGGCCTCGCAACGCGCCATGCGCGCGTGTGATCGGGTGTCGACGGATGTGTACCGCGTGACAGGACCGCCTCACTCTCCGCATCAGCCTGTCTCACAAGCAGCACTGGATGTGGCGCGAACGATCTTCGCTGCCCAATCCGAGGGGCGCACGGACGACGACGCGCTGATCGAGTCGGCTGAGCGGATCGGTACCTGTGTGCCTGATGGATTGGCCCGTTGGTTCGGGACCTACGGCTCGCTCGCGCTCGTGACTCGTGCGCTGGCGATCGCCCAGGCAGGTCACCCCGCGCTGGCCTCGGTGATCGTGTCGAGCTCGCCCACGCCACGGCTGATCGGGGTCTCGGCAAGCGTGCAGTCGCACGGGACATCGGCGACGGCGGACGCCATCATCACGCTCCTGGCAACGCTGTACGAGCTGCTCAGCCGGCTGATCGGCGACGACATGGCGCTCGGGTTGCTGTCACAATGCGCGGCGCCGTCCGCATCGAACGGGCAGGCGAAGTCGAAGGACGGTCAACGCAGCACGCACTTCGCCGCCGGACCGTCGTCCGGCGGCGAGGAGGCACTCCCGGCGCGGTCGACGGACGAGGCACTCTCCCAGACGATGGACGAGCAATGAAATCCGATTTGAGCCCTAGTGCGACGCCGACGCGGGGAAATGCGGGTGCGCGCGGCGCGCCACGGAGCCAGGGTCTCATCCGTCACATTTCGACGGGAGTGCCGGGCCTCGACGCCGTGCTCGGGGGGGGTCTTCCCGAGCTCTCGTTCAACATGCTGGCCGGCAGCCCCGGGTCCGGCAAAACCACGCTTGCGCAGCAGCTGATCTTCGCCAACGCCACGGTCGAACGCCCCGCGTTGTATTTCACCGTGCTCGGCGAGCCGACCGTGAAGATGCTGCGCTATCAGCGCAATTTCGAATTCTTCGATCCGGTGCGCGTCGGAACGGCCGTGCACTACCTCAACCTGAGCGAGGAGGTGCTGTCCGGAGATCTGGCCGCGGTGCTCGAGAGAATCACGAGTGAGGTCGAGCGGCTGCGGCCAGGGATCGTCGTCGTGGACTCGTTCCGAACGGTGATTCCCAAGGCGAAGCTTGACGTTGGTGGGGCACACGACGCGTCGAGCATCACGCTCGAGCACTTCGTGCAGCGTCTCGCGCTGCACCTCACGTCGTGGGAGGTGACGTCGATTCTCATCGGGGAGTACGACGAGGCCGAGCAGCGGCAGCCGTTGTTCACGATCGCCGATGGGATCATCTGGCTCACCCAGGCCATCGATCGGAACTCGGTCGTGCGCAAGCTCCAGGTGCTCAAGGTTCGCGGCCAGGCACAGATGCCGGGGCTGCACACCTTCAGGATCACCGATGACGGCCTGCAGGTGTTTCCTCGCATCCCGAACCAGGAATGGGGCCGCCGCGAGCGGCACACCCCAGAAGACCGGCGCCTCTCCACGGGCGTTCCCGGCCTGGACGAGCTGATGGGCGGCGGGATTCCCGCCGGCGATGCCGTCATGCTGGCGGGCCCCACCGGCACGGGGAAGTCGACGTTCGGCATGCAGTTCGCCGCGGAAGGTCTGCGGCGTGGCGAGTCGGTGGTCGTCGCCGGATTTGAGGAGTATCCCGAGGCCTATCTCGCGCGGTTGCGCGTGTTCGACGTCGATCCCGACGCGTTGATCGCGGCGAACAAGCTGCGCGTCACCTATCTGCGCCCCCTCGACCTCTCCGTGGACGAGACGCTCTCCGACATCCTCGTGAGCGTGAAGGAGACTGGTGCGTCGCGGGTCATCATCGACTCGCTCACCGGCTTCGAGGTCGCGCTCGCCCCAACGTTCCGAGAGGATTTCCGCGAGTCGCTGTATCGGCTGGTCGGCGCGCTGACCTCGACGAACGTCACGGTGTTCATGATTCACGAGGCACTGTCGGTTTCCGCCGATGCCGGCTTCACCGGCGAGCGCGTGTCGTTCATCACGGACGACATCCTCGTGCAGTCCTACGCGGAGATCGACGGCGTGATGGAAAAGGTGCTCGCGATCATCAAGATGCGGCGCAGCGAGCACAGCACTGAGCTGCGTCGCTACCGGATCACCGCCAAAGGGGCGGTGATGGGCGAGCGACTCACCGGCTACGATGACATCCTCTCCGGCAGCCCGGCACGGCGAGTGGGGGAACGGACCGCCGTTCCCGCCGGACTCACGGGACCCGAGGCGGCGCTGCTCGGCACGCTGATGCGTTTTGGCGAGACGCCGCTCGACGCGCTCGCGGCGATCGTCGACCTTCCGCTCCAGCGCGCGACGGCCCTGCTCGACCAGTTGCTTGCGCAGCGCTACATCGTCCGGGCATCCGGCGACGACGGCGCGATGCCGACGTACCGACCGGCGGACCGAGCGTCCGGCCCATGACGGCCTCACCGGCAGTCACATGACGGACGTACCGGCGCGCCGACTGGACGCGACAACCGAGGAACCGGTGTATCGCCCCGGTCCGCCCGAGGCGCGCGTCACGCTGCAGCTCGTCACGGAGCGCATCCTCCTCTCGGCGCTTCGCGAAAGCGACGCGGCGGCAGTCGCCGAGGTCGCGCGCCGCCGCGCCGAGTTCCTCTCCGAGGCGAGTCGACGGTTCGGCGCGTCGCTGGACCAGGAGGTCACCTACGCCGCCATCGCGGGTGTCATCCGGCCCGGGCTCGAGGGCTGGTGTATCGTGGACATCGTGGAGCTCGGCGGGGGCCTCCGGCGGCTGGCCGTCGTGCATCCAGACGAGTCCAAACATGTGGCGGCGAGCGCGCTCGCCGATCTGTGGCGGCCGGCCGTGGACGATCGGCTCGGCGTGCCGCTGATCGAACGCGACCGGCAACCGGTGATCATCATCGAAGGGGCGAGCGAGGCGATCGTGCGAAGCGCGCGCGATCCCGAGACGCTGCGCGTGCTGCGCTGGCTCGGCGCCGGCTCGCTGCTCGTCGTGCCGATCATCGCGCACGACAAGCTGCTCGGCGCGATCACCTACGTGAGCAGGCCTGGCGCCCCGGCGTACTCTCCCGTCGACGTCGAGTTCGGCGTGGCGTTCGCGGAGCGCTGCGCGCAGGCAGTCGAGGCGGCCCGACTCTACGCTGCGGCGCGCGCTGCCTGGCAAGAGGCGGAGGCGGTACTCATTGACGCGAACATGGCACGCGCCGATGCCGAGGCGGCGCGTAAGGAGGCGGAGGAGGCGAACGCGACGAAAAGCAACTTTCTCCGCACCATGTCGCACGAGCTGCGAACGCCGCTCAACGCGATCGACGGCTACGCGCAGATCATGGAGATGGGGATCCACGGCCCCGTCACGGCGGATCAGATGGAGGACCTCGGCCGCATCCGTCGCAGCCAGGTGCACCTGCTCGGCCTGATCAACGCCGTGCTCTACTACGCCAAGCTGGAGACGGGCCACGTCGAGTTCGAGATGCGATCGCTCCCGGTGGCCGATGCGATCGATTGGGCGCACTCCCTGATCGCGCCCCAGGCGCGGACGAGCGGTGTCTCGCTCTCGCTCAAGTGCGATCGGACGATCTCGGTGAAAACCGATCAGCAGAAGCTTCGTCAGGTGCTGGTCAACGTCCTGTCCAACGCGGTGAAGTTCACCACTCGCGGCGGGTCGGTCGAGCTGACGTGCGCGTGCGACGACACGAACGTGATGATCGGCGTGCACGACACTGGAATCGGCATCCCTGCCGACAAGCTGCTGGCGATCTTCGAGCCATTCGTTCAGGTGAACAACGCGCTGACGCGGCAACACGAGGGCAGTGGACTCGGC
Organism: bacterium; assembly: GCA_039933415.1. GTDB lineage: Bacteria > Gemmatimonadota > Gemmatimonadetes > Gemmatimonadales > Gemmatimonadaceae > AG11. Next base: position 7,086 of record JBDTOD010000139.1, read on the forward strand.
CTGGCGATCAGCCGCGATCTCGTGCGCGGCATGGACGGCGATCTGAGCGTGCGCAGTGTGCTCGGCGAGGGAAGCACGTTCACGATCACCCTGCCCGTCGGGGACTGACGGAGGGCGGCGCGTCGGGTGACGAGTGTCAGCGGGGCAGACGCACCGTGAAGAAGGTGCCACCGTCGGCGGAAGACTTCACCTCCATCCTCCCGCCGTGCGCCGTGACGATGCGCTCGACGATGTGCAGCCCCAGGCCGAGGCTGCTCCACGAGTCGCCCGCCGTGCCGTCCGCCTGAAGGCGCTTGAACGGGCTGAAGAGGCCGGGAATGGCGCGGGCCGGGATGGCCACACCAAGATTGTGCACCTGAACGACAACTTCGTTCGCCTCTCCGCGCGCCGTGACGCTGATGGTCGACTGGCGCGAGCCGTGCTGCACCGCGTTGCCGAGCAGGTTGGCCAGCACCTGGCCGATGCGGGCACAGTCCCAGCGACCGCGCAGATCGCCCGAGACGTTCAGCTTGAACACGCGCTCAGGGTGCGCCGCGCGTGCCTCCTCGACGGCGCTCGCGGCTTCCTTCGCCAGGTCCATCTGCGCCCGGACGATCGGCACGCCCGATCCCAGTCGGCTGCGTGTGAAGTCGAGCAGGTCGCCGACCATCTGGTTCATCCGCTTCGCGCTGCTCACGATGCGGGCCGTCAAGGTGAGCTGCGGCTCGATCAACGCTCCGTGGTCGAGCATGAACTGCGATGCGGTGAGCACGGCGCCGAGCGGGCTGCGCAGGTCGTGGCCCAGGATGGCCACGAACATGTCCTTCGACCGGTCGACGTCCTCCGTGTAGCGACTCACCGATTCGGCGAGCGACTGGTCGATCGCCTCATTGAAGCGCATGAGATCCTCGAGGTCGGCGCCGGTGAGCGTGCCCTCCGCCTTCGTCCAGAGACGGATGACGCTCGCCCGCAGCGCGCGGTACTCGGAGACCATCTCGCCGACGCTGAACCCGCTCTCGGCGCGACCGGCACCGTGCACCTCGGCGGGCGTGTCGCCCCGGTCGTCGTCCCCATCGGGAACGATCCCCTTGGACTTGTCGGCCTGCTGGCGCGCGCTCTGCGGCGTGCGAAGATCGGCGACGATCTGAGCCAGCATCGCCGCGGCGTGGTCGCGCAGCGCGACCACATCCATGGTCCGGGCCATCGGCCCACACGTCTCGGCGAAGGCGACCCACTCGGCGAGAATCGGCTCGGTACTGCTTTCGATGTAATCAGCCAGACGCACTGGGCTCCTGGTCAAGCGTCACGTCGCAAACTACTCGCGGAGGCGGATCGTGCCTGTCCGAACGAGTCCGCCAGGACGAGGCGCGCACGTCGAAACGCGCTACTCCCCGAAGCTTGGCTCGTACGGTCCCTCGGCGATCTCCTGCAGTCGCATCCGGTCGAGCGTGCGCAGGCAGGTGTTCCATCGAAGAATCGCGTCGTCGTTGCCTGGCGCACGGAGCGTCTCGGCCAGCTCGAATGCTTCCATTGCCGTGCGCAGCGTCTGGTGCGCCATGGCCTCAGCGTGCATGGCGCCGCTCGTGAGCTGCGCATGCGCGAGACGCTCGCCGATGATGCCGGCGTAGTAGGCGCGCTGGTATGGATCCGTGAGCTTGTCGAGCACCTCACGCGCCCGCTGGGCGAACGCTGCGGGCGCGGCGCCAAACTGGTCGGTGATCGCGAGCACGAGCATCACGAGCACCGGCTGGTTGCCGGGATCGACCTCGAGGATGTCGAGGCAGATGCTCTCCGTCGCCCACGACTGGTTGAGCAGCCGATAGCGCTCGGCCTTCTGAGTGGCGCGAGGGATGGCTTGGGCGGAGATGGCTTTGAGATCCGGCATGTTCAACCCTCCTCTCGGGCAGTCGGGCTTCCTTGTTTGCTTGGTGGGGAGTGGGGGGTGGGGAGTGACAGCGTCTCGAGCGGCGTTTGCAGTCACCCCCTCCCCCCACTCCCCACCCAACATCACTCTTTCTTCTCTCCTCTCACCAACCGCACCAGCGCCTTCAACGGATCGAAGTACTGATCCACCACCCGCTCCTTGAGCGGAATGATCGCGTTGTCCGTGATCGTGATGTGCTCGGGGCACACCGTCGTGCAGCACTTCGTGATGTTGCAGTAGCCGATGCCGTGCGCGTCCTTGAGCTGCGCCGTGCGGTCGGCCACGTCGAGCGGATGCATCTCCAGCGCCGCGGCGTAGACGAGGAATCGCGGTCCGACGAACTCGTCGTGCAAGTGGTGGTCGCGCAGGACGTGGCAGACGTCCTGGCAGAGGAAGCACTCGATGCACTTCCGGAACTCCTGCACGCGGTCCACGTCGCGCTGGTCGATGCGCCAGGTGCCGTCGGGTGCATCGGGCGGCCGCGGCGTGAAGCGGGTGATCTTCGGCTTGACGCGGAAGTTCCACGACACGTCGGTGACGAGATCGCGCACGTGCGGGAAGGCGCGCATCGGCTCGACGGTCACCGGCTCGTCCGCCGGAAGCTCGTCCAGCCGCGTCATGCACATGAGCTTGGGCTTGCCGTTGATCTCGGCCGAGCAGGAGCCGCATTTTCCCGCTTTGCAATTCCACCGGACTGCCAGATCATTGGCTTGTTCGGACTGGATCTGATGGATTGCATCGAGCACGACCATGCCGTCGATCGCGTCGGTCGTGTACTCCTTGAACTCTCCGACACCATCCGCGCCGCGCCAGAGCTTGAAGCGGCGCGCCCCATGACCGACCGCGGCGTCCTGCGCCTGCTGCGCGGCGGTGTACGCGTCGAAGGCGTGGTGCGCATCGGCGGGTGGCGTGGGAGCGGTCACGACTTCATCTCCTCGATGATCGCCGCCAGCTCGGCGGGAAGGGGTGGAATCGGCTCGTGCGTGAGCGACATCGTGCCGTCGGCGCCGCGGTGCACGACGTTGTTGAACGTCGCGTAGGCCGGGTCCTTCTCCGGAAAATCGTCGCGGAAGTGTCCGCCTCGGCTCTCCTTCCGGTCGAGCGCGCAGCGCGTGATCGCTTCGGACACGATGAGCAGGTGTCGCAAGTCCAGCGCCGTGTGCCAGCCGGGATTGTACTCGCGGTTGCCCGGCACGCTCACGACGTCAGCGCGCTGCTGGAGCGAGCCGAGCTCGGTGAGAGCGCGCTGCATCTCGTCTTCCGAGCGTACGATGCCGACGAGACTCTGCATCGTCTGCTGGAGCGACTCCTGCACCTTGTACGGCCCCTCACCCGCCGCGCGCCCGAACGGCGCGAGAGCGAGCTGGGCGCCTGCGTCGATCTCGGCGCTGTCGAGCTCGACGTCGCCGTTGGCTTTGGCGAAGTCCGCCGCGTATTCGCCCGCGCGCTTCCCGAACACGAGCAGATCGGACAGCGAGTTCCCGCCGAGACGATTCGCACCGTGCAGGCCGGCGGCGCATTCGCCGCAGGCGAAGAGACCCGGCACGGTCGACATCTGTGAGTCGCCGTCGACTCGCACACCGCCCATCACGTAGTGCGTCGTGGGGCCGATCTCCATCGGCTCCTTCGTGATGTCGATGTTCGCGAGCTGCATGAACTGATGGTACATGCTCGGCAGCTTCTTCTTGATGTGCTCCGACGCGTTCGGGAGCTTCTCCTTGATCCACGAGATGTCGAGGTAGACGCCGCCGTGCGGGCTGCCGCGTCCCGCCTTCACCTCACTCACGATCATGCGCGCGACGTGATCGCGCGTGAGCAGCTCGGGAGGACGACGCGCATCCTTGTCGCCCTGCGTGTAGCGCCAGCCCTCCTCTTCGTTGTCGGCCGTCTGCGGCTTGTAGTTGTCCGGGATGTTGTCGAACATGAACCGCTTGCCGTCGCGATTGCGCAGCACGCCGCCCTCGCCGCGCACCCCCTCCGTGACGAGGATCCCGCGCACGCTCGGCGGCCAGATCATTCCGGTGGGATGGAACTGCACGAACTCCATGTCCTGGACGGCGGCGCCGGCGAGGTACGCGAGCGCGTGGCCGTCGCCGGTGTACTCCCAGCTGTTGCTCGTGATGCTGTACGCGCGGCCGATACCGCCCGTCGCGAGCACGACGGCCTTGGCGCGAAAGACGCGGAACCGCCCGCGCTCGCGATCGTACGCCAATGCGCCGGCGATGCGATCGCCGTCGCGCAGCAGCGTGACGACCGTGTACTCCATGTGCACGTCCATTCCCTCGTGGATGCCGTGATCCTGGAGGGTACGGATCATCTCGAGGCCGGTGCGGTCGCCGACGTGCGCGAGGCGCGGATAGCGATGACCGCCGAAGTTGCGCTGAAGGATGCGACCATCCTTCGTGCGGTCGAACAGCGCGCCCCATTTCTCCAGCTCGCGCACCCGCTCCGGCGCTTCCTTCGCATGCAGTTCGGCCATGCGCCAGTTGTTCAGGTACTGACCGCCGCGCATCGTGTCGGCGAAGTGGACGCGCCAGCTGTCGCGGTCGTCCACGT
>JBDTOD010000140.1:0-11482 GCA_039933415.1 bacterium
TGGGGAGTGGTGGGTGGGGGGATGACACCCCCACTCCCCACTCCCCACGCTGCACGGCAGTTCAGGGCTTCATCTTCGACGGATCGTCGGCCGGGTTCACGTACGTGATCGAGAACGGGCCCATGGACGAGAGCTGCACGATCGTGTGGCCCTTCGCCTGTGCGTAGTGGTTCATGTTCGTCTTCAGGCTCACGCTTTGTCCCGGCTTCAGATACTTCGTCTGCTTCGCGTCGATCTTGTCCCCCATCGCGTAGCCGAAGCGTCCGCTCTTGACGGTGATGTTCTCGTCGGTCGGATGACTGTGCGGCGGTACGACGTATCCACTCGGTAGATCGAGCAGGAGGACGAACGGCGCGGCTTTCCCCGGATCGCCGCTGACGACCGCCATCTTCGCCCCCGCGGGAAGGACTGGGGGCACGGGACCCCAGGTGAGCTTGGCCGACGCCTGCGCGGAAGCAGGAGCAGCGTGAAGTGCGGCGACGATGGCCACCGCGACGAGCGTGGATGTGCGGAGCGACATGACGACCTCTGATCAGGTAGCGAACTGCCCGACGTCGAGCGACGGCGGATCGAATGTGGAGCGCCTCGGCGCGTACTCAGGCGGAGCGTCCGTCCGGCTGAGCACTCACCTAGGTAAAGCACGAGAGCAGGCGCCCGAAGCGACCGGTGGCTGCACTCCGAGGTGAATGTGAGCGGTCGTTCGCTGATGAGAAGCGCTGTGTGGCATCCCCGTCCTGAAAGGATCGATAGTTGTCCGTCCGTGCTTGCGTCGACTGCGCTCGGGACTGCCCGCCGTGCTCACGGTGGTCGGCATCCTCTACCTGCTCAAGACGGTGCGGTGCTTCTTCTTCCCTGGCGTCTCGCTGCGCTCGTTGAATCGCGTCACGGTCGAGCGGTCGCGTCTGTTCATCGCGCCGGGCGTGGCGCTTCTCACGCTCGCGCTCGTGATCTGCCACGCATTGGTGAGAGGCACGAGAGAAGAGAGCGATGGCGAGCACAGGCTTTCGTGTCGGGGTTCGCGCCGTAGAAAGAGGACTTTGCCTGACATCGCACGAAAGTCCGGTGAGCATCTTGCATGGAGGTGATCTCCCCACACCGTGAGGAACCACATGTCACTTCGCACGGATCGCGAGCTCGAGCTGCTCCCAGCGCCCTTCGACTTCGACACCGGTGTTGGCCCGGTTCCGCGGGTCGGCGATGCGGTGCGCGGTGATTTCCAGCTCGGCGCCGAGTCGGGGAAGTCCGCTGTCCCGGTACCCACCGTCCGTCGCGTGTTGAGCTCGCTGCACGGGCTGGACTATGCCCGGCTCAGCCTGGATGCCGAGTTCCGAAGGCTGTCGTCCAACTGTGGATCGTCCTGATCGCGTATTCGACGTCCTGGTGATCCTCCCGTCGTGAGCACTACGCGCGCGCCGCGGACCGCCGGCGGTCGATCGCGCGAGTCACGAGCTTGCTCAGCTCGCGCAGCCAGAGCACGGAGCTCGCCACCGCCACACTGAACGCCCAATCCGAGACGCTGAGGCTCACCGTCGAGAAGGCGTTCTGCAGTGCCGGTACGTAGATCACGGCGACGTGGAGCACCACGGAGAGACCGACGGCGCTCCACAGCCACGGGTTGTGAAAGAGGCGGACGAAGGCGCTGCGCTCGTCCGAGCGCGCGTTGAAGACATTGATGAGCTGGAACAGCATCAGTGTCGTGAACGCCATGGTCTGCGCATGGCGCATGCTGCCTGTCCCCTCGATGAACCCGCCGGGCAGCGACGCATCGAGGATCAGGAGTGTTCCCACCGCCATGATCGCGCCGACGAACAGGATGCCGTACCACATGCGGCGGGTGATCACTCCCTCACCGGGTGGGCGTGGCTGCTCGCGCATCAATCCCTCGTCCGCCGGATCGACGCCGAGCGCCAGCGCGGGCACGCCGTCCGTCACGAGATTGATCCAGAGGATCTGGGTCGTCAGCAGCGGCAGCACGACGGCCGCACCCTCCGCGCGCAGACCGATCGTGTTCGCCAGCAGCACGCCGAAGAACATCGTCATCACTTCACCGATGTTGGACGACAGCAGGAACCGCAGGAACTTGCGGATGTTGGCGAAGATGGCGCGCCCCTCTTCCACCGCCGCCACGATGGTGGCGAAGTTGTCGTCGGTGAGGACGACGTCGGCGGCTTCCTTGGACACGTCGGTGCCGGTGATCCCCATCGCCACGCCGATGTCGGCCGTCTTGAGCGCGGGCGCGTCGTTCACGCCATCGCCGGTCATCGCCACGGTCGCGCCACCGGCCTGGAGCGCCTTCACGATGCGCAGCTTGTCTTCGGGGTTGACCCGCGCGTAGACCGACACCGTGCGCACGGTGGTGCCGAGCTCCTCGTCCGACATTGCGCCGACGTCGGCGCCGGCGATGGCGCGCCCATCGCTGGTGATGCCAAGCTCGGCGGCGATGACGGCGGCAGTCCGTGGGTGATCGCCCGTGATCATGATCGAGCGGATGCCGGCGCGCTGCGCGCCGGCCTCGGCGTCCTTCGCCTCGGCACGAGGCGGATCGATCATTCCGATCAGCCCGAGGAACACCAGCTCCTGCTCCAGGTGCTCGTCTACATCGGTCGTCGACAGCGCATCGGCGGGGATGGTGCGCATGGCGACGCCGAGTGTGCGCATCGCCTCGCCCGCGAGCATCTCGTTCGCCAGCGCGATCTCGGCTCGGCGGCTCTCGGTCAATACTCTCGACTCGTCACCCAGCATCTCGCGTGAGCAGTGCACGAGCAGGACGTCTGGCGCGCCCTTGGTGAACAGGCGTAACCGATCGGTTCGTTCCTCATCGCTGTGGATGGTGGTCATCAGCTTGCGCGCGGACGAGAAGGGCACCTCCCCGACGCGCTCGAACCGGGCATCGAGCATCTCGTCCGAGAGAGCGGCCTTGCGCGCCGCCACGATCAACGCGCCTTCGGTCGGGTCGCCCTGCACCGACCATCGGCCTTCGTGTTCCTGCAGCACGGCATTGTTGGCACGATCGGCCGCCGTCAGCGCACGCTCCAGCTCAGCGCGCAGCGCACCGTCGAGCGCGACGTCGCCAGCCGCGTGCACGTCGCCGAACGGTGCGTAGCCCGTGCCTTCGACGTTCACGCGTCCGCTCGCCGTGACGATCGCGCGAACCGTCATCTCGTTTCTCGTCAGCGTGCCCGTCTTGTCGGAGGCGATGACGTTGGCCGAGCCGAGCGTCTCCACCGCGGCGAGGTGCCGCACGATGGCGTTGCGCTTCGCCATGCGCTGGACGCCCAGCGCGAGCACGGCCGTCACCACCGCGGGCAGCCCCTCGGGAACCGCGGCGACGGCCAGCGCGACGCCGAGGATGAGGACGTCGAAGATCGCGGAGAATCCGCGCACCTGCTGCATGAGAATGATCGTGGCGATCATCACCACGGCGATCGCCACCACGATCACCGCGAGCAGCTTGCCGAGGCGGTCGAGCTCCTTCTGCAGCGGCGTCTTCTTGGCCGGCGCATCGTGCAGCATGCCGGCGATGCGCCCGACCTCGGTGCGCATGCCCGTCGCGGTGACGATCGCGCCGCCGCGCCCGTAGGTCGCGGACGTGCCGCTGAAGACCATGTCGTGCCGGTCGCCGAGCGGCGCGGACTCGGCCACTGCGTCGGTGTCCTTGGGCACGGGGACGCTCTCGCCAGTGAGCGCGGCTTCGGCGACCTGGAGCGCGGTGACGTCGACGAGCCGCGCGTCGGCGGGAATGATGTCTCCTTCCTCGATGAGAATCAGGTCGCCGGAGACGAGCTCCGCGGCTTCGATGCTTCGGCGCTCGCCGTCGCGGACGACGTTCGCGTGTGCCGCCGCCATCCGTCGCAACGCGGCCACCGCGGCTTCGGCGCGCGCCTCCTGGAAGTAGCCCATCGCCGCGTTCAGCAGCACGACGGCGAGGATCGTCATCGCCTCGTACGGCAGCGACGACTCGCGCTCCACGAGCCACAGTCCAAGCGAGATTGCCGTCGCGACGAGCAGCAGGATGACGAGCAGGTCCTCGAACTGCGCGAGAACCCTTCTCCACGCCGGAACCGGCGCGTCGGCCGTGAGCTCGTTGCGCCCGTCGCGCTCCAGCCGGCTTCGCGCCTCGCTATCGCTCAGTCCGCGCCGCATGTCGGTGTCGAGCGCCGCGATGACGGCATCGACGGACTGGGCGTGCCAGGTGCTCTCGGTGGCGGGGAGCTTCATGCCATGCACCGGTGCATCCGGGGTACGCGCGAGCGCCCGCTAGACCGCTTCAAAATCGATGAAGCCGCGCCGCACGTTGGTGCGCACCAGCTTCACGCGCACCCGTTCGCCGACGTCCATCCCCTTCTCTCCCTTCATCACGCGCCCCTCGGCCGGCGGCGAGAGCAGCCGCACGTACGTGCCGTCCTTGTTCACGCCGGTGACGATCGCGTCGAACGTCGAGCCGATGCGGTGCTCGAGCAGGATCGCCGCGGCGGCCTTGCGCATGACGCGCTCGACGCGGTTTGCCGCGTTCTCCCGGTCGGTGCACTGCCTGGCGATCGCCGCGAGCTCGTCGTCGGTGTACGGTGCGGGCGCGCCGGCGATCGCTGCCTTCACGAGGCGCTGCGTCACGAGATCGGCGTAGCGGCGGTTCGGCGCCGTTGCGTGCGAGTAGTCGTTCGCCGCGAGTCCGAAATGTCCCTGGTCGTCGTCGGGGCCGGGCTTGTCCAGCACATACTCGCCAGGACCGAGCAGCTTGACGACACTGAGCGAGAGATCGGGGAAGCGCAGCGGATCGGCGGCGCGCCGCGCGCCGAGAAACTTCGAGAGCGCGCGCGAGTCGGGCGTGGCGGGGAGCGTCGTACCGTACTGCGCGGCGATCGTCACGATGCGCTCCCATCGCCGCGGCTCCCTCACGACGCGACGGATGGCCGAGCGCTGCTTCTCGGCGAGGATCTGCGCGATGGCGACGTTGGCGGCGATCATGAAATCCTCGATGAGATCGCGCGCGCGATTCTTTCGCGTCACGGCGAGCGACTCGATCTTCCCGTCCTTCGTGACGGGCGTCGCCTCGATCGTCTCGAACTCGAGGGCACCGGCCGCCTCGCGCGTCGCCTTGAGCAGGCTGGCCGCTCGGTCCTGCAACCAGAGCTGCGCCTCGAGCGCGTCGTTCTTGCCCACCTCGTCCGGCTCCGGCCCGCGCCCCTCGAGCCACGCACCGACGCTCTCGTACGCGAGCTTCGCGTGGTTCGTCGCCAGTGCGCGGTAGACATCGTGGCGCTTCACGGTGCCGTCCTTCGCGAGCTCGATCTCGATGACGAGCACCAGCCGGTCCTCGCCCTCGTTGAGCGATGTCAGACCGGTGGAGAGCTCCTCGGGAAGCATGGGATACACGTGAACGCCGGTGTACACCGACGTCGCGTTGACTTCGGCGTGCTTGTCGATCGCCGATCCCTTGCGCACGAGCGCGTCGACGTCGGCGATGCCGATGCGGAGGACGATGCCACCGTCAGCGGTTTCCTCGGCGACCTCGACCTGATCGAGATCGCGTGACGTCGCGTTGTCGATGGAGCTCCAGAGGAGAGAGCGGAGATCCTTGACGCCGTTGGTGTCTCGCGCTTCGGGCTTCGTGAGGCGGGAGAGTTCCGCACGTACGTCGTCGCCCTCGTCGGGCTGGAAGCCGTTGTCGAGGAGAGCTTGACGGGCGACGGTGGAGAGGTCGTGGTCGGGCATGTGGAATCCAGGTTTGGGGCTATACGGTGTCGGGTTGGTGGTTGCGGGTTTACGGCGTCCGCGGACGAACCCAAAACCACCTACCGCAAACCGTCAAACCCCAGACCTGGATCCCCCTTCCCTCGCGCAGGACTCTCATGACAGCTCGACTATTCGCCGAGTCTCCGCCGAAAGCCTCGCCGCGTCCAACAGTTCCATCATCGCGATCCCCTGCTCCGTCGTCACCGGCGGCGGTGCGCCGTCTCTGATCGCGGCTTCCACGCCTTCGTAGAACTTCAGGTAGTTCCCCGGCTCGCTGGGCTGCGGATGCACGTCGTCGCCGGCCCCCGCTCGGCCCCACGCAGACTCCGGCTCCTCGCCCCAACCGGGTGAGCCTGGCGTTCCGCCGGCCAACAGCGCGTCCTCCTGCGGGTCGATGCCGTGCTTGACGTACGCACCCTTGCTGCCGAGCACCGTGAGCCGTGGACCGAGGATGGCGACGTTCGGGCTGGTGAAGAGATGCGAGAGCACGCCGCTCTTGTGGCGGATCGCGATGAACGCATCGTCGATCACGTTCACCTGCGGGTTGCGGGTCTCGAGCTCCGCGTACACGCTGCGCGCGGAGCCGAACAACATGAGCGCCTGGTCCACGAGGTGTACGGTGAGGTCGCCGAGCACGCCCTCGCCGCGATCGCCGGCGCCAGGCTCCGTCCATCGCGCCTTCGCGTTCGGGCGCCACCGCTCGTAGCGCGACTCGAAGCGGTGGATGTCACCGAGCGTCCCGTCGCGCACGAGCTTCTGCAGCGTGAGGATCTCGTTGTCCCAGCGCCGGTTCTGGAACGGGATCGCGAGACGGCCGTGCTTCTTCGCTTCGGCGGCGAGATCGCGCGCTTCGGCTGACGTCGTGGCGAATGGCTTGTCCACGACGACGTGCGATCCCGATGCGAGCGCGGCGCGCGCGATCGGCGCGTGGGTCGCGTGCGGCGTGGAGACGACGACGAGGTCGAGCGTCGGCTGCATGCTCCACAGCGCGTCGGGCTTCGCCACGACGCGCGCGTTCGGGTAGCGCTCCGTCGCCTTGCGCACGCGCTCCGGATCGCTCGTGACGATCGCGGCGAGCTCGAGGCCCTGTGTCGCGGCAATGAGTGGCGCGTGAAATGTCGATCCGCCGAGCCCGTAACCGACCAGACCGACGCGCAAGGGAACGTTCGTTCGTGGTGCCGTCAAGCTTTCCTCACCGTGAATCGTTCACCGTTCGAATGGGGTCAGAGCCCGGGGTCAGAGCCCCGGGTCAGAGCCCGGGGTCAGAGTCACACTTCGACTCTGACCCCTCGCCTTCACCCGTCAACCCGTATTCCTCAACCCCTGTGCAATCCCACTCAGCGTCGTGGCCAGCACCGCTTCGACCTTCTCACGCTCCTCGCTCTCGCCAGCGGGCAGGGCGCGCTTCTTCTTGAGCAGCGCGATCTGGAGCAGCGAGAGCGGATCGACGTACGGATTGCGCAGCCCGATCGCCGATTGCAGCACCGGCGTGTCGCGCAGCAGATGCTCGGTGTCGCGGATTCTGAGCACGGCGTCGACCGTGCGACCGAACTCTTCCTCGAGCTTGCCGAGTAGCGCGACGTCGCCGCCGAGCTGCGTCACGTACGTACGCGCGATCGCGAGGTCGGTCTTGGCGCAGACCATCTCGATCTTGCCGAGCAGGTCGTCGAAGAATGGCCACTTGGCCGTCATGTGTCGGAGCAGCGCGACGCCTTCGTCCGTCTTCGTCGCGTTGGCGAGCGCAGTGCCGACGCCGAGCCATCCGGTGAGCATGAGACGGATCTGCGTCCACCCGAAGCCCCATGGGATCGCGCGGATGCCCATGATGCCGGGCGTCGATCCTGGGCGGTACGCGGGACGCGAGCCGAAGCGCGCTTCCGCGAGCTCGTCGATCGGCGTCGCCGTGCGAAACAGCGTGAAGAGCGCCTGATGCTCGTGCACGAGATCGCGATAGACGTCGAGCGACCGATCGCTCAGCTCGCGCATCGTCTCACGGAACTTCTGCATCTCCTCGGCACTGATCTGCTTCGGCCACTCGGTGAACTCCTGCAGCAGCGCGCCGGCGAGCGTGACCTCGAGCGTACGCTCGGCGACGGGCAACAAACCGAACTGCTGCGAGATGATCTCGCCCTGCTCGGTGATCTTGATGCGACCATTCACCGTGCCGGGCGGCAGGGCGGCGAGCGCGCGATAGACAGGCGATCCGCCGCCACGTCCGACGCTTCCACCTCGACCATGAAACAACCGGAGTGACACTCCCGCTTCCGCGAACAGCTTCGCGAGCGCTTCCTGTCCCTCGTAGAGCGCCCACGACGCGGCCATGATGCCGGCATCCTTGCCCGAGTCGGAGTAGCCGATCATCACTTCCTGCCGGTTGCCGCGCGCGGTGAGCTGACGTCGATAGACGGGATCGTCGAGCAGCGAGCGCATGACCTTGGGCGCGTTCTCGAGGTCGTCGAGCGTCTCGAACAGCGGGACGACGTCGATGCTCGACCGCGGCGGATCGGCCGCCAGATCGAGCAGTCCGACCTCGCGACCGAGCAGGAGCACGCGCAGCAGATCTTCGGCGCTGGTCGTCATCGAGACGATGTAGGTACTCGCCGCGGCCTCGCTCATCTCGTCCTGGATCGTGCACACCGCGCGGAAGGTGTCGATCACGCGCATCGTCGCGTCGGACAGCGGGATGTGCGGGCTCACGAGCGGCCGGCGGCCCATCAGCTCGCGACGCAGCGCGACACCATCGAACTCGGGAAGCTCGAGCTGCTTGGCGATATCGGCCAGCGCGGCCGTGTGGTTGTCGGCGTGATCGCGGACGTCCATCATGAATCCGTGCAGCCCGTGCGCGCGCAACGTGGCGAGCAGCGGATCGATCGTCGTGCGGCAGGCGTGCATCGCGCCCGCGGCGGCGAGGTTCTCGCGCACGAGCAGCAGATCGTGCTCGAGCTCCGCCGCGTGTCGATAGGCGGCGGATTCCTCGGCGAGACGGCCCGCGTCGCGCGCCGCGGTGAGCCGGCGCGTGGCCTCCACTCGGCCCGCCATGAACGACAGCTTGAGCCGCACCGGCTCGTCGGCGTTGCGGCGACGGTTGGCTTCCCAGACGTCGGGCAGCAATCGTTGATCGATGTCGAGCGAAGCGCGCAGCTCCTCGCTCACCGGCGCGAGCTGAGCCGACACGCTGAGCCGCTCGACGAGATCCTTGAGCGCCGCGGCGTAGCGACCGAGGATCGAGTAGCTGCCTCGGCGCGCGGTGGCGATGGTGACGTCGGGCGTGACGAAGGGATTCCCGTCGCGATCGCCGCCGACCCAATTGCCGATGCGCAGCGGCACGGCGCGCTGGAGCATGTCGGAGGTGCAGCCGAACTCCTCCTCGAAGGCGTGCATGAGCGCCTCGCGCGCCTTGGCGCCGGCGTCGATCAAGCGCGTCTCGAGGTACCAGAGCACCGTGCTCACCTCGTCACGCACGGAGGGGCGGTCCTGCCGGATCTCGGAGGTGACCCACAGCAGCTCGACTTCTCCATCGAGCTGCTCCTCGATGGCATGCCGCTCGGCGGCCGGCGTCTGTTCGCGCGCGAGCAGCGCTTCGGCCACGCGCGCCTGAAGACCGAGCAGCGTGCGGCGCGTCGATTCCGTGGGATGCGCAGTGAGCACCGGTCGCACGTCGAGCCCGAGCATTGCCCGCTCCACCTCGGCGGCGGTGTGGCCGTCGCGCTTGAGGTTGCGCATGGCCCACTGCGCCGAGGCCGGCTGCGGCTCGGCGCTCTCGACGGTGCGATAGGCGCGCGAGCGACGGACCCGGTGCACCTGCTCGGCCGTGTTGATGAGCAGGAAGAAGAGCGTGAAGGCGCGCGCCGTGACGGCGCTGAGGTCGAGCGAGAGGGCTTCGACCTGGTGCAGGAGCTCCTCGAGCGACGGTGCGGACGCGTCGCCGTGACGGCGAGCGCGGCAGGCTTTGCGGAGGCTCTCGATCGTGTCGAACGCTTCCTGCCCCTCGAGGCGGAGGATGACGCGGCCGAGCGCGGCGGCGAGCCAGCGGACGTCTTCATGGAGGGGGAGGTCCTCGCGGCGGACCGTTGGGCCCGGGAGCGAGACGGAGCCGAGCGCCGGGGTGGGTGCGGTCCAGCGGGGACGCGGCTGGGTGCGCTCGTTCGGGGGGTTCGACAGGGGACGGCTCCGGGTCTCGATGATCGGCGCGGGGGTTGATTTCAATATATGTCGGTCGGGGCGGGAGTCGCGCGGGTTCGCGCGGGTTCAACGACGCAGCGCGGATCTTGGCGGATTACGCGGAACAGGCCGGATGACTGCAACGGCAACAGCATTTCACGCGGGGGCGCGGAGGGCACGGAGAACTGCAAACTGCTCTGAGGGTCCGGGGCGAGATCGCCCCGCCACACTCTCAGAGAATCAGGGCAGCCTCGCGAGAATGCTCGAAGGGGTGGGAGCGGCCTCCCGAGCGGCCGGATCCGGCCCTTTCCGCCAAATCCGCAAAGATCCGCGTTCCGTCGTTCCTCGCCCGGCACTCACCACACGTACGTCGCCACCGCTCCAACAGCGAGCGTGTGCGTCACGCGTCCCCCACCGAACGCGATATCGAACCGCAGCGCCGCCGGACCATCGTTCATGACGATGAGCACGTGTTGTCCGCTCGGCGCGCGGTAGGCGACATTCACGAGCGCGTCACCGTCACTTGCGAAGCTCGCTATGCGCACCGATCCAGGCTCCACGAACCGCGATGCGTGTCCGACGATGTAGTACGCCACGTTGCGCGTCACCTTCGCGGTGGCCGAGTCGATCGTCAGCGCGCCGAGGCAGGTGGTGCAGCCGCCGGGCGTGTGGGGGCCGAAGTTCTCGTCGCTGGCGAGATTCCATTCGAGCGCGGTGCGGCTCCAGTTGGCGGGCGCGCCGATGATGATGTTCTTGATGTGCCAGCGCAAATCGCCGTCGAAGTGGCCGCTCGTCGCCGTGTACTGCTCGGTGAAGTAGAGGTTCCGGTCGGGGTGCGCATCGTGAACCTTCGTCAGCGCCTCGATCGGCCCGTCGTACAGATGAAACGCCGACCCGTCGACGAACGCTTTCGCGGCGGGATCGTCGAGGATCGCGATCGGGTACTCGGGATGGTCCGCGTTGTGGTCGTAGACGAGGATCTTCGTCGTGAGACCCGCGCTCCGAAGCGCGGGGCCGAGGTAGCCCTTGATGAACGTCGCCTGCTGCGCGGCGGTCATGACGAGGCTCGGCTCGTTCTTCGGATTGAGTGGCTCGTTCTGCGGCGCGATCGCGGCGATCGTGATCCCTTCGGCCTTCATCGCCTGGATGTATTTAACGAAGTAGTTGGCGTAGGCCTGGTAGTAGGTGGGCAGCAGGCTTCCGCCGACGTACGACGCGTTGTCCTTCATCCACGGCGGCGCCGACCATGGGGTGGAGAGCAGTGTGATCCGAGGGTTGATCGCGAGAATCCGCTTCAGCACCGGGATAAGGTGAGCGCGGTCCGCGTCGATGCTGAACGACGCGAGCGACGGATCGAGCTGGCCGGCCGGCACCTCGTCGTAGGTGAATGGCGCCGCGTCGAGATCGGAGGAGCCGATGCTGAGCCGGAGGTAGCTGACGCCGAGCGTCGTGTCGCTGCGGGCGAACAGCTCGTGGAGGAGCGCGTCGCGCGCGAGCACGGGAAGACGGTCGATGACGAGCGCGCTGCCGCCGGTGAGCGTGTAGCCGAAGCCGTCGATCGTCTGAAAGGTCTTCGAGTCGTCGACGG
>JBDTOD010000141.1:0-11434 GCA_039933415.1 bacterium
AGCTCGCCAGTCGCGATCTCCTCCCGCTCGACGTCCGCCGCCGAGGAGACGCGGGGCTCTCGCACATCCCGGAAGACCGCCACGAGCGCGCCCTCATCCTCGACTACTCGGTGGCCGAGAACCTCATACTCGGCCAACAGCACCGGTTCACGCGTGGCGCGGCGCTCGACACTCGACGGATCCAGGAGCACGCTTCTGATCTCATGGCAAGGTACGACATCCGCCCCCGCAATCCGCACCTCGCAGCCCGCGCTTTGTCAGGCGGAAACCAGCAGAAGATCGTTGTCGCACGCGAGTTGTCGCGCGACTTCAAGGTGCTCCTCGCCGCGCAGCCCACGCGCGGCGTCGACGTCGGCGCGATCGAGTTCATCCACGCACAGCTCCGCGGCGCACGTGACGCGGGCAAGGCGGTGCTGTTGGTCTCGGCGGATCTTGCCGAAGTGCTCGCGCTCTCCGATCGCGTTGCTGTGATGTACGGCGGCAAGTTCGTCGCGCTCCTTCCGCGCAGCGCGGCGTCGCCGGAGACGCTCGGCCCCTACATGACCGGCGCGGAGCGCGCGGCATGAGCTCCGTCGAGCCCACGATGATGCCGGTGGGCGACTCGCCCGTGCAGAACGAGATATCAGCCTATAGCGATAGAGCGTCGCGCCGCGCCGTGATCGAGGAGGCGATCCTCCCGCCGGTCGTCGCGCTCCTCCTCGCCGCCGTCGTCGGCGACGTGCTGATCCTGAGCTTCGGCCAGTCGCCGGGGGCCGTGTACCGCCTCCTCATCGACGGCACGTGGGGCAACGCGTACGGCTTCGGCCAGGTGCTCTACAAGGCGACGACGCTCATGTTCACCGGGCTCGCCGTCGCGCTCGGCCTTCGCGCAGGATTGTTCAACATCGGCGCCGAGTCGCAGCTCGCGGCGGGTGGGTTCTGCGCGGCGCTCGTTGGGCTGCTGCTTCCCGCGGGCATTCCCGCGCTCCTCTGCCTTCCCGTCTACATCCTCGCCGCCGCGCTCGGCGGCGGGATGGTTGGCGCGGTGCCCGGTGTGCTCAAGGCCCGCTTCGGCGCGCACGAAGTGATCGTCACGATCATGCTCAACTTCATCGTGCTCGCGCTGCTCAACTATCTCACGAGCGCGAAGCTGCACGTCCCCGACACGTTGCACACGAGGGAGATCGGGAGCGGCGCGCTGCCGAGGCTCTCTGACATGTCGCACGCGTTCCAGGGCTCCGCGGCGAATGTGACGATCCTGCTCGCGATCGTCACGGCGATCCTCTTCGGCTGGTTCCTCTTCCGCACGCGACGCGGCTTCGAGCTGCGCGCCGTTGGGCTCCAGCCGCGCGCGGCGGAGTACGCGGGCGTCAACGTCAGCACCGTCACCTGGCGCGCGCTCGCCATGTCGGGAGCAATTGCCGGCATCGGCGGATTGAACTACGTGCTCGGCTACAAGCATTACTACGAGGAGGGCTTCGCGACGGGCGCCGGCTTCCTCGGCATCGCCGTCGCGCTGGTCGGTCGCAGTCATCCAATCGGGATCGCGCTCGCCGCGCTCTTGTTCGCGACGCTGAGCCAAGGAGGGCTCGCGGTGAACGCGCTCGTCCCCAAGCAGATGGTCGACGTGCTTCAGGCGGTCGTCATCATCGCCGTCGCGACGTCGGTGCCCGAGGTGCGACGTCTGCTCCGCGGCGCGCAGCGGAGGGCCGAGCGATGATCATCCTCGCGTTTCTCGCGCAGACGCTGCGCATCGCGATCCCGTATCTGTTCGCCGCCGCGGGCGGCGTGATGAGCGAGCGCGCTGGCCTCATCGGCCTCACGCTCGAGGGCTACATGCTCGGCGGCGCCTTCTTCGCCGTGCTCGGGAGCTATGCGGGCGGCTCGCCCGCGCTCGGCGTCTTCGCGGCGATTGCCGGGGGCGGGATCTTCGCGCTGATCTACGCCGCGTGCGCGATCCGCTTCCGCGCCGATCAGGTCGTCGTCGGCATCGCGATCAACCTGCTCGTCATCGGGCTGACGCGCTTTCTGCTGCGCCTCTTCTTCGACTCGTCGTCCAACTCACCGCGCGTCGCCGGCTTCAGTGTGCAGGGGAGCGGCACCGGGTTCGGCGCGCTGTTGCAGAATCCGCTCGTGTGGCTCGGCGTCGCCGCGATCCCGCTCACCGCGTGGGTCTTGTATCGCACGCCGTTCGGCCTCCGCGTGCGTGCGGTGGGCGAGCATCCCGCGGCGGCGGCGAGTGTTGGCGTGCCGGTGGATCGCGTGCGCTATCTTGCGGCGGGGATCAGCGGCATGCTCGCTGGACTCGGCGGCGCGTACCTCGCGCTCGACCAGCATCAGTTCACCGACGGGATGACGGCTGGACGCGGCTTCATCGCCCTCGCGGCGACGATCTTCGGGCGATGGGATCCGGTGCGCGCGGGACTCGCGTGCCTCCTGTTCGCCGCGGCCGAGACGCTTCAGATCCAGTTGCAGGGGTCGCAGGCCATTCCGTCGCAGTTCATCGAGATGATACCATACGTGTTGACGATCGTTGCGCTGGCGGGCGTGGTCGGGCGCGCCGTGGCGCCCGCGGCCCTCGGCAAGACGGCGATCGAGTGATGGAGTAGCATGGCGATCGAGACGGGAAGCAAGGGCAAGCTCTTGATCCTGATGGTCACGGCCTTCATGGACATGGTCGGGCTGTTGATGGTGATCCCGCTCCTGCCGTTCTACGCGAAGACGCTGGGCGCCGGCGGTCTCGTCGTCGGCACGCTCATCAGCTCCTTCGCCGTGGCGCAGCTCCTCAGCGCCCCGATGTGGGGGCGTTTCTCCGACGCGCACGGACGACGGCCGGCGATGCTGGTGGGACTCGCCGCATCGTTGATCGCGTACATCATCTTTGCCTTCGCACTCTCGCTGCCATACGCGCTCTTCTTCCTCTTCCTCTCGCGCATCGTGCAGGGCGCGGGTGGCGGTACGGTGAGCGTGATCCAGGCGTACGTCGCCGACTCGACCGCGCCCGAGGAGCGCGCCAAGGCGCTCGGCTGGCTCTCGGCCGCGACCAATGCCGGCGTGGCGGTCGGGCCGCTGCTCGGATCGCTGACGCACGCGTGGGGACCCAAGGGTCCTGGCCTGTTCGCCGCGGCGCTGTGCGTGGTGAACATCGCCTTCGCGTGGCGCTACCTCAACGAGTCGCGCGACATGACGGAAGCGGCCGAGTCGAAGGCGGACACGACGAAGCGCTCGCGCTCGCGCGACGCGATCAAGCACGTCATCAGCCACTCGAGCGCGCCGGCGTCGCGCCTGATCTGGATCTACGCCATCGCGATCGGCGCCTTTCAGGGCGTGATGTCGATGCTCGCGCTCCTGCTCTCCGCCCGCTTCGGCGTGACCGAGAAGACGATCGGGTTCTTCTTCGCCTACATCGGCACGCTGAGCGTGGTGACGCGCGCGCTCATCCTGGGGAAGATGGTGGACAAGTACGGCGAGGCGCGTCTGTCACGCATCGGGACCGTCATCCTTGCGACCGGGATCGCCTTGCTGGCGTTCATCCGTCCGCTCGCCGACCCGGCCGGCGTTGCGGCGATGTTCGGCAACGTGCTGCCGTGGCGCGCGGTGGCGCTGCTGCCCTATCTGCCGCTGGCGATCGCGGTGGCGTTCCTGCCGCTCGGCACGGCGTTCACGTTTCCCTGTGTGACGTCGCTCCTGTCGCGCGTGATCTCGAGCAGGGAGCGCGGACTGTACATGGGCGTGCAGCAGACGTTCGGCGGGATGGCGCGGGTGGTCTTCCCGATCCTGTTCGGGTTCCTGTACGATCGGAGCGCCGGGCTGCCCTTCCTCGTCTCGTCGGCACTGGTGCTGTTTACGGTCTATCTCGGACTGGGGATGGACGCGTATGTGCGAAAGGAGCCGGTGACGGCGTAGCGTCTGGGCTTTTGCACGACGGAACGCGGATTTGGCGGATGACGCGGTTCAAGGGGTCAGCATCGTTGAAATCCGCCCACGTCGGCGGTCGATTGTTGGCGCCTTTCAGCCCCAACGCCGCTGTTCTGCGTGGCCCCGGTGGGGATTGCAGGTCCGCGACGGCGGTCTTACTCGGCAGTGAGGAGCGAACGGCGACTGCGACGCGTTGCTGCACCACTCGTGAGGTCGCATCGAGATCAATCGCCCGCACGCGACATCGCCGTTCAACGATGCTGACCCCTTGAACCCCTTGAAACGAAGCGAAATCCCGCGCGCATAATCGGCGTTCAACGATGCTGACCCCTTGAAGCCCCTTGAAACCTTGAAACGTCCCGTGCGCCCTATCGCGCATCCGCGTTGAACGCGTCCGAGACGATCTTCCACGAGCCATCCGCGCTCTTTCGCCATACGGTGAGGAACTTCCCCTTCTCCGTCGCCGGCCCGCTCGCGCCATTGAACGTCGCCTCGTAGCTCCCCTGGGTGTACGCGAGATCGCCCGCGCGCGACACGTCCGCGACCACGAGGTGCGACGTGGTGCGAAACCCGGGGATCTCGAACACGCTGTTCCAGGCGCGGCGGATTCCATCACGTCCGACGACCAGCGGCGCTCCTGACGGAAGCATCGACGCGCTGTCGGCGTAGTACGACGCCGTCCGCTCGGCATCGTGGCTCGCGACCGCCGCGTGGAGCGCCGAGTCCGCGACGGTGAGCGCTGTGACGTCGCTGGCGCGAGCCCGCGTGGTCGGATTCTGAGCGTGTGCATCGCGTGCGGGTACGAGGCAGGCGACCGCAATGATGAACAGCGAGAGCCAGTGAGTCGATGTCGGCCGAGTCATGTCGAGATATGGTCGAGTGTGTGAGGGAGGCCCGGTCGCGCGAGCGCGATCGAGTACGGTCACTCTGACATCACGAGATGCCTCTCAGTCACTTCTCTTCTGTCGCCAGGAACTCGTCCAGGATCGCCACGAACCCCTCGGGCACGCGATTATTGACGTGCGGCGACATGATCTCGCCCAGGTACGATCCGTGGTTTCCGGGCAGGATGCACAGCGCTCTGCTCGAACGTGAACGGGCGGTCGATGTCCGGCGTGTGCCCGTGCGCCTGGAGCTCTACGGCGATGACCAGGTCAAGTACGCCAAAGGAGTTGGAGAGCGCGCTCAGTGTGGATTACAGATTTGTGGAGCCGTGTTTCACGCGGAGGCGGCGATAACTGCAAGGCCGAGAACGCGGGGACGAACTTGCCCTCAGTCCGCGGAGCAGATCGCCTCATCGGTCTGCCGCTTGAAGTTGAAGATGCGGCGAAGCGATCGCTCCCCCGCACTTCCAAAGGCACTCGCCTCTGCAGTGCTCCGCGCTCGCCGCGCCTCCGCGTGAGACAACGGTGGCAGTTCTCCGCGGCCTCCGCTCACCCCCGCGCCTCCGCGCGAAACCAGAGAGCACGGACACCAAAAGCGCCGAGCGAGTCTATCCCCTCGGCCGAGCGGCGCCGACGATCGCCCGCAGCCGGGCCACCAGCGCATCGATGCCGAGCTCTCGGCCGAGCACGTCCTTCGCGCCGGACTCGCGCAGCCAGGCCGTCAGCTTCACGTCCTTCTGCTCGGTGAGCACCACGACCGGCACCGACGCATTCGTGCCGCCGAGCGCGCCGAGCATCGCGACGACGTCCATCCGCGGGAGCGCCACCTCGCTCACGATGATGTCGGGACCAATTCGCTTCGCGAGCTCGAGGCCGGCCACGCCATCGGCCGCCTGCAGCACGACGAGCCCGAGCCGCGCGAGCTCGCGTGCCAGCTCGCGGCGCGCGGCGGCGTCGTCGTCCACGAGCAAGACGCGAAGCGCCGCCGCAGCACTCGGCGCGCTAAGCGTCGGGGCAGCCGGGGCAGGCGCCGCCGCGCGCATTGGCGCTGGCGTCGCGACAGTCGGCGCGGCGATCGCCACCTCGGTCGCGGGCTGCGCCTTCGGAGTGCCGAGCAGTTGCGCCAGCAGCGCGTCGATGTCCTCCTGTGGCGCGGCGCCTCCCGCTTCCGGCGGAGGAGCCGTGTCGAGCAGCTCGGCGAGCGACGTCGTGCCGTCGAGCACGTGTTGCAGGCCGGAATCCCACAACGTCGGCACGCCCGCGTCGCGACAGAGCTGCACCGTCTCTGCCGGCGTGGCGCCGAGCGTGATCGCCGTTCGCAGCGCGGCGTCGATCGGCGCGACCTCGGCGATCGCCAGACGGCCCGCGTAGCCCGTCGTGCGGCATGCCGGACATCCGACGGGACGCCGAACCTTTGCCGTGGGATGACCGTACAACAGACGTTGTTGCTGCTCGGGCAGCTCGCTCACCGTCTGCGCCTGCGCACAGCTCGCGCAGAGCCGGCGCACGAGGCGGAGCACGACGATGCCCTGCAGCACGGCGGCGAGCGACGCGCCGTCCGGATGCAGCTCGCGCAGCTGGGTCAGCGCGGCGTGGAAGTCCGCTGCATTCAGCGTCGCGACGATCAGGCGCGCGGGCGCATCGACTGCCGTGCTCTGCTCGACGGTCGCCGCGACGAGCGGCTCGCCGATCATGATGACGTCGCCCTCGGTGCGCAGCACGGCACGCAGCGCCGAATCGAGCGTGAGATGATGCGACTCGCTGAGCTGGATCTGCGTGACGCGCTCGAGCGGCTGCTCGATCGGCTCCTCGATCGTCGTGACCGCGCGATTGCCCTCGACGAGCTCGCGCGCGGCCGCGTAGAGCATCGTCGTCTTGCCCGCGCCGGCGGGCCCCGTGACGACGAGCAGTCCACGCCTGGCGCCGAGCAGTTGCTTGATGCGGTGCTGCTCCGTGACGTCGAGTCCGAGCTCGCTCAGCTTGGGCGGCGATTTCGTCCAGCGGAGACGCAGTATCACGCACTCCTGCCCGTTGCTCGCCGGCTCGATCGACACGCGCGCGACGACGGCGCCGTCGGGGCTGTCGAACGTGATCGCGCCTCGGCGACCGTGTCCGCTCGCGCCAGGATCGAGCTTCGCGCGCGACCGCAGCGTGTCGATCACCGCGACGCGATGCGGCGCGGCGAGCCGGAAGCGGTCGTGGCGCGTGCCATCGATCCGGAGTCGCACGAGGAAGCCGCCATCCGGCGCCGGCTCGAGGATCACTTCCGACGCCTTCTCTGCGATGGCCGCGCCGAGCAGCTTGTCGACGATGTTCGGCGGGGGCGCGGGAGTCACCGCGGTTTTCTGAGCGGTCGAGGGCGTGGCGTTGGTCGTGAGCATCGGCCGATCGGGCGGAGCGAGCGTCGGCTGCGCGATGGGCGTCGATGTGCGCGGCGGGAAGAGCGCGCCCGGATCGGCGCGCGTGCCGTACACCGCCGCGTACACGATCGACTGCGCGCGGAGAATGTCGCTCGGGTTGGCCGCGGCGAGCCGCACGCGCTGCTTGGCGGCGAACGCCAGATCGCGCTCCAGCTCCGCACTCTTCGGGTTCGACGTCGCGACGACGAGCGTCCCCTTGTCCACCCCGATCGGAGCAACCTTGTGCTCGAGCGCGACGCGCTGGGGAAGCAGCTGGCCGAGCTCGGGGGAGAGTTGCGTGAGATCGGCCGGTTGCGCGCCCGACGCCCCGCATGCGATCCGCAGCACCTCGGCGTCCGACAGCCCCGCGTTCAGCAGCTCACGCCACGCCGTCGTGCCACGGGAGCGCGCGCGCTGAGGCAGTGGATGACCAGCGCGGCGGGCCGCGGCGATCAACCACTCATCCGAGTCGTCCTGGTCGGCGCTTCCGCGCTGCCGGATGGGACCGTTGGCCATGTGCCCGATGAGAGAGCGCGGATCGTGCCGTGTCGCCGGACGGCACGAAGAGCGGGTGTACCGACTGGATGGTTCGCCTGGCGTGCTCAACGACACGAACCTGGATTGAGATGCTAATTGCTCTGTCGGAACGACGCGAACGCGGATCTATCGGATCACGCGGAAACTGCAGGATGACCATGTCGGGAGGCTGCCATCGCCACGCGGAAATTCAGCGAGCGACATCGGCTCGACTGATTTGTTGGTGAGGCGGAGAGATCTCGCCCCGAGACCCCAATCAGTTTGCCGTTGCCGTTCTCCGCGCTCTCGGTTTTTCTCCGCGGCCTCCGCGTGAAATGCAGTTGCCGTTGCGGTTGGGTTTGCAGTTGCGGTCGCAGGAGATCCGCCGTTCCCGCCTCATCCGCCAATATCCGCGCTCCGTCGTGCCCAAGGCAAGTGACTACGGCCGCAGAAACGCTCGCAACGGATCGGCATCGCCGAGCGAACGCAGTCCCTCGACAACCGTCCGCGCGAGCAGTTCCGCGCCGCGCCCACTCGAGTGGAGATTCGCGTCTCCATACAACGAGTCCACCCGCGCCGCAGGCATCGTATCCATCTTCAGCGACGCGAGCTCGGTCACGTTCACGAATGGGACCTTCTCCGCGCGCGCCGTCTCCTCCGCCCAATCGGTGAACCCGCCACGCGTGCGACGAATGCGGCCGTTCTCCCACAATTTGCGTGGCGTGAGCGAGTTGATGATCGGCGACGCACCGCGCGCGCGCGTTTCGCGCACGAACTTCCGCATGTATCCGCCGAAGCTGTACACCACCTCGCCCTTCTGCTTCGTGAGGATGTTGTCGATGATCACCGAGTCCGGCCCGACGCCCGGCAGTACACCGCGCGCGCGCGAGCTGTCGTTCACCGGGCTCGCGTCGTTGTGGCCGAACTCCACCATCACGAAGTCGCCGGGGTTCACCAGCGTCAGCACGCGGTCCCAGTATCCCTGCGAGATGAAAGTGCGCGCGCTCAGTCCGCCCACGGCACGGTTGACGACGTTGATCTTCGTCGTGTCGAAGAGCGGCGCGATGTAGTCGCCCCATCCCCACTGTCCGCCCGCGCCGTCGCCCCGGCCATTGCGCACCGTCGAGTTGCCGACGAGAAAGAGTGTCGGCAGCGCGCGGTTCGCCGGCCAGCCGAGTCCGAGCCCCACCAGCTGATCGGCCTTCACCGCTGCGCCCTTCGCCGACAGCACACCACGCACCGGGCTCGGCCGCAGCGCCTTGAGCCCCGACACCACGGTGCGCGCGTGAATGTCGGCGCCCTCCGCATTGAAATGGGTGTGGTCCTGCTGATAGAGGGTAGTGACGCGCGCTTCACCCATCGCCTGGAACTGATCGGCGACGAGGTTGGTCAGATCGATGAACTGCACCCCCGCCCCGCGCGCAATGTCGCGAGACCAGCCGCTGTACCGACCCGACCCACGCTCGATCTGCCCATCCTTCCACACGTTGCGCACCGAGAGCGACAGCACGATCGGCGTCGCGCCCTTCGCCTTCGTCTCGGCGATCATCTTCCGCATGTACCAGCCGAACGAATGCACGACCTCGTGCTTCTTCGTCAGCAGGTTTTCGATCGCGACGGAGTCGTCACCGAGCCCCGGGAGCGAGCCCCGCGCGCGCGACGTGTCATTGATCGCGCCGGCGTCGTTGTGGCCGAACTCGATCAGCACGACGTCGCCCTTCTTCACGTCGGCGAGCAATGCGTCCCACAGCCCTTCGCTGATGAAGGTGCGGCTGCTGCGTCCGCCGCGCGCGCGATTCACGACGTTGATCTTCGTCGTGTCGAAGTAGTCGGCGAAGGAAACGCCCCAGCCTTGCTGCCGAGCGCCGGCTCCGCGCGCGGCGGTGGAGTTGCCGGCGATGAAGAGGGAAGGAAGCGCCGCGTTGATCGATGACGACGCGGCGGACGCGACGCCGCCCACTGCAGCCGGCGCGCTCGACTTCGCGCAGGCCGCCGCGCCGAGAACGAATGCGAGGACAGCGCCGGCCGCGCGGTGAAAGCGCGTCACTTCTCCTTCGTGTTCTCCTGAAGCCCCGGCTCGCTCGCCAACACCGCGCGGGCGATCTCGACCATCGGCACGGAGCGGTCCTGGCTCGTGCGCTGGAGGATGCGATAGGCCTCCTGCTCGGACGACCCGGTACGCCGCATGAGAATGCCCTTCGCGCGCTCGATCGTCTTGCGGTTCTCCAGCGCGCCGCGCGCGGCGGCGGCGTCCTTCTTCGCGAGGCTGAACTCGCGCGCGCGGCTCACCGCGAGGCGCAGCGTGGAGTCGAGCACGCGCGGCGGCGTGGGCTTCGGCAGAAACGCGATCGCCGCCGTCGCTTCGATCTCGCGCTCGCTCAACGTGATCGACTGGTCGCCGCTGAACAGGACAACCGCGACGCCAGGCACCTGCGCCGTGATCTGCTCCGCGGCCTCGATGCCCGATCCGTCCGGCATGTGCACGTCGAGCAGCACGACGTCGGGTACGACGTCCTTCGCCCGCTCGATCGCCTCACGACCACCCGTCACCTCGGCAACGACCACGTGACCCATCGAATTGAGCAGCTCCACGAGCAGCGCGCGGGCGTTGTCGTCGTCTTCGGCGATCAGGATGCGGATGGAGCCCGTGGAGCTCGTGTCTGGCATTGCCGTGTGCTTGAGATTGGATGGTGCGCGTAAGGCGTCAATTCTCACCGTTTCACCCTTCGCCCGCAATCTGCGACAGCAAATCAGTCGCCCCGACTGGCTTGCGAAGGGTGAAGTCGCAGGCGGGATCCTGCTCGTTCCTCGGCTCCCATCCGGTCACCACACCGATTCTTAGTGACGGGCGACACACTCTACCGTACGAGACGAGGTCCCATCCGCTCCCATCGGGGAGCCCGATGTCGGTCACGAGCACGTCGAGCGGCGCCGCCATGTCGCTCAACCGAGTCCGTGCTTCTTCTACGGTACGAACCGACTCGACGCTGTGTCCGTCACTCTCCATCAGCGATTGCATGAACTCGCGGCTGTCCGCGTGGTCCTCGACCAGGAGCACTCGGCGCGGCACGCGCACCGCGCGCGTCGCCGTCGTCGGCGTCTGGAGCGTGCCCGTCGCCGGCGGGAAGACGAGCCGCACCGTGGTGCCCTCCCCCGTCACCGAATCGATCTCCGCTCGGCCGCGATGCCGCCGAGCGATGCCGTACACCTCGGCGAGGCCGAGCCCGGTGCCGTTCACGCCCTTGGTCGTGAAGAATGGCTCGAAGGCGCGCTCGAGCACCTCGGCCGACATCCCCATTCCCGTATCCGACACGCTGACGCTCGCCTCGGTGTCGGTGAGTGCGGTCTCGATGCGCAGCGTGCCGCCCCCCGCCATCGCATCGAGCGCGTTCTGCACGAGGTTGAGCAGCGCCTCGCGCAGCTCGCCGGCGATCCCACGGATCAGCGCGCCCTTCACGAGCGTCTGATCGAAGCGGATGATCCCGCCCTTCGCTCGCTCCTGCCAGAGCGGGCGCGTCATGGCGACGACCTCTTCGACCATCACGGTGAGATCCACCGTCACTTCACGCAGGCCGAGCAGGGGCTCCTGCCTGATGAAGCGTCCGACGCGTGCCGCCGTCGCCGCCCCCGTCTCCGCCGCGCGCGCGATGCGCACCGCGTAGTCGCGCACGGCGACCGGGTTCTCGGCGTTCATCTCGAGCAGGTACGCCGCCGCCATGATCGGGTTGAGCGCGTTGT
>JBDTOD010000142.1:0-11373 GCA_039933415.1 bacterium
GCTGGTAGTCTCATCATTCAGGTGGTCATCGCCGGCATCCTCGCCGTGACGACCACGGTCAAGATCGCGCGCGAGTCGGTCATGCGCGGCGTCCGCAGACTGTTCGGGCGCAAGGACCAGTGATCGCCGAAGTCGTCGGCGGTTCGTTCCGGGATCCGAGCGGCTTCGTTTTCACGTCGAATGGTACGCTGTACCGGCAGGTCAATCAGGTTTTCGCGGAAGAGTACGACGCCTGTGTATCGTCTGGACTGTACGATGACCTCGTAGCGAACGATCTGCTCGTTGCGCACCGCACCGCCGGCGTTGCGTTCGCTGCGGCACCGGATGCGCACACGGTCATCGAGCCCGCCCGCATCCCGTTCATCTCGTATCCGTACGAGTGGTCGTTCGGGCAGCTCAAGGACGCCGCGCTGTTGACGCTCGACGTGCAGGAGCGCGCACTCGCACGAGGCTTCGTGCTTCGCGACGCGAGCGCGTACAACGTCCAGTTCCGGGACGGACGTCCACTCTTCATCGATACGCTGTCGTTCGAGCGCCATGTGGACGGGCGCCCGTGGAAAGCATACAAGCAGTTCTGCGAGCATTTCCTCGCGCCGCTCGCGCTCATGAGCGGGCGCGACGCTCGGTGCGGCCGACTGCAGCGCGAGTACCTCGACGGCATCCCGCTCGACCTCGCCAGCGCGCTGCTGCCGCGGCGCAGCTGGCTGAGGCCGAGCGTCATGCTGCACGTGCATCTGCACGCGCGTGCGATGCGTCGCTACGAATCGAAGTCCGTGGCCGAGGTCACCGGATCGCGCAGCGTCAGCACCCGAGCGGTGATGGGTCTCGTCGCGAGCCTGCGGGGCGCAGTGCAGGCGCAGACGTGGGAGCCGGCAGGCACGGAATGGGTCGGCTACACCTCCGATCACAACTACTCGGACGAGGGCGTGAACGCGAAGCGCCGCCTCGTGCGCGACTTCGTCGCCGCCGCCAAACCCACGACCGTCTGGGATCTCGGTGGCAACACGGGGATGTTCAGCCGGGTCGCGCGCGAAGTGGCCGAGTCGGTCGTCTGCTTCGACATCGATCCGGCCGCCGTCGAGGTGAACTATCGCGAAGTGCGGAAAAAGGGCGAGACCGGGCTCCTGCCGCTGCAGCTCGATCTGATGAATCCTTCGCCGGCGACCGGTTGGGCTCATGAAGAGCGTCTGTCGCTCGAGGAACGCGGCCCGGTCGACCTGGTGATGGCGCTCGCGCTCGTCCACCACCTCGCCATCGCGAACAACATTCCGCTCACTCGCGTCGCGGATTTCTTCGCTCGGCTTGGCCGGTCGCTCGTCATCGAGTTCGTGCCGAAGTCCGATTCGCAGGTGGCGCGACTGCTGACGAATCGCGCCGACATCTTTCCGGACTACACGATCGACGGATTCGAGCGCGCGTTCGAGCGCCGCTGGTCCACCGAGACGAAGCAGCGGGTCGGCGACTCCGAGCGCACGCTCTACCTCATGCGGCGGCGCGAGGTGTAGGTGGTGCGGCGCTACGGTGGACTGCTCTATCCCATCCTGTTCGCCGCGTCCCTCGTGCTGGGCATCGCCGCGCGCGGCGTGGGGCAGTACGAGGGTGCCGATCTCGCGTTGGTGACCGGCGTCGTCGCGCTCATCGCGGCGGTCGCGCTGGCGCTGATGCTCGTCATCATGCGGTTGATCGACAAGTCGGATCGCGCCGAGCAGCTCGCGGCCCTGCTCGCGATGATCGTCGTCGCCTGGTTCTTCTTCTACTCTCCGGCGCAGCGCGCGGCGACAGCGGTCACGTGGCGCTTCTCACGTCCCATTCTCCTCGTCCCGCTGGGCGTACTCGCCAGCGTGGCCATCATCGCCTGGCTCTTCCGGCAATCGCTCCCGCGTCTCGTTGCGATCAACTCGTTCATGACGCGGTTCGCCCTGTTCCTCGTTGCCGTCGTCGTCGCGCAAGGCGTGCAGGCGCGATTCGGCCGGCCGGACAAGGCGAAGGCGAGCACGCTCGTGCGCCAGCTCGAGGCGCCGGTTCGTGTGTCCGGGCCGGTTCTCTCCGAGCGCAATACGCCCAAACGCGACATCTACCTGATCGTGCTCGACGGGCATCTCAACTCGCAACGGCTGCGCGAGGTGCTGCAGTTCGACAACGCGCCGTTCGAGGACAGCCTTCGTGCGCTCGGCTTCGTGCTGCCACGCACGATGCAGAGCAACTACACGCAGACGATCCTCTCGATGCCGTCGCTGCTGAATTCGACCCTTCTCACCCAACTGTCGAAGGATGCGGGAGTCGACAACGCGAGCTACGTGCTGCCCAAGTACCTCGTCGAGAACAACCGGACCGCGCGGTTCCTGAAAACGCAAGGCTACAAGTACGTGCTCATCCCGTCGGCGTGGTGGACCGCCACCCAGCAGAGCCCGATCGCCGACGTCCGGTTCAACGCTCGGCCGCACTTCGACCTGCGCCGCGCGATCATCAGCACGGAGCTTCGGCGCGCGGTCTTGAAGTCGTCGCTCATCCGATCGTTGCCCGGCACGGACGTCGATGCGCTGTACGACGTGCGGGCGATGGCGGCACTCCGCGGGATGCCGGCCGACACTACCGCCGCATTCGTGTTCGCCCACTTTCTGCTGCCGCACATCCCGTACTATCTCGACGAGCAGTGCCGGACCATCGCCCGTCCGATCGTCCCCGGGAAGGAAGGCGTCGTCGCCGATCGGGGGCGCGCGGCGTACATCGCGCAGCTGCGCTGCGTGGACCGCATGGTGCTCGACGCCGTGACGACGCTGCTCGAGGACTCGCGGCCCGAGCCGCTGATCCTCATCGTCGGCGACCATGGCAGCCGCTTCGCCGATCCATTTTTCATGTCACACCCCGACAGTGTGTCCGTGGCGTTCATCCGCGAGCGGTTCGGAGCGTTCGGCGCCTTCCACCTGCCCGCCGGCGGAAACAGCGCGTTCACCGAGTCGGTGACACTGGTCAACGTGATGGGCAACGTGCTGCGGTACTACTTCAACGCCGACCTGCCGATGAGCACGGACACGATGTACGTCTCGGGCGAGATGCCGTTTCGATTCTATCCTGTCGACTCGACGGGATACCTGAGACGCTGATGTCGCCCACACGACGCCAGTTCATCCAGACGGGCGCGGCCGCCGCCGCCGGTCTCATGCTGCCCAACGTCGCGCGCGCCTCCGGTCGTGCACGGAGCGCCGACACCTTCGAGCCGACCTGGGCATCGCTCGCGCAATATCAAACTCCTGACTGGTTTCGCGACGCGAAGTTCGGCATGTGGGCGCACTGGGGTCCCCAGTGCGTGCCGGAGCAGGGCGACTGGTACGCGCGGCAGATGTACATCCAGGGTCATCGCCAGTACATCGCGCACGCCGCGCGCTATGGTCATCCGTCCAGGTCCGGCTTCAAGGACGTGATCCATCAGTGGCGCGCCGAGGCATGGCGGCCCGACGAGCTCGTGGCGCTGTATCAGCAGGCGGGCGCGCAGTACTTCATGGCGTTGGCGAACCACCACGACAACCTGGATCTGTGGAACTCCAGACACCAGCCGTGGAACTCGGTGCGCGTCGGTCCACGGAAGGATCTGATCGGCGGATGGGCACGCGCGACTCGGCGCGCGGGAATGCGCTTCGGCGTGTCCGTGCACGCCGCGCACGCGTGGAGCTGGTACGAGCCAGCGCAGGGCGCCGATAAGGGCGGACCGTACGCGGGAGTGTCCTACGACGGGAAACTCACGCGCGCGCAGGGGAAGGGGCAGTGGTGGGACGGCCTCGATCCGCAGGACCTGTACGAACAGCGGCATGCGCCCGGCAAGGGTCTCGTGTGGGACTGGGATGCCGCGCGCGGCAGCAGCGTTCCGGACAAGGCGTATTGCGAACGGTTCTATGCACGAACGGTGGACCTGATCGACCAGCACGATCCCGACCTCGTCTACTTCGACGACACCGCGCTGCCGCTCCATCCGATCAGTGACGTCGGGCTCCGGCTGGCGGCGTACTACTACAACCGCAGCATGAAGCGGCATGACGGCAAGCTCGAGGGCGTGATCACGGGCAAGGTGCTCACGCCGGAGCAGCGCAAGTGCATGGTGTGGGACATCGAGCGCGGCGTGGCGAACGAGATCCAGCCGCTGCCGTTCCAGACCGACACCTGCATCGGCGACTGGCACTACTCGCGCCCCGTCCTCGCGCGGCACGGCTACAAGACGCCGACGATGGTGGCGCAGATGCTCGTGGACATCGTGAGCAAGAATGGCAATCTGATGCTGAACGTGCCTCTTCCGGGCGCGGGCACGCCCGACGACGACGAGCTCGCGTTCGTCGCCGACTTCACGCGGTGGATGAACGTGAACGGCCGCGCCATCTTCGGCAGCAGGCCGTGGGCGGTCTATGGCGAGGGGCCGTCGGTGCAAGCGACGACGGCGCTGCGCGAGCAAGGCTTCAACGAAGGACGCAACAAGCCCTACACGGGCGAAGACCTGCGCTTCGTGCAGAAGGGCGGAAAGCTCTACGCCTTCGCGATGGCGTGGCCGGAGAGCAAGCGGATCACGATCAAGTCGCTGGCTGTCGGCGCACCGCATGCGTCAGGTGTCGTGGAGCGTGTGGAGCTGCTCGGCGTCCGCGCGCCACTCGAGCACACGCGCGACGCGGACGGGCTGCACGTTTCACTGCCGGACGGCCGGTCGAGCGGGTATGCGTTCACGTTCGACTACGTGTTCACGCTGGAGATCTCGGGGCAGGGGCTCACGCGCGGGGCGTGAGAGGAGTCTCAAAGACTCGCCGCGCCTTGACAGCGTCGCGCGGACACTCGATCCTACGCGCTCCTCAAGCCGAGCGCCACGCAATGACATCTACCTGGGCCGACGTCGACGAGTTCTTCACGCGCAACCTGCTCCCCGCCGACGAGGCGTTGAGTGCGGCGATGGAGACGAACGTCGCTGAAGGATTGCCGCCGATCAGCGTGACGCCACCGCAGGGAAAGTTGCTGCATCTGCTGGCGCGGATTCACGGCGCGCGGCGCATCCTCGAGATCGGCACGCTCGGCGGGTACAGCACGATCTGGCTGGCGCGCGCGCTGCCGCGTGACGGCAAGGTGATCACGCTCGAGATCGACGAGCATCACGCGGACGTGGCGAAGCGGAATCTCTCGCGCGCCGGAGTGAGCGATCGCGTGGAGATCGTGCTCGGTCGTGCGTCGGACACGCTCGACGCGATGATTGCGGCTGGTGCGGAGCCATTCGACTTCGTGTTCGTCGATGCCGACAAGGCGAGTAGCGACGTGTACTTCGACGCCGTGTTGAAGCTTTCACGCGACGGAACGGTGATCGTCGTGGACAACGTGGTACGCGACGGGAAGGTCGCCGATGCTGCGAGTGACGACCCGGATATCCGGGGCATACGACGGATGACGGAGCGTCTCGCGAAGGAGCCGCGCGTGTCGGCGACGGCGATTCAGACCGTCGGCGGGAAGAGCTACGACGGATTTCTGCTGGCGATCGTGAGCGCGTAGCAGCGCCGTTCGCGCGTCGATATTCAATCATCTACGCGCGCGTGCCGCGAGTCGTTGAGCGCGTCCTGGCGAGGCCGCTCGACGAGATGATGGCGCGCACAAAGAGTTCACAAAGAAGTCGAGAAGACCGCGGGGTAGAGCGCCGCTTGCGTGTTGAATCCCACGCTAGCATGCACGCGCCTGCTCTCGAGCGATCGCGCCCCACCCGCACTCGCTGAGTGAACACGACACGTGCATCGACTCACAACCCATGGCTCTTTCAGGGATGAAAGGGAGGGAAGCCGTCATGCACGCAATCGCACTTCGTCGCCAGCTGCTCGGTGGGGCAGTCATCGTGTTCGCATCCGCCGCGCTCGCCTGCAGCTCGGACTCTACCGCCACCGAGGTGCCCATCCCGGTGGCGCTGGTGCTCACGGAGAATTCGGGCGTCGAGGCACAGACCGGTGTCGTCGGTGGTGTACTCGCCACGCCGATCAGCATCAAGCTCACGCAGAGTGAGCAGCCGTTGGCGGGCGCGGTCGTCTCGTGGGGAGTCCGGTCGGGTGGCGGTTCGGTGGACGCGGCAACGAGCACGACCGATGCGAGCGGCGACGCCGTCGTACACTGGACGCTCGGCACAGTCGCCGGCGCCGACACCTTGATCGGCACGACGAGCACCGGTGCAACGTCGATCATCACCGCAACCGCGGTAGCCGGCCCAGCAACGACGGTGAGTCTGGTCGGTGGTGACGGCCAGACCGTCTCGGCGGGATCGGCGGCCACTCCGCTCATCATCAAGGCGGTCGATCAGTTCGGCAACGGCGTTTCCGGCGCCGCGGTGACATGGACGGTGAGTGGCACGCAGACGCTCGACAACTCGACGACGACGACGGATGCGGGTGGTCAGTCTCAGGTCGTGCTCACGATGAGTGGCACTCCCGGCACCTACACCATCACGGCCAGCCTGGACGGCCTCGCGCCAGTGATGTTCACCGAGATCGAGGACTAGGGAGGAAGGCTGGAACAGAGCGCAGACATCGAATGAATCGTGGCGGCGGGAGCACTTGCCGAGCGCTGGCGCCGCTGGCATCGTGAGGCACCGCCGCCGCACAGGACGTCACGACCGATGACCGCCGCCACTCTTCTCGAAGAACATCGCTCCGCCCTCACGGGCCACTGCTACCGGATGCTCGGCTCCGTCGTCGACGCGGAGGATGCCGTGCAGGAGGCGATGCTGCGCGCGTGGAAGTCGCTCGACCGGTTCAAGGAGCAATCGTCGCTCAAGACGTGGCTTTACCGCATCGCGACCAACGTCTGCCTCGACACGCTCTCGTCGTCGAGCCGCCGACGGGTGCGCCCGCTCGAGATCTCGGAGATGCCCGGCGTCGTTGCCGCGGACATGTCGCTCCCGAAGCGTGAGCGGGAGCAGTGGGTCGAGCCGATCCCCGACGCGATGGCGCTGCCGGCCGAAGGCACGGTGGATCCGGCCGAGCGTGCGATTCTGCGCGAGAGTATTCGGCTCGCGTTCGTCGCGGCACTGCAGTACCTGCCGCCGAGGCAGCGCGCGGTCCTGCTGCTGACGCAGGTGCTCAACTGGTCGGCGGCCGAGACGGCGGAGGCGCTCGACATGAGCGTGGCCGCGGTGAACAGCGCGTTGCAGCGCGCGCGTGCGACGCTGGATACGCGCAATCCCGCCGTGGTCCCGCGCGCGCTGTCCGACGAGCAGAGTCAGCTCGTCACGAAGTACGTGGAGGCGTTCGAGCGATACGACGTCGCCGCGCTGACGAAGCTGTTGCACCAGGAAGCGACGCTCTCGATGCCGCCATACGAGCTCTGGCTGCAGGGACACGAGTCGATCGCGAAGTGGCTTCTGTCGTTCGGCATCGGCTGCAGGGGCTCGCGACTGGTGCCGGTGGATGCGAGCGGAGGAACGCCCGCGTTCGCCCAGTATCGGGACGGCGGGGCCACACCGTGGGCGCTCCTCATGCTCGAGCTGAGCGACGACCGGATCACGAGCATGACGTCGTATCTCGACGTGGAGACGCTCTTCCCACTGTTCGGCCTGCCGATGCGACTCGAGGGGAAGGGTGTACTTAGCGCACATCTTTCATTTCCGGAGTCGGAAGGGTGAGCGACGGGGATTAGCGCCACTTGTAGCGCCCCTTTTCGTCGCGGGGCCGCGCCACCGCCTCGGCATACGTCAGGCGGCGATTGTCGCTGGCCTGGATCAGCTTCACCGTGCGCTCGGCATCGGACAGTTGGCGGTTGTTGTACTTGAACTCCGCTTCCGCCACGTAGCGGTGTAGGTGCTTCCGGCTGACGCTGTGGCGTCCCGCCGATCTGGCGCTTGAGCCCCGCCCAGAAGCTTTCAATGCGGTTCGTTGTGATCTGCGTTCCGTCCACGTCGTAGCGGACGTAGTTGCCGACGTTGTGGCGAATGCGATCGTGGCTGGCGAAGGTCAGGCCGATCGCCTTGTACGCTTGCGCCTGATCCGTGTTCAGGTGTGAGCTCGGGTCCACCATGGCGGTGACGTGTTCGCCAACTCTGGCGCGGTCACGTTCATCACTACGCGCGCCTTCACGCGACCGTCGCGCTCGACGCCACCGACGACCGGCGTCTTGCGCTTGTAGAAATCGAGGGCGGGGCCCGACTTGCTCGTGCCGTCTGCCTTCGTCTGGTAGCGCGCATGGCCGCGCGGCTTACCGCCGATGTACGTCTCGTCAAACTCCACCGTCTCGCCGTTCGCGCCAAGCTTCGGCTCGTTGTCGTTCGCTGGTGCCATCGCCCACCGAATGCGGTGCATCAGGAACAGCGCGCTCTTGTAGCTCAGGCCCGTCTCGCCCTGAATCTGCAATGCGCTGACGCCTTTCTTCGATGCAGCGGCGCGGTATAACGCGAGGCACCAGTGGCGCAGCGCGATCAGGCTGTCTTCCATGATCGTCCCAACGCGCACCGTGTACTGCTGCTTGCAGCCCTTGCACTTCCAGAGGAACCGCGCGTTCCGCTCCCCGTCCTTTCCGAGCATCATGCGCACGTCCGTGTCGCCGCAGCGCGGGCACGACGGCGTGCCGCCCCACCGCTGCTGCTCCAAGAACTCGACCGCCGCCCGCTCGTCTGCGCAGGCGAGTGGGATCTTGGCATCAAGCGGTGACTTCGTGCGGCTGACTTTCGGCATATCTCGTTGTGGTGAGGTGCTAATATGATACTACACGCACGAGTGTGTGTCAAGTATCATTTTCGCTTCTTCTTCGGTTTAGGATTCGCGGCCGAAGGCTTTCCGCGCGTGAGGGCGTGAGCTACCGCATCCTTCCAATTGCCCTCGATCGCCAGCGTCTCAGGCTTCGGACCGGTCTGCTTCTTCTTCGCGGCCATGCTTGCCTCGGTATGGGTGAACCGCTCGCTCCCACAGCGCCCGAAGAGACTCCGAGTCCTTTCGAGCGTGGGCAAATTGCAGGGTTCTAAAGAGATCGTCAGAATATTCGTAAATGTAAGCGATTGGTATATCTATCGTTACGCCTCCAGTGGACTGTGCGACTGTGACAGTACGATAATCTGTCGCTTGCGCCCACATCATCTTCGGCTCATCTTCATAGGCGCGGACTATGATAAAGCGTCCCGCCTCATTTCCTGCCTCAATCAGTGTCATCGTACTGCTCCAATGCGGGTTGTCAAGTAGGTCATCCACCAGAGGCTGCCATGGGAACCGTAGCGAAGGAAGCGAAGCTGCCCCTGCCGTATGGTCCGTTTGAGGGCTTCAAGAGCTTCGTGATTCGGCTCAAAAAGACCGTTGTGCCGAAGGCCATCGACAGCTCGATGATGGGAAACATGTCGGGAACCTCTCGCGCGCAGCTGCGCGCGACGCTGCGGTTCTTCCAGCTGACCGATGACGATGGGGTGGTATCCCCGATCATGCACTCGCTGGTGAGCGCGGTGGGCACCGAGGCGTGGCAGACCGTGCTCGGTGATGTGATCGACAACGCGTATAGCGATATTCTGCGCGACCTCGACATCACTTCGGCAACGCTCGGCCAATTGATCGACCGGCTGCGGACCGGTGGGGGTGCAGGTGGCTCCGTTCTGCGAAAAGCCACCCGCTTTTACCTCACCGCAATCAAGGAAGCTGGCATTCCCGCTTCGCCACTGTTCCATGAGCGGGGATTGAGCACGGTCGCTGAGGGCGGACGAGCGGCGAAGTCCAAGTCCCCAGGGAAGCCCAACGGCAATGCGGCACCCACGCCTGCACACGCCCCGCCGCCGCCGGGCCGCAGTCATGATCCGGCCAAGGAAGAGGCCGTACCAGTGAAGCTGCCGGGACGCGAGCCGTTGGTCATTTATCTGCCCCTCGACATGAGCGACGCCGAGTGGAACTACGTGGACGCACAAATTCGCGGGTACCTGTCCCTCAGGGGCCCGAAATGACACGACGACCCTCAGCGTTGCAACGCTGGGGCCGTCGTGTGCCATCACGGGGGAGCGTCTAGTGACCGGCCGGTCCTTGGCAGTCGCGCGCCGCCGAGTGCGATACTCGGGCTCTCCACCAACCCCAACCGACGGGGGAACCATGCCGCCGCCATAGCACGACGCAGGACCCCGCAGGACCCGGAGGGTAGGCGCGTCAACGCCGCCCTCCGGCGTAGTACCCCGGCACACTTCCGTGACGGGTCGAACATTTACAGCATGACGATCTTCGCCGAGAGGCGCATCGTCGTCAAGAGCATGAGGAAGTATACCATGGCCGCTGACATTCAGGTCCGTTGCATCAACAAGGCGGACCGCACTAATTTCTACGAGCGAATTCGCAACATCGGCGGACTCAACGCCGATGGTAGTCGCTGGAAGCTCGGCGAAGATGAAGCGATTGCCGGTATGAAGACCGGGAGGTGGACCTTCTACACCTCGGTCAACAACGTGCGCGCGAATGTGCGAATCGGATGGCATCATCTGAAGCCTCAGTATCTCACGACGGAGCCAGACGGCTATCAGCCAAACAATCTGTTGGCTCTGCCAGAGTGCCCGTAGCGCGCTGAGTCACACGATCGATGGAGTCCAACGAAGCCGCGCCTTGCGGCTCCGTTGTCCATTTGAGGGCTTGCTGGGCGGCGTGTAGTTCCCGCCAGCGACTGCTTCCCGGCTCCGCGCTCGATGAATCCCATGTCTACCTCCTTACTTCGGGGCACGACGAACAGGCCCACACCCCGCCCGTGAGAGAGTGTGCGCCAAGTACACCCTTCCCGTCTCGACTCGTAAGCTGTGCATGGACAGCGACTTACGGTCCCGCGGCGCGAAAGCTGTCGCGGGACCGATGAGTTTTCGGCACACGGGCGGTCTATGTGGATGAACCCCTTACTGGAGATCACCATGGCCGCTTCAGCTTTCGACGACATCACGTACGCCGCCTCCCGCCCCACCACGACGCGCGCGCCTGGCAAGGCCGCCCTCTGGACCAGCCGCATTCTCACGGGCATCGTCGCAGTCCTGCTGGCGATGGATGCGGGGATGAAGCTCATTCGCGCAAAGGCCGCTGTCGAAGGAAGTGTTCAGCTCGGCTTCGCGCCCGATCAGGTGTTCGTGATCGGAGTCATCGCGCTCGTGTGCCTCGTCCTCTATCTCGTGCCGCGCACCGCTCCACTCGGCGCCGTGCTCTGGACGGGATACTTTGGCGGCGCGGTCGTGACGCATCTGCGCGTCGGCAACCCGCTCTTCACGCATATCCTGTCGGGCGTCTACGTCTCCACGCTGATCTGGGTGAGCCTCTACCTTCGCGACCCGCGCGTGCGCGCGCTGGTCGGCAAGGCTCGCTGATCGCTTCGTCGTTACCCCTCCACTCACCACGCACCACGGTCTCAATCATGTCCACCACGCAAGCGACGTCGCCGACG
>JBDTOD010000143.1:0-11264 GCA_039933415.1 bacterium
GACCATGGGCTGGTTCGCGCCGCCCACGACACGGATCACGACGTCGTTCTTGAGCGCGGTCGCGACCTTGCCCGACTGCGACTGACCTTGCGCCACGAGGACGAGCGCGGGGAAGACCGCCGTCGCGGCGACGAGCGCGCCCTGCGTGCCATCGAGCGTCGCCATCACGGTCTGCACGACGGTCGTCTGGCCGAGGGTCCACGTGAGCTTCATCTCGCCAAGGCTGTCGGAGACGACGGTCGCCGGCGAGATCGTCCCGCCTCCGGAGGCGACGATGAGGGTCGCGGCCTGCTTCGGCACGCCGCGTCCCTTGTCGTCGACGACGCGCAGCACGATCGCGACAGGAAGCGCGCGCCCCGCCTGGGCGCTCTGCCCGTTCCCCTGCACCACGGTGATCCCGACTGGCGTCGCCGTCACGGTCGGCTCCGTCCCTTTGACGAGCGGGCAGCCGCCGAGGAGGAGCGCTGAAGAAGTGGCGAGCGCGGAGCGGAGCGCGGAGCGGAGGATGGTCATCGGAGTGAGCGGAGGTGGTCGTCACTCCGGAGTATCGGCCGGTGGCGGGCGCGGTTTAGCGTCGCCATGCGGTGTCGATCACACGAACCGGTGGTAGAATCAGGGAATGACGATCTTCCTCTGGCTCGCCATCGGCCTCGTCGCCCTGTGGCTCGTAGTCAAGTTCGTGTTCAAGGCGGTGGGATGCGCCGTCCATCTGCTGCTCCTCGCGGCCGCCGTGGCGGTCGCGGTCTGGTTGCTGCGTGGTGGCGCGCTGTAGGGTCAGTGCGCTGAGATGCTCCTGAACGACCGGAGCAGCTCCATCACGCCGTGGTCCGTCGCGGGCGAGCGGGTGTCCCGCTGCATGAACGCCGAGAGGCCTGGATGGTCCGCTTCGTTCAGCCCGCGCGCTTCCTCGAATCCCATCGACCAGTCGGCGAACAGCCGCTCCGGCACGTGGTCGAAGAAGAGCACCTGCATGTTGCGGTGGCGCGGGTCCCGCTCGATGCGGGCGAGAATTTCGCGCACGACGTTCTCGGGGCCCTCGAGCGCCTGGAGGAAGTTGCCTCCCGCGTGGAGCAGGAGACCGGACAGGCCGCGACGCGCGTTGTTCGTCCGAGCACGCTCGAGCAACTCGAGCAGGTCGCGACGGCTGAACTGTTCGAGTGCGTCGCTGGTGTAGGCGGCGAGGAAGATCGGGTCTAGCACAAACGCGGGCTGCATGGCGAGGGGGGAAGCGGGAACGCGACACGAGGACTGGCTTCCAGTATCGGCAGGTGGCAGCCGGTATCGAGACATGATGCCCAGCTGATCGCGTTTTGAGGGCTTCACCCCCTCGCGTCCACCACCGGCGTCCCCGGATTGGCCCTGGCGTACTCGACGATCAGCTTGTCCGCCGTGACGAGCGGGATGCTCTCGAGCTGCGCGAGCGCGATGAGCATCCGGTCGGCCGGATCGCTGTGCGCGGCGCCGGCGAGTCTGGTGCTCAACAGAAGCACCGCTCGATCGAGCGCGCGGAACTGGATGCCCGGTGCCTTCTCGGCACGTTGAAGCCAGGACGCGGCGTCGACGGCGAAGGAGATCTTCCCCTTTGCCGCCTTGACCGCCACTTCCCAGTACGAGATGTCCGACACGAGAAGCTGCGACCGTGCCCCGCTCCGGTCGAGCAGTGCCGTGGTGTCGCTGGCCATCAGGCTCGCGTCACCCTCGATGTGCCAGAGCCAGATGTGCGTGTCGAGCAGCAGGGGACCGTCGTAGCTTGCGAGCTCCGCGGGCGTCCACACGCTCGGCCGCCCTCCGCGTGCCGCCGCACGGCGCGCGGGCTTGATCACGCGAGGTCGCCCCACGCCTCGGGGTCGGGCGACACGATATCGCCACGCCCGGTCACGGTTCCGCGCATGAACCCGAATGCGCTCGGCAGACTCCCGCTCGCCGGCACGACGCGCGCGACCGGTTCCCCGCGCTTGGTGACGATCACTTCGACGGACTGATCGCGCACCTGATCGAGGAGCTGAAGGCAGGTGTCCTTGAACACGCCCGCCGCGACCTCGATCACGGGGCGATGGTCGGGACCCGTGGCCGGTGCGGGTTTCTCGGCGCCGCGATTGCGCTTCGGCACGTGGTGCTCGGGGTATGAGGTAGGTGGCCATCTCGTTATGGCCATAGCTATGTTATCACGGCTATGATGATTGTGCAAGGGGAGGGCCCTCCGGATGCTTGCGATGGACGGGAATGCGATGGAAGATCGTCGCAGCATACGAAACCGGAGCCAGATGAACAGGCACGTCCTAACGCTCGCCGCATCGATTGCGCTCGGCATCCTCGCCTTCGCGCCACTCGCCGCGCAGACGCCGAAGCCGCTCATCCGCGTGCTGCTCGACACCGACGCCAACAACGAGCTCGACGACCAGCACGCGATCGCCTACATGCTGTTCAGCGGCGATGTGTTCGACGTCGAGGGCATCACCGTGAACCGTACCCGCGGTGGCGGCGACGTCGAGATGCAGGCGAAGGAAGCCGAACGGATCGTCACGCTCGCCGGGCTGAGCAAAGTCTTCCCCGTGATTCGCGGCGCCAACGGCTCGTTCGCCGAGATCGCGCCGCACATCGGTGAAAAATCGTTCGACGGGTCGGCTGCGGTCGACGCGATCCTCCGCCAATCACTCGTGCGCAGCCGCACCACGCTCGTGCTCGTCCCGGTTGGCAAGCTGACGAACATCGCGCTCGCCCTGAAGAAGGATCCGGCGTTGGCGCAGCGTGTGCGCATCGTCTGGCTCGGCTCCAACTATCCCGATCCCGGTGAGTACAACCAGGAGAACGACGAGGGGGCGCTGCAGTTCGTGATCGACTCGACGACCGTTCCGTTCGAGATGGCCGTCGTCCGCTACGGCAAGCCGACGGGGACAGACCACGTCCGCGTCTCGCGCGACG
This sequence comes from bacterium, assembly GCA_039933415.1. Classification (GTDB taxonomy): domain Bacteria; phylum Gemmatimonadota; class Gemmatimonadetes; order Gemmatimonadales; family Gemmatimonadaceae; genus AG11. The sequence goes on from JBDTOD010000143.1 coordinate 2,923, forward strand.
AGGTCCACGTCCGGATGCCGGGCAAGGGCCCGCGCATCCGGCATCCTATAGAAGGGCGCAATGGCGGCACGTTCGCCACGTTCGGTGACTATTCCGTCGATCTGTTCGACCACATCAAACTGAGTGGCACGCCGCCGTCGCGCGCGCTCTACGACATGGCGGCCGTATCGATCGTGAAGAACGCCGCGTGGGCGCACCCACGTCGCGTACCGGCTCCTCAACTCGTGGACGGAAAATGGGAAGAGCGTCCCGGCAATCCGCGCACGATCGTCGTGTGGGAGAACTTCGATCGGGACGCGATTCTGAGCGACTTCTACGCGACGATGGACCGGCCGGTGCTCGCGCGGTAGTCGGGCGAACGGGTGGCATGGACGTACGAGCGCTCGTGCTGGCTCGGTTCCGCAATGGATTTTCACGCGGAGGCGCGGGGGAACGGCGAGGCGCGGAGAGCGGCAACTGCCTTTGCCATTTCCTCCGGTGATTTCACGCGGAGACGCGGGGGCGCAGAGGACTGCAAAAACAGCGATGCTCTTTGGGGCTGCGGTGGAGAGATCTGTCCGTCGCACCCCCAGAGTCTTCGAGCTATTCGTCTTCATTGCCTGCGCTCGAGCCGGTTGCGTTCCCGGTGGAGCAGTTCTCCGCGCCTCGGCGGTCCCCCCCGCGCCTCCGCGTGAAAACCCCATTGCGGACCGGAGCTTGTCTCGGCTGGCGAAACGATCGCCCGGCGAGGAGTTTGGTTGTCGTTCAGCATAAGCACGAGCTGCTTCGTAGATGAATGAAGCGGACGTTCCAGCGAGCTGGGCTCTTCAGCGAGGTCGACGACATGGGTGAGAGTTTCCAGGGCGAGAATTGGCAGGGCCTGCGGCTCGGGCTCGCCGGCGCGACACTTCTGGCCGGCGCGGCCTGCTTCTCCGGTCGAGGGGCGTCTCGCCCCGTGCCCGAGTCGCCGCCGCCCGCAGGGCCCGCGGTGGCGTCCGCGTCGCCGCGGGCCGCCGCGCCGACCGCTCCGCCACGCGTCGATCCGTTCGCCGGCGCCGATCTCTCGCCGAAGAAGCCCGTGCTGCCCGTATCGCCAACCGACGAGCAGCAACGCTTCCTGCTCGAGCCGGGCTACCGGATGACGCCGATCCTCACCGAGCCGGCGATTCAACAGCCGGCGTCGATCTCGTTCGATGGCAACGGCCGCATGTTCGTGCTCGAGCTCCGCTCGTACATGCTCGACGCCGACGCGCGCGATCAGCTCGCGCCCGTGAGCCGCATCTCGCGGTGGGAAGACCGGAACAACGACGGCATCTACGAGACGCACACGGTGTTCGCCGACAGCCTCGTGTTCCCGCGCTTCGCCACGCCGTACGGCGCGAACGCGATCCTCACGATGGAGTCGAACAGCAACGACGTCTACAAACTCACCGACACCGACGGCGACGGGCGCGCCGACAAGAAGGAGCTGTTCACGACGAACTACGGCCGACTCGCCAACGTCGAGCATCTGCAGTCGTCGCTGTTCTGGTCGATGGACAACTGGCTGTACAGCACCGTGAACGCGTTCCGCATTCGCGCCACGCCGGCCGGTGTGATTCGCGAGCCGACTGGCTTCAACGGCGCGCAGTGGGGTGCGTCGCAGGACGACGACGGCAAGCAGTGGTTCCAGGGAGGCGCGAGCGGCGTGCCCTCGTACTTCCAGTTTCCCATCGTCTACGGTGCGTTCGCCGACTCGACGAAGTACGAGGCCGGATTCGACGACATCTGGGGTGCCCCGCTGGGGCTCGCCGACATGCAGGGCGGAATGAGCGTGGTCCGCGTGCCGGATGGCTCGCTCGCGAAAGCAACCGCGGGCTCGGGCTCCAATGTCTACCGCGGCGGCCGGCTCCCCGCCGATCTCGTCGGCGACTACTTCTACGGCGAAGTCGTCGGGCGCGTGGTGCGACGCGCGCGGCCGATCAACGACGAAGGGCTCGTTCGGCTCCGCAACATGTACCAGTCGGAGAAGGCGGAGTTCATCCGCTCGCGAGATCCGCTCTTCCGTCCGGTCGAGATCAAGTCGGCGCCCGACGGCTCGATGTACATCGTCGACATGTATCACGGCGTGATCCAGGAAAGCCAGTGGACGCCGAAAGGCTCGTACCTGCGCGCCAAGGTCGAGCAGTATCAGCTCGACAAGATCGTCGGGCTCGGCAGGATCTGGCGCCTGACGTACGACGGCAGCCCGCGCGACACGACTCGGCCCCGCATGTACGACGAGCGGCCGGCGCAGCTCGTGCGGCACCTGCGCCACGCGAACGGCTGGTGGCGCGACATGGCGCAGCAGCAGCTCGTACTGCGCGGAGACAAGTCCGTCGTGCCCGCGCTCACGACGATGGCTCGGCGCGACACCATGCTCGTCGCCCGCTTTCACGCGCTGTGGACGCTCGAGGGACTCGGTGCGCTCGACGCCGCGCTCGTGCGCGAGCTGATGAGCGACGCGAACGCGCGCATGCGCGTGCAGGCGATCCGCGCAAGCGAGACGTTGTACAAGTCGGGCGACACGTCGCTCGCCGCGGACTATCGCCGGCTCGCGCACGATGCGTCGCCCGACGTCGTCGTGCAGGCGCTGATGACGATGAACACGCTCCGCGTTCCCGCCGCCGCCGCGACGATCCGCACGACGGTGGCGGCGAACAGCGCGCGCGGGGTGCGGCTCGTCGGCGCGCAGATGCTCAACCCGGCGTCGAGCTTTGCTGGGCGCAACTTCTCCCCCGCGCAGCGCGCCGTGATGGAGCGCGGCGCGGCGACGTTCAAGGAGACCTGCTCGCAGTGTCATGGCGAGTCGGGACTCGGCACGCCGGTCGCGGGCGGCGGCACGGTCGCGCCCGCGCTCGCCGGCTCACCGCGCGTGACGGGACATCCCGACTACGTGGCCAACGTGCTGCTGCACGGGCTCACCGGTCCGATCGACCGCAAGACCTACGCGGGACAGATCATGGTGTCGCAGGCGCAGCAGCCCGACGAGTGGGTCGCCGCGGTCGCGTCGTACGTGCGCAACGCGTTCACGAACACGGCGTCGTTCGTCACGCCGATGCAGGTGGCGGCAGTGCGCGCGGCAACGAGCGCGCGCACGACCGCGTGGACATATCCGGAGCTCGCAGCGCGAGTGCCGCAACTGATGCAGCAGCAGGCGACGTGGAAGGCAAGCGCGAGCGTCAACGGTGACCTCGCCGCTCGCGCGTTCGGCACAGCGGGGTGGACGAGCATCACGCCACAGACGGACGGGATGTGGTACCAGTTCGAGCTGCCACAGGCGACGACGCTCGCGGAGATCCAGATCCTGTCACCGCAGCCGTTCACCAACCGTCCGCCGCAGCCAGGTGTGGTGCCACCACCGCCGCGCTATCCGCGCGCATATCACGTGCAGGTCTCGATGGACGGGTCGACCTGGAGCGCCCCGGTCGCCGAGGGGCAGGGCAGTCCGCAGATGACGATCGCGTTCGCGCCGGTGCGGACGAAGTTCGTGCGGATCACGCAGACGGGAACGGGCGAGAATCCGGCGCCGTGGTACATGCAGCAGATCCAGCTGTATGAACTGAAGGACCGGTAGGGAGTTTTCAAGGGGTCAGCATCGTTGAACGGCGGTTGCGTCTGCGCGAAAACAGTCCACCGCTTCCATCGATACTGCGTTCGGGACAATCCATGAGCTGCGCGATTGGCTGCTGCGGCGTCGCCGATGTGTTCGACGACGCGAACGCGCGCGGGGATCTCGCCCACATACCCGGCGTCGTGGTCCGAGTGCGTCGACGGCGCGCCTGCTCCGCGCGCTGCGCGGGACTGAGCAACGCTCGGCGGCGCGCGGCGAGAGCGAACGCCGAGCGACGAGCGCTCGGCTCACCATGCGAGCCGGTGACTTCGTGGAGATCGTCGCCGAGGTGGACCAGGCGGACGACGTCTCGCTCGACAAGGTGGTCTGCTGCTACCACGACATGGAGTCACTGCTCGCCGTCTCGGCCGTGCACGCTCGGCGGCGCTACGGCGTCGTCTATCCGCGCGACGGGTGGTGGGTGCGACTCTTCATCGCCGCTGAGAACAGCGTGTTGTGATGGAAGGAGGCACCTTCCGCGGCTTCGTGCATCCGAATTCGTCGATCGACGCCGCGCTGCGCGCGCCGGCCTGACGCAGCGGTTCAAGCGCGGGCGCGTGTGGTGGTTGGTGGCAGCGGGACGACCATCCACTGTAGGCGGTAGGGTCAGCGGGTCGTGAGATGTCGTGCCCTTTTCGCGCCGACGACATCGTCGTTCAACGATGCTGACCCCGTGAAGCCTCTTGAAACTCACGGCTCGATCCGCCGCATCGCGATCTGCCCGCTCCCCTCGCCTTCGTCAGGCGAATTCAACGGACGATGCGCGATCACGGTCATCGCGCTCGACGCACGACACAGGTAGCTCTCTGAGCCGAGCCCTCTCTCGCAGCGCACTCCGCCGAAGTCGAGCTTCGGAGCGGACGTGGTGCTCGCGCCGCGGCTCATGCTTATGAGATAGAAGCCGCGCGGGATGCGCCACCGCCGCGCCTCTCCGCGTGCGAGCCGCACCGGCACGAGCACATTCCGCTGCTCCGGCCGCAGTCCTTCGAGCGAACCAACCCGCTCGTACGTCGTCACCATCACGCCTCGGGAAAAATTCCCGATCCGCACGTGCACCTCCGTCATGCCTGGCGCGCGCGCCCGCACACGGAGACCCTGCACGGACGCGACGTTCGCGTCGTCGATCACCACGCTCCCCGCGAGCGGCGCGACGACTTGTGAGTCCGGACCCAACGCGACGAGAGACAGCTCTGTCGCCGTATCGCCGATCACGAGCTCCGCGCCTCCCATCGTTCTGAGATCGACCACGGGCCGGCAGAGCACGTGAAGAGTCGACGCCAACGTCCCGAGCGTCGCGCGCACCTCGGCATCCGATGATCGCGCGCACTTCACGATGCCGTACGCGGACAGCGCGATCGGATCGCCAGCTGTCTGCCGATAGCGCACGCCACTGACCGTCACGTCGTGACCCGCTGAGTCCACGACGCGCACCGGCAGCCGCGTGGCGAGATACTCGTTCACCACGACGGTGTTGTGCACACCTCCGAGGAGCCGAGCGGGCGGACCTTCAACCCGGCCCGACGCTCTCCTGCAGGAACCGCCGGCGACGAGGAACGCCAGCGCGATCGCGACGCGCATCTGCATGTGAGCGAAGTCCTTGAACGATCCTGCCCTATGGAAGAGGACCGGGTCTACCGCCAAAGGTGCCTCAATACCGAGCAGGGCGAAACCTTCCAACCATTTCGGAACGTACGCTGTCTCAGGGTGGTCAGGCACGCCCACCGTACGACAGCTTCTTTGGAGTCCCACCATGTTCGTCACCTCGGCGCTGCTGGTCATCGCGCTCGCTGCTCAGGATCCTCAGCAGGCGGCCATACCGGTCTCCGGTTCCAGGGTCCCCACCACCGCGACGGCGTCTCCTGTGCAACAAGGGGCGACCCCGATCGCGTTGGACGCGTCTCCCGACAGCTCGATCGACGCGGTCCACACCGACGCCGCACCCGTGATCGACGGCAAGGACGACGACGCGATCTGGAAGACCGCGCCCGAGATCACGAAGTTCCGCATGTGGCGGCCCAGCGAGGACAAGGACCCGCGCTTCAAGACGGTCGCGAAGATCGCCTACGATGCGTCGAACCTCTACGTCGTCGTGCGGGCGTTCGACCCGCATCCCGACAGCATCATCAAGCTGCTCGAGCGGCGCGACACGTACACGGCGTCGGACATGGTGTGGATCTTCCTCGACTCCTACCACGACCGGCGCACGGGCTACGAGTTCGGCGTCAACGCCGCAGGCGTCAAGATGGACCAGGCAGTCTACGACGACGGCAACGAGGACAGCGCGTGGGATGGCGTGTGGGACGTGGCCACCTCGATCGACTCGCTCGGATGGATCGCCGAGTATCGCATCCCGCTCTCGCAGCTCCGCTACGGTTCCGACCGCGAGCACACCTTCGGCATCATGATCGACCGCGATCTCTACCGGACGCAGGAGCGCTTCAGCTGGCCGCTGCTCCGCCAATCCAAGCCGGGCTTCGTGTCGCAGTTCGGCACGGTCACGGGGCTCGCCGGTCTCGAGCCGCCGCGCAAGCTCGAAGCAGTGCCGTACGTGGTCACCAAGGCGGGCAACGAGATCGTCCGCAACCGGTTCTCCAACCGAGGTCACGTCGACCTCGGCGGCGACGTGAAGTACCGTCTCGCTCCGAACGTCACGCTCGACGCGACGATCAATCCGGACTTCGGTCAGGTCGAGGCGGATCCGTCGGTGCTCAACCTCACGGCGTACGAGTCGTTCTTCGATGAGCGGCGCCCGTTCTTCGTGACGGGCCGGGGACAGTTCCAGTTCGGCGTCAACTGCAGCGCGGTCAACTGCAACGGCGAGGGATTGTTCTACAGCCGCCGCATCGGCCGCACGCCGTCGCTCGCCGGTACCTACGGCGACACGGTCTCCGAACGCCCCGCCCGCATCCTCGGCGCCGGCAAGATGCTCGGCACGCTCGGCAAGGGGTTCAGCCTCGGCGTGCTCGACGCGGTGACGCAGCGCGTCGCAAGCCCGGGCGACACGACGTACGAGCCGGGCACCAACTACGCGGTCGTGCGTGCCAAGCAGGATCTCAACAAGGGCAACAGCGGCTTCGGCGCGATGTTCACGGGCGTGAACCGCCGCATCGATCAGTGGTCGTCGCCCTATCTCACCCAGAACGCGTACGTGGGTGCGGTCGACTTCCGCCACAAGTTTCTCAAGAACCAGTACGAGATCTCCGGCTCGCTCGACGCGAGCCGAGTGCAGGCGAGCAAGGAAGCGATGCTGAACATCCAGCGTGGCGCGGTGCACTACTACCAGCGACCCGACGCCAACCTTCCGCTGGACCCGAACCGCACGGTTTTGCAGGGCGACGCCGAGGAGGTGCGACTGGGGAAGGTGGGCGGCAAGCACTTGATGTTCGAGAGCGCGTACATGCGGCGCTCACCGGGATTCGAATTGAATGACCTGGGATATCTCCAGCGCGCCGACCAGCAGACGTGGGCGACGTGGATGGGTCTGTTCGATCGGACCGAGCGCACGCATTACAAGCGGCTCCAGGTGAACAACAACTGGTGGCAGAGCTGGTCCACCGACGGGCTCCCGCTCGAGGCGGCGTACAACACCAACATGCACCTCACGTTCAAGAACAACTGGGGCTTGCACGTGGGCGGCACGGTGGGCCAGCTCGGCAACACGTACGACGACCGCAAGGCGCGCGGCGGGCCCGCGGTGCGCCAGGATCCGTACGTGGCGCCCTGGCTGTTCGTCAACGCCGACGACCGCCGCTCCATCGTGCCGGGCTTCGCGATGAACCTCTTCCGCGGCGACGGCGGGCGGAACTGGAACGTGAACTTCAACCCGAGCGTCGACTTCAAGCTGGCGGGCGCGTTCAGCTCGTCGCTGTCAGGCAACTGGTCGCACAACGTGCAGAACAACCAGTGGTTCGGCCGCTTCGACGACGCCGCCGGCACACACTACACGTTCGCGCACCTCGACCAGACGACGACGTCGGCGACGATGCGGCTCAACTACACGTTCACGCCGGACGTGTCGCTACAGGCGTATCTGTCACCGTTCGTGTCGAAGGGGACGTACAGCGGCGTGATGCAGTTGTCACAGACGCCGCGCGCGAAGCGCTACGAGGATCGGTACACCGCGTTCGGCAACACGTCGGTAACGAGCGATCCGGGTGGCTTCAACTACAAGGCATACCAGTCGAACCTCGTGTTCCGCTGGGAGTACGCGCCGGGCTCCACGCTCTTCGCGGTGTGGAACCAGGGCCGGCAGGGATTTCTGAACGCGCAAGGCACGGAGAACTTCCAGGGCGACGTACGCGATCTGCTGACGCTGCACCCGTCGAATACGTTCCTGATCAAGATGTCGTACTGGCTCAACAGATAGAGCGCGCGAACTACTTGTCGACGACGCCACGCAGGATGCCGGTGCGTAGTCGAATGGCGCGTGCAGACGCTGCCGGATCCTCTCCGATGCGTGGTGCCGACGCCGCATAGGCGAGAACGCCATTCAATGTCAGCGTCTCGGTACCGCGCTTCACGATGAGCGGCAGCGGAGATCCGCTCGGCCGGCCGGCATACCGCACACGAAGCTTGGCGCCGAAGTTGGCGTCGGCAACATCGATGTCACCCACCTTGAGCAGCTCGTCGCCGGCGCGGACGCCCGCGGCAGCGGCGGCGCTGCCCGGTGCGACCTCGATGACGCGAATGGCGCCCGCGGTACCTGGAGGTGGGCCGGTGATCCGGGTCGAAA